>CAYUZP010000171.1:0-4206 GCA_964449655.1 uncultured Oscillospiraceae bacterium
GCAGGGGCTGTATAACCAGCCTGTCCTGTTTAAACAATGGTCGTGTTCATCAAAACCTTATTTGTGGTCTTCTAATCCCCGCACCCCATTGCTTCTCAACCTGCCCCTCACGTCTCCTTCTCGTACAAAAACCGCTCGGGCAGCGTGACGTTAAAGCGCTTTGCGAGACTGCGAAACGCCTCGGGCTGAACGGTCTGCCGCTTTCCGCCCATCGACAAGACCTTGACGAGGATCTCCGCGGACTTTTCCACCGTGTGCATGAGCCCAAACGTCTGGTCAAAGTCCTCGCCCGCGCAGAACATGCCGTGGTGCGCCCATATGGCCACATCGTATGTCCGCATCAGCTCCGCCGTCGCCTTGGCGATCTCCAGCCCGCCGGGAACCATGAACGGCACGACGCCCACGCCGTCCGGAAAGACCACCGGGCATTCCGCGGCCATCTCCCAAAGCTCCCTGGTAAAGACCTCGTCACAAAGCGGCAGCACAAAGGTCAGCGCGATCGTGTTCGCCGGATGCGCGTGATAGACGACCCGCGTTTTTCCGTTCGTCACAAGCGCTTTCACCTCGTGGTTCATCAGATGCGTGGGCAGTTCGCTCGTCGGTCTCCCGCCATGACAAAGCCCCCAACGGATGCGGTAGCGCGTGCCGCTGCCGTCAAGCTCCAGTATGCACAGCGAGCCCTCGGGATCGACGGCGACATTGCGCATGAACTTGCCCGAACCCGTGACAAGGAAGTGCTCCCCGGCCAGCGCGGGCACATCGGCGCCGATCTCCCGCCATTCGCCCTCCCCAAGCGCTTCCAAAATCGACTCCACCTCTTCCGGCTTGATGCGATAGGAGAGATTGCCGCCGTTGCGCTCATGCCAGCCCTGTTCCCAGCCGTCGTTGGCCATGCGGATAAAGCCCCGCACAAAGCCAGCCTCTGTGATCTTCATCGCGCGCATTCCCCCTTACCGTACGATGACCTGTATCGGCACGTCGAAGCTCTTGGCGACCTTGACCAGCGTATCGACATGCCTGCCCACGGCGGCGGCCATGTGGTGCGTCGGCCCGGCCTCGCTCCACCGATTCACGAACGATCGCGCGCCACAGGCAAAGCGCGTGCGCATGTTGGTATCGCCGAACGTGAATATCGGCCCTTCCTCGTTGACGCCCTCCGCCGCGACGAAACGGAAATGCCCGTCTCGATCCTGCGTGATGGCCAAATAAGTGACCGGCCCCGCGGGCGGATAGAACTGCGTCAGATACCCCGAGCCCGTCTTGCCGTGAAAGACCGGCACGAACTTCATCGTCGGCTTTCGCGCCTGCGAGAACGCCGGATCGCCCGAACCGCTGTGACCGATGATGCACAGATCCTCGTTAAAGTCGATCGAATACATCTCCGAGAGCTGTCCCGTGCCCGAAATCGTCTTGAGTATGCCCATGGCCATCGCGACCTTGATGTCGCCCTCCACAGCGCACGCCGTGCCCTCCTTGATGAGCATGGAGAACGCGGGTATGAGCATGCTGTCAAGCTTTCCGGCCACACCGCGCGCAAAGCCGTCGTAATGCGAGGCCACAAAGCCCAAACGCTCCCCTTTCACCCAGCGCTCAAACGCGACGACGTATTTCGCCATGTCATGAACCGTCTCGATCGTACCGCCGCCCTCGATGTCAAATGTCGAAAGGATGTCCTCCGCCTTTTCGCGTATTTCGCGCTCGTCGTCTATGGGATCGGCGATGGCCCACATCTTCTCCCAGTCAAACGATTTCGTGTACAGCCCCATCCTGTGATAGAGATTCGTCTCGTCGATGTACAGATCCATCATGCCGGGATAGGGCTTGCCGATCTGCGCGAGATTCGTATCCCGAAAGCGCCTCCGAACCTGCGCAGCCCTGCACCACTCTTCGATCTCTTTCTGCGCGATTTCGTCTCCGCCCTCCACAACACCTGTGATTACAGCATATCTCTTGCCCGCACGCTCCAAATCAGCCGTCATCTCGCCTACCGCGCCGCACGCATACAATTCCCCCAGCCATGTGGCTGTATCCGTGTTGGCATAGTCGGGCGCGGCCTTCTTTTGAAGGTTCACGAGCACGATGGGCACATCGACGTCGCGCACCGCGGGCAGCATGTTGTAGGATGTGGCATACGTGAGCAGCTGCACGATCACCAGATCCACATCCGCGGCCCTGAAGCGGTCTCCCGCCTCCTGCGCGGCTTCCTTGGTGGTGACGATGCCGCCGTCAATGCGCTCCACGCTGTCCGGAATCATCGTCTTAAAATGCGCGTACTGTCCCTCAAACTCGGGGACGAGCGAGGGAAACTGCGGCAGATATGCGCCCAAGGCGATGGCGAACACGCCGACCCGGGCACGCGTCTCAACAAACATCGCAAGACCTCCTTGTCGTTTGAGGATCGTATTCCCTGACGAAAAAGCTCTCCCTGACCGCGTCGCGCGCCTCGCGCAAGTCGCGAAACTCGCCCCCCGCGATCATCTGCACGAGCAGGTTGCCTATGGCCGTGCCCTCCACGGGACCGGCGTACACGGGCAGCCCCGTGATGTTCGCGGTCAGCTGGTTGAGCACATCGTCCTGACAGCCGCCGCCCACGATGTGTATGTCCCTGTGACGTATGCCGGTCAGACGGTCAAGCGCACCGATGGCGTCCCTGTAATCGGTGGCAAGCGATAGATAGAGCGTGCGCATGATCTCGCCCACCGTCTGCGGTATGCGCTGACGCGCCTCTTCACACGCCTCCCGCACCGCGTCGATCATGCTCGCCGGGGATAAAAAGCGGGGATCGTCCGTGTTCACGCGGGCAACAAAGTCCTCGGCTTTTCGCGCCTCGCCCGAAAGCTCCTCAAAGGACCATTGCCTGCCGTCCGCGTGCGCGCTTTTCGTCCCCGCCACATAGGCTGTGCCGCTCAATTCGCGCCTGACACACTGGATCATCCACAGCCCCATGATGTTTTTGAGATAGCGATAGGTATTAAACGCGCCGCCCTCGTTGGTGAAGTTCGCCTCGCGACTCTCCTCGCTCGTGATGGGCTGCGCATTCTCCGCGCCCAATAGGCTCCACGTGCCGCTGGAGAGGAATACGCTGCGCTCATCCCGCGCGGGCACGGCGAGGAATGCTGAACCGGTATCATGCGTCGCCGGAAGGACGACACGGCTGTTAAAGCCCACGCGTTCCCGTATAGGGGGCGAAAGCTCGCCGACCACGTCGCCCGGCATGGACAGCGGTTTAAATTGACGCCCCGGCAGCCCCAGGCGCTCTATGATCTGCCTGTCCCAACATCTGTCCCGCGCGTTGACCAGCCCCGTCGTCGTCGCGTTCGTGTATTCCTGCCGCATTTCGCCGGTCAGCAGGGCGCTCAACATGTCCGGAATCATCAGCAGGGATTCGGCGCGCTCGATCTGCTCGGGATGCTCGCGCCGCAAGGCCAACAGTTGATAGAGCGTGTTGAACGGCTGAAACTGTATGCCGGTTCGCGCGTAGAGCTCGCGCCGCGATATGCCCGCGATCTCGTCCATGCCCCGCGTGCGGCTGTCGCGATAGGAGACCGCGTCGCCCAGCGGTTTGCCTTCGCCGTCAAGGAGCACAAAGTCGACTCCCCACGTGTCAATGCCTATGTAATCGGGAATCCTTCCGCGCGCTTTGCAGGCGATGAGCCCCTCGACGACGCCGCGCCAAAGGTTTTCTATGTCCCAACAGTCGTGCCCGCCGCGTCTTAACTGCTGGTTTGGAAACCGGTAGATCTCCTCTATCGTGATGCGTCCATCCCGCACGCTGCTGAGCATATGCCGTCCGGAGGACGCGCCGATGTCTATGGCAAGATAATTGATTTTTGTCGCCTCCTCTTTGACGACACGGTCAAATCGCCCTTTAAAATGGACCGCCGCGCTCAAGCGATTCCCGGGCGCGGCAGCCTTATTGTCTCTTCATATCCCTGGCCCTTGCGTGCGGCCTGGCATTTCCTCCCGATATAGGTTCATTACCATCGATCGGTTGATTTAAGCGACCATTTCGCTCGGGATAGCAGTCATGCTTGTTCGTGATGTCCATATGACCGGAGGGTCAGCTAAACTTTGGGTTGGGATGGAAAGCAGCGTTTCCATCAGGTCTTATACACTGATTGATACAAGAGGACATTCCTGTCAAGCGGTTTACAAGCTTTACTGTTTGTATACGCTTAACAGGCAACAGACACGCTTGCCGAGAAT
>CAYUZP010000172.1:0-4166 GCA_964449655.1 uncultured Oscillospiraceae bacterium
TGCCAACATAACCTCTGCTGAATTTCCATAGAACGCTATTATGCGGTGGTGCCTTAATGATTCCGCAAATGCGATAATAATGTCATAGTTGAGGCACAACAGCGCAATATATTGCATGATCGTTCAAATTTCTATTACGAATTTGTAATAATTTGACGAATCCGCATGAAAGTATGGAAAATCATACGTGTTGCGCTTGTGTATTCCTGAAAAATGATATATAATAAACTCGTATATGTGCGTTTGACTTAAAATATGCACAAAAAACGGATTCACGGAGAATAGAGCGAAATAGACACTGTTCAGCTCGCCGCAAAAGCATTGGGGGAAGAGAGGTGCATCATGATCAAAGGCATCATCCTGGCAGGAGGCGCGGGCACCCGCCTGTATCCGCTGACCATGGTCACGAGCAAACAGCTTTTGCCCGTCTATGACAAACCGATGATCTATTACCCGCTGTCCACCCTCATGCTCGCGGGGATACGGGATATACTGATCATCTCAACGCCGGAGGACACGCCGCGGTTTGAGCATCTGCTTGAAGACGGGCACGAGTTTGGCGTAAATCTCTCATATAAAGTGCAGCCTTCCCCTGACGGCCTCGCGCAGGCTTTCCTGTTGGGCGAGGATTTTATCGGTGATGACGCCTGTGCGATGGTGCTGGGAGACAACATCTTCTATGGCAACGCGTTCAGCAGGATACTGCAGGACGCCGCCGAAAATGCCGTCGAGCGGAAACGCGCTACGATATTTGGCTATTATGTCGTCGATCCGGAGCGCTTTGGCGTCGTCGAATTCGATGAAAGCGGCAAGGTCATCTCCATCGAGGAGAAGCCAAAGGTGCCCAAGAGCGCATATGCTGTGACGGGACTGTATTTTTATCCTGCGGGCGTGAGCATGCTTGCGCATGAAGTGAAGCCTTCATGGCGGGGTGAATTGGAGATCACAGCGCTCAACGAGATGTATCTGAAGCGCGGAATTCTGGATGTCAAGTTGCTGGGCCGCGGCTTTGCGTGGCTGGACACCGGCACGATGGACAGCCTCGTAGATGCCGCGGATTTTGTGCGCATGATCGAGCAGCGGCAGGGGATCAAGATCTCAGCGCCCGAGGAGATCGCATACAGACACGGATGGATCGATCGCCAGGAGCTGATGCGTTCAGCGGATCGCTATGGGAAGAGTCCATACGGCGAACACCTGAAGGCCGTCGCGGAAGGAAAAGTGCACTATTGACAGGCTTTTTAATTACCGCAAGGAACCGATGCGGTTTGCGATCAAGGCGAGGAAAGGGCATTCAAGGATATTATGAAGAGGATCGATACGGCGCTGCCGGGCGTATACATCATCGAACCCGTCGTGCACGGCGACCAGCGCGGGTATTTTATGGAGACCTATTCGACCCAGGCGATGGCGGAGATCGGCATCGATGCGGTCTTTGTGCAGGACAACCAATCGTTTTCCGCCAAAAAAGGCGTGCTGCGCGGCATTCACTTCCAGAACGCGCCGATGGCGCAGGCGAAGCTCGTTCGCGTGAACCGCGGCGCTGTGATGGATGTCGCCGTGGATCTTCGCCGCGGCAGTCCGACATACAGGCAGTGGATTGCGACCGAGCTGAACGAGGAAAACAGGCGCATGCTGTATCTGCCGCGGGGCTTTGGCCATGGCTTTTTGACGCTGACAAACGACGTCGAATTCTGTTATAAAGTGGATAACCTCTACAGCAAGGAGTGCGACAGAGGCATACGCTATGACGATCCGGCCATCGGCGTAAAATGGGGTGTCGAGCAGCCCATTCTTTCACAGAAGGACATGGCATCCCCTCTGCTTGAGGATAGCGACTGCAACTTCGTCTTTGGTGAGATTTGAGGAATTGTACAAGCCGATTCTGTTCGCGATTCGGAGAAAAGCTCGCGGGGAATTGGATAGCGGATTTCCTGTGAAGCTTAGATTTTGCCGGCTGGGGGAGCGAGGTGAATCGACAATATGAGAGTGTTTGTGACGGGTGTGTCCGGGCAGCTTGGGCATGACGTGATGAATGAGCTGCTGACACGCGGTCACGAAGCGATCGGCAGCGACAAGCTTGAAGCATATCACGGCATTGACGACGGAACGCCGGTGGTTCATGCGCCCTTTATACAGCTGGATATCACCGATCGAGATGCGGTTCACCGCGTGATGCTCGATGTTGCGCCGGAGGCTGTGGTGCATTGTGCGGCCTGGACCGCGGTGGATCTGGCGGAAATGCCGGAAAACAGGGAGATGGTTCACAGGGTCAACGCCGAGGGCACCCGCTCGATTGCCGAGGCATGCGCTAGACAGCGGTGCAAACTCATCTACACGAGCACGGATTATGTATTCAATGGGAAAGGCGTGGAGCCTTGGAAACCGGATTGTCGCGATTTTGCCCCGCTGAATGTCTACGGCCAGACGAAGCTGGAGGGCGAAATGGCGGTGACGGAGAACCTTGAACGCTATTTCATCGTGCGCATATCGTGGGTGTTTGGCGTGAATGGAAAAAACTTTGTCAAGACGATGCTGAAATTGGGCAAGACGCGCAGGGAGATTGAAGTGGTGGATGATCAGATCGGGACGCCGACATACACGTTTGACCTGGCGCGGCTGCTCATAGACATGCTTGAAACAGAGAAATATGGGTTTTATCATGTGACGAACGAGGGTGGATACATCTCTCGTGCGGCGTTTACAGAGGAGATCTTAAGGCAGGCGGGGCTTCATGCGAAGGTTGTGCCGGTTTCAACCGAGCGTTATGAGATGCATGGCGCAACACGACCCATCAATGGGCGGCTCGATCGGTCGAAGATCGTGGAAAATGGATTTACGCCGTTGCCTGATTGGAGAGACGCACTCGCGCGGTATCTGAAACTCGTTCGGTTTTAATCGGTTTGTGGAGTGGGGATGTCTGCTCCTTTTTGGCGTACAGGAAATCATCGCTGTTGATCGATGCGGGCATTTATTAATGATGACAAAAAACTGTCCCCGCGCTCGAAAGGACAGTACAGATGCTTTGTTTGTGTGCGACGACGCTAGCGCTCGTCATGTGAGTTCCCACCACTCAAAGGACATCGGACGGGCAAACGGAAGCCGGCTGGTCTTGACGAGCGCGCGGTCAGGCTTCGGTATGATGACAAGCTGCCTTGGCGCGGTCTGATCGGGCTGCGCGATGAATATGGAGATCGGACGATCCTTTGGCAGCGTGCCGTCCTTGAGCATGCGTGAGAGAATGGACAGAACCTGCTGTCTGGTGGTTTTCATGTGCGGCTCCTTTCAGCGCGGAAAGACCGCGCGGCATCATGGCGGCTTGTGGGTCGATAAAGAAAAACCCTCCCGCAGGGAGGGATGAGCTTGCTACTCACTCGGCGGCTTTGGCCAACTCACGGGCCATGCGAGCCTTCTGACGGTTCGCGGCATTCTTAGAGATAACGCCCTTTGCGGCAGCTTTATCGACAGCGGCGGAGGCGGCACTGAGCATCTCGGGTGTCGCGGTCTTTGCAGCCGCAGCGGTATCAAATTTCTTGAGCGCGGTCTTTGTGGCGGACTTGACCATCCGGTTGCGTATGGTCTTGTGCTTGGTGACGCTCACGCGCTTGATCGCGGACTTAATATTCGGCAACGAAATCACCTCCTCGCCTGAAGTCAATAAACCAACAGAAATGATTATAACACAGCCCACCCAAAAATGCAAGTGAAAGCGTCGATTTTTCAGGACAACCGCATGAATGTTTTACAATCCCAATTCCTGCTGGTGTTTTTTTAGGGCAACACCGCACAAATAGGCGGAGTGTCATGTGATGTTTTTCCGCCACCCGTTTCTTGCAAATTTCTCGATTTACGCCCAGTAATCCTCCGCCATTTGCAATCGCAGCTGACGTAAAACTCATCCGCCTGCCAGATGTCTTTTTGTGCGGAATTGCCTTAGTTTTATAATCTGTTCCAAGTATTCCTCTGTTTTCATGCTGATGTAAAATCTCTTTTTCTTCATGTATCTTTTATCTTTTTTTATTCCCTACCTGCAGCAGTTTTAAAATGGACAAACTCATTGATTGATGATGTTCAGGTTCTGTGCCGCTGTCTTGTCCTGTGGGCGTCTTCTTTAAACGTTACGTCTATCTACCGACCAGTGCTGCCGTACCACCCTTGAAAAAAGC
>CAYUZP010000173.1:0-4147 GCA_964449655.1 uncultured Oscillospiraceae bacterium
AGGGCTGCAAGCAGCACATCGCCTATGGAGCGCTATGGATGATTCAAATTTCAAGATTCAGGCAGTCAAGTGTTCAACTTGTGATTGCAATTTACGCAAAAAGCCCACTTATAGGATATCGTCTTTTTCGCTTTCCATGTTTAATCCTGTTGATATCGATTGGGAAAAATTCGTCGTGCTGAAAACCACATTTTGCATCCGGCAGCTCACAATAAATCCAGCATTCTGCGTCACAACACGCATTCACTGTCAAGCAAATCGACCATTGCGTTATCATCGAAAAAACGCGCCTAAATTATTGAAGGAATGCACCGCAAGCGCTGACCGCGCGTGCTCAAGGTCGATCATTCTTCTTCGGAGCGTTCAATTGTGCTGTGCAGGCAAATTAGGAGTAGATGAAAGACGGGTTCATGTGCTATAATGGACAAAAATGACACGTCAACGGGGCGGTACGCCGCCGCGGCGCACAGCACGGGCGGTTGAGCCCTCTCCCCCGCCCCTTGAATTGAGGAAATCTTATGAGAATCTATCAACCCGTCAAAGGCATTGGCGGCGCGCTAAAGGAGAATGCATTTATTGTCATCGATGATGTAGGTGTGGAAATCGGCTCGGGCTGGCTGCAGTTTCGCGTTCTGCGCAACATGTTTCCAAGTCGGCCGTTGGTCATCGAGATGGCGATGGACGCGCACCCCGTAGCCCGCGATACGCTCTTTGGTGCATTGACCGCCCGCGCTTCATCTATCGTCGCGGAGCATAAGTCGATGCCCGCGCGTCTGTTCACGCGCTGCGCCATCGACGACGAGGATCGGCACGCATACTTCACAGGCATGGGCTTTGACGACTTCGATGGAGACGAGTTTTTCGTACTGCCCATCGACCCAAACAATGGACGCCGCCGGTATTACAACCCCGTGGGCACGCAGAGTGTCGATGTGGATCTGCGCACACGCGTACGGCGCGAGGAATTTCTTTCGAAGCTCGTGAACTACGGCTACGAGGAGCATGCCAGCGAATGGCTTGAGGCGCGCATGCACGAACCCGGTTTCTTTGCGCGCGAGCTGTATTACGGCTCTGATTTCGTCGGAGCGATCCTCGTGACCGGACGGCAGAATGAATCCGTGCTGGAAATGGTCTGTGCCGAAAAAAAGTGGCGCGGGCGCGGTGTCGCTTCTTCGCTGATCGAGGAGGCCACAGAAGCGCTGCGCGCACAGAACATCGCATATCTCTGTGCAAACGCCGTGCGGCGCAATGCGAGCGCCATGCGGATGTTCAAGCGCTGTGAATTTGAATGGGTGCGCA
This sequence comes from uncultured Oscillospiraceae bacterium, assembly GCA_964449655.1. Taxonomy (GTDB): domain Bacteria; phylum Bacillota; class Clostridia; order Christensenellales; family Aristaeellaceae; genus Ventricola. The sequence goes on from CAYUZP010000173.1 coordinate 1,300, forward strand.
CGGATTGTTACCTTCTGGGCAGGGATATTTGAGAGCGGTTTCATGGACCGCGCCCAAGCTCTATGCTCAACGCAAGGAAAAAAGCCCATCGGCTTTCTTCGGATGTAACAGCAAATCCATCTCAGGCCGACAGCCGCAGTGCAGCACAGAGGTCTGTTATTTCAACTTAGAGAGAACAGCACGTTTGGCAAAGCATACGCCAATCGCTCTCTTTCCCTGATCGCGCAGGGCTGTTCACGCGTTCAGCGCATCCGCTGTTTTCCGCCTCGTTCCCAAAAACAGGCAGCGCAGGACGATAGAAAAGGAGAAAGGGATCATGATCAAGCGCGCAATTTTGAGCGTGTCGGACAAGACAGGCATCGTCGAACTCGCCTCTCGGCTCTCGGCCAAGGGCGTCACGCTGTTGTCCACGGGTGGCACCATGAAAGCCATCACCGAGGCAGGCATACCGGTCACCGCAGTCAGCGACGTCACCGGTTTTCCCGAATGTCTCGACGGCCGGGTAAAGACGCTCCATCCGGCGATCCATGCGGGTTTGCTCGCCGTGCGCAGCAATCCGGAGCACATGGCACAGCTCGAAGCGCTCGGTATAGAGCCGATCGACATGGTGGTCATCAACCTGTATCCGTTCCGCGCGACCATCGAGAAGCCCAATGTCACATTCGACGAAGCCATTGAAAACATCGATATCGGCGGTCCAGCCATGCTTCGTGCCGCCGCCAAAAACGCGCAGGACGTCGTCGTCATCATCGATCCCGCAGACTATGAGCGCGTGCTCAGTGAGTTCGAAAGGACAGGCGACATCTCTTTAAAAACCAAGCGATATCTGCAATATAAAGTCTTTGAGCATACGGCGCAGTATGACTGCATGATAGAGCAGTATCTGCGCAATCAGCTCGTGGACGCGCAGGAGTACGAATTTCCACAGAAACTGACTGTCACATTTGAAAAAGTGCAGGAGATGCGTTACGGCGAGAATCCGCATCAGAAAGCCGCGTTCTACCGCGATCTGGGCGATATTGCGGGGACGCTTCCCGCGGCAAAGCAGCTCCATGGCAAAGCGCTTTCTTATAATAATATCAACGACACCAATGGCGCGCTTGAGCTGTTGAGAGAATTCGATACGACGGCTGTTGTCGCGGTCAAGCATGGCAATCCGTGCGGTGTGGGCCTGGCGAACGAAGTCAGCGAGGCGTACAGATTGGCATATGAAGCCGACCCGATCAGCGTGTTCGGCGGCATTGTCGTGACAAACGCGACGGTGGACGAGGCGACAGCCGAACAGATGAGCCAGATCTTTCTGGAGATCATCGTCGCACCGGAATTTACCGATGGCGCGCTTTCCATACTCACACAAAAGAAGAACCTGCGCCTGCTTACACTCGATACGACGATTCGCTCCTATCCAAAGGGAGAACTTGGCATGCGCAAAGTGGCCGGCGGCATGCTCGTACAGGAGATCGACGACAAGCTGCTTCCTGACAGCGCTGCGCTGAAGGTCGTCACAGAGAAAACGCCGACACCTGAACAGATGAATGATCTGCTACTCGCCTTCAAGATCGTCAAACACGCGAAATCCAATGCGATCGCGATTGCGCGCAACAATCAGAGCCTTGGGATCGGGCCAGGACAGGTCAATCGCATCTGGTCCACGCAAATGGCCATTGAGCGAAGCGGCAAAAAAGCCGTCGGCGCGGCACTGGCAAGCGACGCTTTTTTCCCGTTCGACGACTGCGTCGAAGCCTGTGCAAAAGCCGGGATCAGCTGCATCATACAGCCCGGTGGCTCCGTCCGTGATCAGGACTCCATCGACGCATGCAATAGGCATGGAATCGCAATGGTGTTCACAGGCATGCGGCATTTTAAGCATTAAGTCCGAAGGACGGATCAGTGCTGACCCAATTATTGCGCCTAATGCACAGCAGACAGAAGCAAAATATATATGGACGTCCATTCCGTGCGCTTTATTGCAGCAAACGCACCACACAGGTTTTAATAGCGCATGTCTTCGGATAAATCATAAAAAAATACGGGAGCTGAAGGGGTTTTCCTCAGCTCTATTTATTAAGTTTAAATCTATAAGTTTGACGTCATATCATAAGCCAATGGATATGAATGACGATTCACCCAACGCCTTGCCGTTGACCCAAACACAATACGGATGCTGCGCGGCATACTCATCTGATTCCGCTGTGCTCATCGGTGTCACATTCTGCGCATAGACAAAGCCGATTCTTCCCTCGTTCCGCGCGACAAAATAGATCGTCATCACATCCTGCCCGATAACCGCAGTGCATATCCGTCCATCGACATACACGCCGGATACAGCATCAAATTCGCCAAGCACATCTGCCATCTCGCTCGACATATAGACTGTTGTGTCCGCATCCACCCACGCATAGCCTCTTGAAAACAGGGGCTCTTCGGTCGACTCTGCTGCTTGCTTTGGCTGCTCGATCAACGATTCCAAAGCTTGCGTTTCAGGGCTGGGCGTCATCTCGGGAATGGCCATGGTCTCCGGTTGCATCGACTCATGAGCAACCGACGTCTCCGATTCGACAGGCGTTTCAGTGACAAGTGGCCTTTCGGGATCCGTTATCTCAGGTTCAGGCGTTGATTCCGGCGCTGAGATCGGCGGCTCAGTTTCCGCCAACTGTTCCGGATCAGTCGACAACTCCGGCGTAGTGGACGTCTGCGGGCCAACCTGCTCAGGAACCTGAACGGTGACCGGATCCGCTTCAAGATCCAGTACTGGCACCTCTTCCATTGCCTGAGCCATCGGGTATGCTGTGAGCAATACCATGCTTAACATCAACATAAGCCCGATTTTCACCTGTCCCATATATTC
>CAYUZP010000174.1:0-4144 GCA_964449655.1 uncultured Oscillospiraceae bacterium
CAAATGCGGCAATTTCCTTATAGGTGAACAGTGGATCACACTTTCCTGTATTTATGTCCATGCGCCAGATGCATGGCTTGTCAGGACAGGGTTCATCTGCGGTCTCATCAGGAAGGTTGCAATAGCCGTAGCCGGGGCGCAGACGATGCAGACGGCCGAAATCCAGTGTGAGCGCGAAGCTTCCGTCCGGCGACACCGCATACACCGGCATGGGCAGTTCCCGCTCCTCGTCTGTCTGCATTTCATGAATCACAGCGCAGTACCTGCCATTTCTGAAATCGTTGTAAATGACCTGCTCACTCAAGTCCGGCCCCAGCCATTGCAGCATGCAGCCCTGCTGCACATTCCACGAACGTGTTGTAGCAAAGATCCGCATGGCATTGCCCTTTGCGGTATCAAAGACCACAAGCTGCGATTCTTCATCATTGTCAGGCGCATCGTGCGCATCCCTCGTTCGCAGGCAGAGCATATAACGCCCGCTGCTGTCCCAGGGACACTTGTCATAGTAACCGAATAGATACTCATATTCATCGTCCGGCGAGACGCACGTTATGTCGCCCTCGCTTATGAACTTTGGAGAAATGGCATACATGACCCTTTGATATGTTCTTTTGATGAACCTCTTTACCTTAGGGTAACGAAGCAGGAAACCGCTGATCCGCTGTTCCGTGTTTTGTATGTTCATGCCTGTTATCTCCGTAAAAATTTTCTGTATAGTTTCTGAGTAATGTTGTTCGGCAGCAGATAGATCGCACATGCACCGCAAAACGTGTAGCAAAGATCGCCCAGAGTTGAATATCCCTGCCTGTAGAAATTCTTCACGATATCCACATGCGTCATGCAGTGCGCCCACGATTTCTTGCGCAGCACGCTGTCCTCATCCACACGAAATTTTACCAGAACATCCTCAAGATTTTCCGCGTGATAACCGCTGTGCAGCATGGAAACAAACAGTTCATAATCCTGCGCACGGCTGCGCTCCACATTATATCCGCCAAATTCCAATATGGCGCTCTTCTTATACATGACAGTCGGATGATTAAAGGGACTCCTTCGTCTTCCAAAGCGGAGTATCTCTTCCTGGGTTAACGGCACTCTGCGCTGTGAGATGACGTGACCCGGATCTCCCGTAAACTCGTCCATGTTTCCTCCCAGGATCGTCAGTTCAGGCTTTTGTGCAAAGCGTTTAAGCTGCTTTTCGCATCGGTCAGGAAGAGAGATATCATCGCTGTCCATCCTCGCGACCAGTTCATTGCGGCATTGACGCAATCCGATGTTCAGCGCGTTGGCGAGACCGCCGTTTTGCGCCAATGATACCTTTGTAAAGAGGTCAGGCGCTTCCGCAAAATACTTCTTTATGACTTCATATAACGGAGGCGTCAGCGGACCGTCTTCAACGATCACGATCTGCTCCGGCTTTACTGTCTGGTGCGCCATACTATCAACAGCAGCCCGCAAATATTCTGCGTCGGCTTTCTGGTGAACGGCCATCAAAACACTGTATGGTTGCATGCCACGGCCAATCCTCATTGAGTGATCTTTCCTTTGAAAAGAATGCCTCTGTTGCTTCGCTTGATCCAATCAGTCTTTCTGATAGATATCTCGTGTATAAACCTTCTGAATCACGTCATTTAATACGGATTCATACCTGTTGGCGATAATGAAGTCAGACCCGCGCTTGAATCGATCCAGATCATTGACGACTAGTGAGCCGAAGAACCGTGTTCCATCCTCCAGAACGGGCTCATAGATCATGACCTCTGCGCCTTTTGCCTTGATCCGCCTCACGACCCCTTGTATGCTGCTGTGACGGAAATTATCGCTGCCCTCTTTCATAGTAAGGCGGTAGACACCGATCATTACAGGCCGGTTCCGCTGTGCGTTCCCCGCTTTCTCCAGCACGCGATCCGCAATATGATCTTTACGCGTTCTGTTGCTCTGCACGATCGCCTGAATAAGATTTTCCGGAACATCAGAAAAATTAGCCAGCAGCTGTTTGGTGTCCTTAGGCAGACAATATCCGCCGTAGCCGAAGGATGGATTGTTGTAATGATCGCCTATGCGCGGATCCAGGCAGACGCCGTCGATGATATCTTTCGTGTCCAGCCCTTTCAGTTCGGCGTACGTATCCAACTCATTGAAGTAACTCACCCTCAAGGCCAGATATGTATTAGCAAAGAGTTTTACTGCCTCCGCCTCCGTAAAACCCATAAACAGCGTGGGAATGTTCTCCTTCATCGCTCCCTCCTGTAAGAGTGCCGCAAAAGTATGCGCCGCGATGACGGCCTGCTCCTCTCCCTTATCCGTACCAACAATGATGCGGCTGGGATAGAGATTGTCATAGAGCGCCTTGGACTCCCGCAGGAATTCAGGGCTAAAGAGAATATTGTGGCTGCCCGTTTTTTTCCTGATCGCTTTCGTAAACCCTACCGGAACCGTACTTTTGATCACCATGACCGCGTCGGGGTTTACCTGCAGGACCATGTCGATCACATTCTCAACAGCACCTGTGTCAAAGGAATTTATTTCGCTGTCATAGTTCGTCGGCGCGGCAATGATCACAAAATCCGCCTGCGCATACGCCTCCCCGCCGTCAAGAGTCGCCGATAGATCGAGTACGCACTCTCCCGCCTGATCCGCCGCAAAATATTTTTCGATGTATTCATCCCGGATCGGACTGATCCGCCGATTCACTTTTTCAACCTTTTCAGGCACGACATCCACTGCCTTCACTTGATTGTGCTGTGCCAACAGCGTGGCGATAGAAATTCCTACGTATCCTAATCCCGCTACCGCGATGTTATACGATTCTCCAGTCTTTTCGTTAACCATGCATGATCCTGTCTCTTTCCCTTTGCGCTGCTGCGCAGCGCTCCTGCCATGTCCTCATAATGTGCTTGAGCACCCTTCTCCATTGTCAGCTATCCATGTCTGTCAGATCCTATTGTATTCCCGATACCATTCAGCAAATTTTCGCAGTCCCTCCCGGATGCCGATGTTGGGGACAAAATCAAAATCCCGTTCGAATGCTTTCGTATCTGCATAGGTCACAGGCACGTCTCCCGGCTGCATGGGAACGAGTTTTTGATGCTTCTTAAAATCGTAATCCTCCGCAAGAATGCCAGCCCGCACCAGCTCCTCTTGCAGCGTCGTGATAAAATCCATCAGGCTGACCGGCGATCCACCTCCGATGTTGTATATGCGATACGGCGGAATGGGCAAACCGTCCTCACCGCTCTTTCGTTCCGGCGCGGAACGCATGACGCGAACCATGCCTTCCACGATATCTTCGATATAGGTAAAATCCCGTTGACAATGGCCATAATTAAAGATCTGAATGGTCTCACCGTGCACGAGTCTGTCTGTCGCACGATAATAAAACATATCCGGTCTGCCTGCGGGACCGTACACTGTAAAAAAGCGCAGCCCTGTCGAGGGGATCTCATAAAGCTTCGCATAAGCGTGCGCCAGCAGTTCATTGGATTTCTTGGTCGCCGCGTAGAGACTGACCGGATGATCGACATTGTCCTCAGTACTGAAAGGGACCTTCTTATTTCCTCCATAAACGGAAGAAGAGGATGCGTATATCAAATGTTCCACTCCAGGTTTTCCGCCGTCGTAACTATGGCGGCAGGCTTCAAGGATGGTATAAAAGCCGGTTATATTGCTTTCCATGTATACATCCGGATGTTCTATGGAATACCGTACACCGGCCTGGGCAGCAAGATTTACCACGATGTCAGGTGCATGATCCGCAAACAGCGATCCGATAAGTATCTTGTCTGAAATCGAGCCGCGAACCAAGGTAAATCGATCCGGTTTCACGCATTTCTCAAGTTCATGCAGCCGGTATTCCTTGAGCGAGACATCATAGTAATCATTCATATCATCAACACCAATGATACGGCAGGATGGCGCTTCATGAATAAGATGTTTCACCAAATTCGCGCCAATAAAGCCAGCTGCGCCAGTGATCAGTATCGTTTTCCCATTTAACGAAACATTTTGTGATACCATCCGTGTCTCTCCTGTTGCAGTTCGTGTCGACTCAGGCTTTTTGCCCTTCACGCTTTTTCTATCTATTCCTTGCCGCCGTCGTCTGCCCCGCCGCGACCCCTTCCGTGCTCTCCGGCAGGAACAGGAT
>CAYUZP010000175.1:0-4142 GCA_964449655.1 uncultured Oscillospiraceae bacterium
ATTTGAAAGCGAGAGTTTGCGACCTGCCTGTCAATCCGTTCCAAGCATTTTAAAAATAACTGGACATCAATGAGCAAAGTGTTCTCAGCTTGTCCTTTGGTTCCTAGCATTTAAGGGGGTATCAACTGTCTCCTCGAGCATTGATATCGTTGGAGAAAATACAGTGCATGTTTTTTATCCGCGCGGAATATGCCAAACCTGTTCAAGCGGAGCTATCTGCCGGATCAACGTGAACAGGATGCGCGGAAAAACCCATATACAATTCATTGAAGATCTCCGGTTTCATGGTCAATAAGATTCCGTTTTTAAAGGGCAATATCCCTCTGAATTGACAGTTGGGGGTTGTTGAGGATTTGTATCTTAAAACGAATTTCATTCTGATACATTGGAATCGAGGGAAGAAGACGAACGGCACATCGTGGTTGCGAGAGGGTTCCGGAAAGACGGAGATCCGCAGGTTGTGCAAAGGCTGATCAAAAGGTTATGATGTCTCCATACATAAAAACGCGGAAGACCACAGACGCGAAGTCCGTGCGGCGCAATTGATCGCGCGAAATGGATAATTTCGCCGCAGGCATGCGCGGCGATGGCATCATGTGGGCTTTCGTCTGCCGCGATACAGATGCAGATCGTTGTTGATGTATCCGGCGAGGATCTCGGTGATCCTGGCGTTTTTACCGCCCTGCGCGACGATGACGTCGGCGTATTGCTCATAGTTGCGCACATAACGGTCGAACATCGGCTTGACTGTCGTCAGATATTGCCTGGAGATGTTGTCTATGGTGCGGCCACGCTCGTTGATGTCCCGCTCAATGCGCCTAAGCAAGCAGATGTCCGCCTCGACATGCATGTACAGCCGCAAATCCATCAATTCGCGCAGTCTGGGATCGCAAAACGCATGGATGCCCTCCACGATGATCACGTCACGCGGCTCCAGAAATTCTCCGGGCGGATCCGAGCGGCGATGCAGCGTGTAGTCATAGCACTTTTTAGGCGTGCGTTCACCCGAGAGCAGCTTGCGCACGTCGCTGAGCAGCAGGTCATGGTCGAAGATCGAGGGTTCGTCATAGTTGAGCAGACAGCGTTCCTCGTAAGAGAGGTCGGGATGGTCGAAATAGTATGCGTCCTGCGGGATGATGAGTATGCTTCGATTGACCATGGTGGCCAATTCCTGCGCGAGTGTCGATTTGCCGCTGCCGCTCGCGCCGCAGATTCCGATGAACAACATGCATTGACTTCCTTTCCTGTGCTTCTCCCATCATGGGTAACGATGCTCAAATCGCGCTGCGAAACATGCGTTTTAATGAGGATGAACGACGCGCTTGTTCGTGGATTCAAAAAGCCCCGCGCGAGACGGGAATCTGATCATTCTTCCGAAAGCGCCGCCTCCGCCTCTTCCCACTGCTCATAGAGCCGCTGCAGTTCCTCCTGCGCCTGACTGTACGCTTTTTGTACGTTTGCCGCGCGGCCCGGGTCCTGATAGAGCGCGGGATCGGCCATCTGCGCCTCAAGCCCCGCGATTTCCGATTCCTTTGCCGAGACAGCCTTTTCCGCCTGCTGTGCGCGGAGCCTTAATTGACGCAAATTCTGTCCGCGCTGTTTTTCACGGCGGCGTTCCTTGCTCAGTTCCGTCTTGGTCTTTCCGGCGATGGTTTCCTGTTCGACAGGCCGGTTCTTGCGTTCCAGATAGTCGTCATAGTTACCGATATATTCGGTCACGCCCTCGGGCGTCATTTCGATCACGCGGTCAGCGACGCGGTTGATAAAATAACGGTCATGGGAGACGGTGATGATCGTCCCGCCATAATCGGAGAGCGCATCCTCCAGCACTTCGCGCGAGTCCATGTCAAGATGGTTGGTCGGTTCGTCCAGCAAAAGCAGATTGTCCTTGCGCAGCATGAGCGCCGTCAGCGCGACACGGCCCTTTTCCCCGCCTGAAAGCGTGCGTATCGGCTGAAATACGTCGTCGCCTGTGAAGAGGAACATGCCCAGCGCGCCGCGCACGTCGCTTTGCTCCATCTGCGGGAAACGATCCCAGACCTCGTCCAGCACGGTCTTCTCCGGATCAAGAGACGCCTGATGCTGGTCATAGTATCCGATGTCGACGTTTGCGCCGTATCGGATGGTGCCCTCATCGGGCTGCTCTTCACCGGCGATCAGCTTGATCAGCGTCGATTTGCCCACGCCGTTCGGGCCGATGAGCGCGATGCGGTCCCCCGCGCGCACGTGCAGACGCAGCTTTGAAAAGAGATGCTTATCGCCAAAGCTCTTGGAAAGATCCTGCAAGAACAGCACGTCTTCACCGGTGCGCCGTTTGGCCTCAAAGCGAAAGCGTATGGCGCGCTCATCGGCGGGCTTGTCGATTTTTTCCATGCGCTCCAGCGCTTTTTCGCGGCTTTCGGCGGCACGGATGGATTTTTCCCGATTGTACATGCGATAACGCGCGATGATCGCCTGTTGCCGCTCGATTTCCTTTTGTTGCAGCTGGTAAGCGCGCAGCCGCGCTTCAAAGCGTTCCTGCCTTTTGGTCATGTAAAGCGTATAATTGCCGTCGTACTGTTCGGATGTGCCCATCATGATTTCGACCATGCAGGTGCAGACGTGATCCAGGAAATAGCGGTCATGCGAGATGACGAGCACGCTGCCGCGGTAGGCGGCCAGGTAGTTTTCAAGCCATTGCAGCGTGTCCATGTCAAGATGATTGGTCGGCTCGTCGAGCAGGAGCAGGTCGGGCTTTTGAAGCAACAGCCTGGCCAGGCAAAGGCGCGTCTGTTCGCCGCCGCTGAGGGAGTCGGCGGGCTGGTCATACTGACCGGGCTTAAAGCCCAGGCCGTTGAGCACGCCGCTGACCATGCTTTTCCACGAGTAGCCGTCGGCATCCTCAAAGCGGGCGAGCAGCCGGTCGTAATCCGATGAGAGTTGGGAAAACCGCGCGGCGTCCTCATGCGCGCTCTCCATCTCGCGCTCCAGTTCGCGCAATCGCTTTTCCATGGCGAACACGGGCTCGTAGACCTTTTCCAGCTCGTCCCATACGCTCGCGCCGTGCGTCACCTGATCCTGCTGGGCGAGATAACCGATGCGCGCGCCCCGTACGATGGAAATCTCTCCGCTGTCAGGCGTATTAAGCCCCGCGATCATCCGCATGAGGGTCGTCTTCCCACATCCATTGACACCGACCATGCCCATGCGCTCCCCCTGCTGCAATGTGAGGGAGACGTCCTTGAGCACCTCATTGACACCGAAGGATTTGGCGACATGCTGCACGCTAAGCACAATCATCTGTCTTCAGGCTCCTGTTTAAACATAATATGTTTCCATTATACTCGCAGCGCGCTCAATAAGCAAGCCGGATTTGGTTTCATCATGGCATGACTTCGGTATAAGGACGCGGGCCTGCTTGTCGCGCTTGACACAGCGCCGCTCTATGCTGTCAAATTCTATCCGACGACATTCGGCTTCGTAGGCGGTGTATTCACCTGCGAGAAAGGACGCGTATTGCGCGAGGACGGCTCTGTGATCGATGGACTCTACGTCGCAGGGGAGATGAGCAATCGTTATTATTACAACGAGAACGATATCCTTGCCGCGTCGTTGGGCCTGTATTCCACGGTGGGCTTGCGTGCGGGCAACGTCGCCGCTGCCGACGTGCTCAAGAAAGGCGGCTTTGCATCAAAACAGCGGGGCATCAAGCGATATGTCTACGCTGTTTGCATGTGGATTTTTTCGCGCTTTTTGATCTGCTTCGATGACGAAAGAGGACATTCACGATGTCGTCACGGAGCAGCTTTATCTTTCTTCGCGAATCACGTCGGCGATCATAAGAGCCCATCATGACCTAAACGGCGAACACCAATGGGTTTATGCCGCATATCGTCAGGATGACGCGGGAGGATTTTCATCGGCGGGCATGACGAGGCTTATCGTGATGATGCATGAATCGCGAATCCATTGGGTATCCGCGCGCTGCTCTTACTGTCTCGTCATGGCTTGTCTTATTCGAAGGGTGACCGCAGTATTCAGCGACGAATTGCTCGGAGCTTTCGCGGCGTCAGCTATGCGCAATCGGCATCCAGCATATTGCCAAACGGAACAAAAGCGGTTACACTAAGGCAATACCGCATAAAAAGACATCTGGCAGGTGG
>CAYUZP010000176.1:0-4102 GCA_964449655.1 uncultured Oscillospiraceae bacterium
ATCGCCCTGGAAACGTTGATTTTCCAATGTTTTTTGATTCCAGAAGGAGACACTAATTATCAAAGCAATAAAAACGACCCCTCACTTGACGCACATTATACATCAGCTTCTTAGTCTATGCAAGAGCAAGTTATACAAATTCTGCTCAGATATAATTACGCACGCTACAATATCTCTCAGCTCACAACCAACACGAAACTATGTTGTGCGGTGCATATGAATCGCGCTGCTTTTGTAGCAATAACTATAATAGATTTATACATAGAATATTTGTATCAAAACTTTCTAAATCTACATATATCTATTGTGAGAAAATAGTATTATGTTGCCATTCAATTTTGCGTTTGTTCTCCCACAAATATTCAACGAATCTCTAGAATAAAATGATGTTATCTGCCAATTCCTGTGTGTTAACGTGTTATTAACGTGTTATTATTATACCATCCTTTATTTCGCATGCTTGACATGTTTAACAAAGCATCATTCTGTTTGAACATTCTATGTGCTGCTCCATCATTGCAAAGTCCCGGATGTTTTGAACATATCACGCCTGAATGGACATCTCCGCTCCGCGTGCCATCTCCTCCATCTGCAAACCGAGCGTCTCTCCCAAACTCGCGCTCAACCGCGCTGCGAGGCCGTTTCGCGGATCTGCAAGCGCCTGCACAATGGCGGATTCCACCTGATCGCGCTTGCGCTCCAACCCCTGCAATACGGTGCTGTCCCTGACGAGCTTGCGCACGAGCATGGGCAGTTTGACCTTTCGCACGGCATTCTCCATATTGGATTTTCCGAGCATGGCGATCATCGCACCCGCCAAAGCGCCGACAATCAAGCCGATCGGGCCTGTGCTGACCAATGCCACTCCGCCTCCGCCGCACAAACTCGCGCCGATGACCGCCAGAACGACGCCCAGAACCCTTGAAAGCATGTCCATGCCCATCGCATCCGACAGCGCCAGATCCACGTGTTCCAGCCCGACATCGACGTGTGTGCTTGAAAGGGACATGTGCTCAGGCGGCACACCGCATCGCACGCACAGCGCGCTCAACTCCCCTTCCAGCTCGCCGATCAGCCCGTTCATCCAGTCGCGCAGCACCGGTTCAATCTGCTCACGCGCCTCATCTCCGGAAAACGCTTCGACGATCCGCTTCGTCGTAAAATCCTCCATCTCCTCCAGCGTCGCTATCGCGCCGCTGCGCCAGAGTCCAATCGCTTCCATGGCGCACCCCTTGGCGATGTCATAGAGCGTTGAGGCCAACGGCCCGTAGAGCTTGTATATCCTTCCATTGACCGCCTCACTTAGCCGCGTTCCATGCGCCAGAGACGCAACCTCCTGCCTGAACACCCGCAGATTTTCGTCCACCCGACCCGCATAGGCTAGTCCACGCGCGATTGAACACTCCGGCTCCGGACACAGCACCATCAGCGCTGCTCCAAACGCTTCCATGCAGGCCTGTCTGAAGAACGCCATACGCGAGGCGCCACCCGTCAATATGACGACCTGAGGCGGGCACGCGGCGCTCACCTCCTGTGCTGCCCGAAGGGAATCCCGCAGGCAGTCTATGAAGCTGCGCTCGCCCAGCGCGGCGATCGGTTTGCCGATCAATTTATCGATGATCCGTCCGTTCAATTCCATGTCGAGCATCAGCGTCTGATCATAACAGACGATGACCTGTGAGCAGATCGACTCTGTGCGCCAACGCGCCTCGTCCTCAAAATAGCGCTCCTTCAAACGCCGCGCTTCCAGCTCGCAGTAGCTCTTCCAAGCTTTACTTTTCTCCATCACCGCGCGGAGCTCTCGCGCGTCCGGCGAGTGATTGATCGATTCCTCCAATATCAGCTCATCCAGCAGGCCGCCGCCCAAATTCGCGTCGCCAAAGAGCGATTGATCCTGCTGATGCCCATCGACGATATAGGCAAAATCGGTTGTCGAAGAGCCGATGTCGATGACGATCGCGCTCTCGCGCATCAGGTTCGCGTCGACGCGCAGACCCCTCGCATGGCGCGCATAGAGAAACGCTGCACGCGGTTCCGGCACGACGCAGACGTTCGGAAAGCCCGCCGATTCCAGCAAAGACGCATACTGCGTGCGACGTCCTTCTCCCCAGCCCGCGGGACAGCCGACAACCGTCCGCGTGACCTGCGCCATCAGGCCTGGCTCCGTGCGCATCAGCTCGGCCAACACGCCTTGCGCGAATTGACGCACTGTGAATGCCGCCTGCGGATCGGTCAGATACCGGGATTTAAAGCGAACGCGCACATCCTGAGCGCCTGAAAGCACGCTCGCCTCCTCGCCAACGACGATGCGTCCTCCCCGCAAGCCCACTGCGGTGATCATGCTCGCGCGTCCGCCTAGCGGTACCATGCGAGGCTCGACCGTCGATTCGCTGTCCAGCATCGCCACAGCGCTCTCGCCATCTCCCAGGTCAAAACCCAGCACGCGCACACCCCTGTGCGCCGTTCCATCATCCAGCATGGGATGCTTATCGCTTTGCGGCGCTTTATAAGCGATGTCATATGGACTGCCGTCCGGGTCGATGACGCGCATTGTGCCGGGAAGCGCATCTGTCGCCTCCCCCTCGCCCGACTGCATCGCGGCTGGCTCCGATTTTAAAGGAAGAGCATCCGTTTCTGGTGTCCCTGCGGCCATTTTCCGCTCCGCGATCACGACCGATACTTCATGCGCATTGTTGGCCTTTGAAATGTGCTTTCCCTCCACAGGCGCATGAGAGTTGATCCCGGCGTTTGTGTCTGCGTTTGAGTCCGCACTCGCGTCAAGCAGGCGAGCCGCAGCAGATGACGCCTTTTGCGCGAACGCTGACACGCTGCGCGCTGCCTTTCGCGCATAGTCAGCGTATCGATTGGTGCTGGCGACGATCTCGACGGTGGGGTTCGTATGCTGCTTAGGCGAATCCGTCTGATCCATCCCCTGCGCATCGTCTCCATCGCGCTTTCCCGCGCCGGCTTTCATCTGCTGACGCGCATCAAAGGGCGTGCCTTCCTGCGCGTTGTTTGATCCGTCCGCCTCGTTCATCGACGCGCCGATTTCGCTGTCATCAAATGCCGTCATGCGCCGACACTCCTCTCCATCACGCAGGCTGCGACACCGCGGCGGATCAGCTGTCCATCGCGCAGCAGCGCCGGACGCACCGTGCGCTCCTGACTGATCGTGGGCAGCACATCAAAGAATTCCGCGCAATCCTTACGATAGTAGACGACCTCTACGCCCAGCGCGCGCAGGTACTGCTCTGCCTGTGCGAGGCTTCGCATGGCGATATCCTCACGCCCCGTCGCGCGAGCCTCCATCAGCGAGACGAGCAGATCGATCGTCGCCTCATCCACCGTGCCGCTCACGTGCATGACGCCCTCGTCGCTCTCAATCAACGCGAGATCGCTGACACAGATATCGACGCCCTGACAAAGTTCGCCGAGGCTGCGCACGAGCTGATCGGCATCCCAGTCGATCACGCCGACGGCCTCTACATCCTCATCCGCTGCAGAGATGGATTGCACCGCGCCGAAGCCGAGCAAAAGCGCACCGACGATCTGCAATATGGCATAGATCACGCCCCCTGAGATGAGCTGAACGATGGCCAGTCCCAGGAGGATCAGCGCACCGGCGATTTGCAGCGGACGAATGTAACGCGGTTTGACCGCGCGGGATCTGTGCAGCCGCATTTCTCCCTTGGCTTGAGCCGCGCGAAGCAGCGACGGAGCGCGCTTGGCAAGAGACATCACCGCCTGTTGCCGTTGACGCGCGTGCTCATCCTGCTCATCCTGCGCCAGTTCGCAGGCTGTCTGCTCCAAAGCCATGGTCACCGCCTGCAGGACACGGCCCGTTTCCTTGGCTGATTGAATCTCTTCTAACAGCGCATCCTTCCTCTGTTCAAATGCATCATATGCGTTCATTCCTGCCTCATTTCCCGCGCACGGATATGATCCGTCGCGATCATCGGGATTCTATGATCGGCGCAGCGTTCACCGCGCATTTTTCTTCTATTTTACTCTGCCGCGCTTTTTTTGTCAATTGACTGTGAATGTGGGCCACGGAAATCCATTTTCAAAATCCTGACCAGTGTGGTTAGTGGAAACATGAAAA
>CAYUZP010000177.1:0-4099 GCA_964449655.1 uncultured Oscillospiraceae bacterium
GGGCGGTAGCCCGGGCAGAGCAAGGGGGGGCGGCAGCCCCAACCAAAAGAAGACAAGGGAGAGCAGCCCGGGAGCGAAGCGATCCGGGCGGGGAGCCATGTAGCGCCAGTTTTACCCATCACCCACCGGATCAAGCAGGGAATGCACTATGGGACGATTTGGAGTGCTGCGCGGGCCGCAGGACGTGATCACAATGGTCGAGGAGACGGGCTTTCTGCCCTTTTTCAGGGGCGACATACAGGGCTTTTCCGTCGAGGAGAACTGCGCACAGGAACTGTGGTTCTCGCCCGACGCCGACGGCCCATGGGAATGGAAGGGCCCTGTCGCGCGCAGCGGCCGATGCGCTTACGGCAAATTCTTCGGCGGCAAGGCCGGCTTTGTCAGCATCGACTGGTTCGCGGATTTCGCCAACGCCCGCCGTGACGGTTATGACTTCGACGCACGGTTTGACGACGGTCTCGCGTCCATCAAGGATCGCGATGTTTTTGAGACACTCACGGCACACGGCACGCTGCTCTCCAAGGAACTGAAGCGGCTCGCTGGCTATCACCGCGGGGGGCTCAAGGGATTTGACACCGTGATCACACGACTGCAAATGCAGACCTATGTCGTCATCGCCGACTTTGAATACATGCGCAGGCCGGATGGAGAACCCTATGGCTGGGGCGTATCGCGCTACAGCACACCCGAACGTCTCTTCGGCGAGGCGGCCGTGACGTGCGCTTATGACCGCCCACCGGAGGAATCAAGACGCCGCATGACAGAGCACATCAAGCATCTCTTGCCTGAGGCGGACGATGCACGCATTGGGCATATCATCGGCTGAACTGAAGACTAAGAAGACAGGACCGGCCATGCGTCGGCCCTCTTTTGTTTCGCGAAAAATGAAGCGGATAACCTCAAAAAGCGCAGCGCTGCGGAGAAAACAGGATTCGTCCGAATCTTTCGTCAAAATCTCCCATGGGAATGAAATCGAAAGAAAAAAACCCACAACATTCGATTGCTTTTGACGGTTTCTATGTTATAATGGGAAGGAACATTTTATTCCCGGGTCAGTGCGCCCGGGGAGCGAAGGGAGGAACCTGTCTGTGGCTATTTCCCAGACATTCGGCGGCGGCATCCATCCCCGCGAGATTGGCGGCGGCAAGGCCGTAACCCAGTCTGTGCAGATCCGGAATGCGGCCGCCCCGGCCCGTGTGACGATCGCGATGGTACAGCACGGCGGCGCACCCGCGGCATGCTGCGTCAAGCCCGGCGATACGGTCAACATGGGTCAGGTGATCGGTCAGGCACAGGGTTTCGTGTCCGCACCGGTGCACGCGAGCGTATCCGGCAAGGTCGTCGCGGTCACGACGTGCATCGTGGCCAGTGGTGCGAGCGTTCCCGCTGTGGTGATCGAAAATGACTTCGAGGATCGCTGGGATCCGTCTGTCAAGCCGCGCGAGAATGTCGACGCGCTCACGCCTGAACAGATCGTCGAGATCACGGCAAACGCGGGCATCGTGGGCCTCGGCGGCGCGGCGTTCCCGACCGCGGTCAAGCTGAACACCACCAAGCTCGATCCAAAACCCGATACGCTCGTGGTCAACGGCAGCGAGTGCGAACCCTACCTGACCAGCGATCATAGGCTCATGCTCGAAAACGCGGCGCAGATCATCGACGGTGTGCTTCTGGCGAAAAAGGCGAGCGGCTGCACACGCGCTGTCATCGGCATTGAGGACAATAAGCCGGATGCAGTCGAGGCGATGAAGGCGGCAGCAAAGGACGGCGTAGAGGTCGTCGCGCTGCCCGCCAAGTACCCGCAGGGCTTTGAAAAGATGCTCATTTTCGCCTTGACCGGCCGCAAGGTGCCCAGTGGCGCGCTGCCCTCCGCCGCGCAGTGCGTGACGATGAACGTTGCGACATGCGCCGCGCTCTCCGCCGCCGTGCGCGAGGGACGCCCGCTGATCGACCGCGTCGTCACATTCACGGGGCGCGTGGCTCAGCCGTGCAACCTGCGCGTGCGCATTGGCGCGCCGCTGATGGATCTCATCGACGAGGTTGGCGGTCTCACCGAAGGCGTGCGCAAGCTGATCGTCGGCGGCCCCATGATGGGCAACGCCGTGCCCTCGGCCAACCTGCCCATCACCAAGAATTTCGGCGGCTTCCTCGCGCTGGGTGAGGAAGGCATCAGCGCCGAGGAGAGCGCCTGCATCCGCTGCGGCCGCTGTATCCGCGCCTGTCCGATGGGCCTGATGCCCGCCAAGATCGACGCCAATGTGCGCAAGGGCGATTTCGACGGCGCGATCGCAGCCGGAGTGCTCAACTGCATGGAGTGCGGCTCGTGCACGTACAGCTGTCCCGCCAAGCGCGAGCTGACGCAGAGCTGCCGCGTCGCCAAGCTCGTCGCCCGCACCAAAAAGTCTTAAGTGAGCACGGAGGAACGGTAGTATGTCAAAGTATGTGGTTTCGTCTTCTCCGCATCTGCGCGACAGCGTGACGACCGCGCGCATCATGCAGGATGTCTGCATCGCGCTGCTGCCCGCGGCCATCGTCGGCGTGCTGTTCACCGGTTATCGCTCGGCGATCATCATCCTGCTGTCCGTCGTGACGGCGGTGCTCAGCGAGTGGTTCTATTGCAAGGTCACTCACACCAAGAACACCATCGGCGACTTCAGCGCTGTCGTGACCGGCCTTCTGTTGGCCATGAACCTGCCCTCGACCGTGCCCTTCTTTATACCCGTGATCGGCTCGGTGATCGCCATCCTGCTGTGCAAGATGATCTGGGGCGGCCTGGGCAAGAACTTCATGAACCCCGCGCTCGGCGCGCGCGCGATACTTTCGCTTTCCTGGGCGAGCGCGATGAACACGTTCGCCGTCCCCGCGTTTGGCCATCTCGCGGGCGTCGATGCCGTTGCCGCCGCGACTCCCATCGCCAGCGGTGCGGCCAGCGGCTCATATACCCTCACGCAGCTGCTCATCGGCAACGTTCCCGGCACCATCGGCGAGACCTGCAAGATCGCGCTGCTCATCGGCGCGGCGTACCTGTTTGTGCGCGGTGTCATCACCTGGGAGATCCCGACGATGTTCATCGGCTCCTTTGCCGTGTGTGTGTTCATATGGTCCGGCTTTGATGTCAATGCGACGCTCTATCAGCTGCTCTCCGGCGGCTTGATCCTGGGCGCGTTCTTCATGGCGACGGATTATGCGACATCGCCCACGACGAGAACGGGCAAGCTCATCTTCGGCCTGGGCTGCGGCGTGCTCCTGTTCATCTTCCGCTGCCTGAAGAAGACCCCTGCGGAGTGGTGCTCCTTTGCGATTATCCTGATGAACGTCGTGTCCCCGCTCATCGAGCGCGTGACCGGCACGAAGAGCTTTGGGGAGGTCAAGAAGAATGGGTGATATCATCAAGCTCGCGGTTCGGCTTTTCATATTCGCGCTCGTCGCCTCTGTCGCGCTGGGCATCACCAACGAGGTGACAAAGGGCCCGATCGCCGAACAGAAGCTGGCCGCGCAGAGAGCGGCGCTTGAAAAGGTTCTCCCGGGCGACGAATACGCCGAGGTCTCCTATGAAGGCCTCAGTGAAGAGAGCCAGCTGGAGCAGATCTTCACGGGCACCAACGCGTCCGGCGAGATCGACGGCTACGCGCTGACCGCCTCGCCCAACGGCTATGGCGGACCGATTCCGATCACCATCGGCGTCAGCACGGAAGGCTATGTGACACAGGTCTATGTCGGCGCGCTGCAGGAGACGGCGGGCCTGGGCAGCCGCGTCGGCACCGATGAATTCATGGATCGCTTCATCGGCATCGCGGCCGATCCTGACACGCTCCACGATGACGTGCAGACGCTCTCCGGCGCGACGATCTCCTCCTCAGCGTTCCTGGGCGCGGTCGACGAGATGCTCGCCTATACACGCGATACGCTGGGCATTGAGCCGCACGTGGGCGATAAGGACGCGATTCTCGCGGCGGCCGCGGCGGCTTCCGGCGAACCGGCTGAACCGGTCGTCACCACCGCTTCCTATGACGTGACGGGCTTTGCGCCGTTCTCCGTGGAGATCTCCACCGATGATGCGGGCAAGATCGTCTCCGTAAACATCCCCGAGCACGGCGAG
>CAYUZP010000178.1:0-4012 GCA_964449655.1 uncultured Oscillospiraceae bacterium
CGGATATGAACAGGGTCGTGCTGGTCACAGGCGCATCGGGAGGAATCGGCTCCGCCTGCGGCGAGCTGCTTGCCCGGCGGGGATATACGGTATTGCTGCACGCGGACGAACACGCGCAAAAAGCACAGGCGCTTGAAGCATCACTCTGCAGGCAGGGGTATGACGCGCACGCGTGCGCATGTGATCTGTCGGACAGCGAGGCGGTCGGCGCGCTTTGCTCGCGGATATTGTCGCTGTATCACCGCGTGGACGCGATGGTTCTCTGCGCGGGGGTATCGCATACGGGGCTATTGTGCGATATGACGGACGCGCAGTGGCGCCGCGTGATGGATGTGAACGTGTCTAGCGCATTTTATCTTTGCCGCGCGCTTGTGCCGGGCATGGTATCGCGAAGGAAGGGCAGCATCGTGATCCTCTCAAGCATCTGGGGACGCGTAGGCGCATCGTGCGAGACGGCTTATTCTGCGAGCAAAGCGGCGCTCATCGGCTTTTCCTGCGCTCTGGCGAAGGAGCTGGGGCCGAGCGGCGTGCGGGTCAACTGCGTCGCGCCGGGCGTCATCGACACGGCGATGATGGCACAGCACAGCGAGGATACGCGCATGGCGCTCGCGCAGCAAACGCCTCTGGGGCGTCTGGGTACGCCACAGGACGTGGCCGGCGCTGTGGCCTTCCTTCTGTCGGATGAGGCGAACTTTATCACGGGGCAAGTTCTGGGCGTGGACGGCGGACTCATTTAACGGCATGCAACCGCGCGGCAACCATGCCGGAAATATGTGTTAAAAATTACATAGAAATCGATAAAACTTTGGTTCAATCAAACATTTTTCTGTCATCAATCATAATATCGCGTAAATTTCAAATAATTCAAAAAAAGGATGGATTTTTACGTAAATGGATGATATAATGCTCACATGAAGAATGTGTGCGGTTTTCTTTATCG
Source organism: uncultured Oscillospiraceae bacterium (assembly GCA_964449655.1). Taxonomy (GTDB): domain Bacteria; phylum Bacillota; class Clostridia; order Christensenellales; family Aristaeellaceae; genus Ventricola. Next base: position 941 of record CAYUZP010000178.1, read on the forward strand.
ATGTGTGCAAGTCCTTTTGGGACAAAGGACGCTTGAGCACGCATCGACAGTGGAGGGGAAAAAATCGCTACTGCCTGCCCGTGTCGCGAAAACCACGGCAAAATTCAAAGAAGAGAAACCTTATGAGGTGGAGGCTATTATGGAACAGAATTACGACGCGCTGAAAATCGAAAATCAGCTCTGTTTCCCGCTGTACGCGTGTTCGAGGGAAACGATCAAGCTGTATAAACCGTTTTTGGATGAGGTCGATCTCACCTATACACAGTATATCACGATGATGGTGCTCTGGGAAAAGGAGTCCGTCACAGCGAAGGAGCTGGGGACCTGTCTGTATCTGGATTCGGGCACATTGACACCGCTTCTGAAGAAGATGGAAAGCAAGGGGCTGCTCACGCGCCGCCGCTCTGAGGAGGACGAACGCAGCCTGATCGTCACCATCACAGACGAGGGCATGGCGCTCAGGGAGCGCGCGGTGGAGATTCCGTCGAAGGTCGCCTCGTGCATCAACCTGGAGCCGGAGGAAGCAAAGGAACTCTATCGCATACTGTATAAAATGCTGAACCATACAGATCAGGAGCGGAGGGCTGGTTGATGCCCTCGGCCCTTTTATTTTATGTGACGGAGTTGGCGAATTTGTGGCCATCAAACGCCATAAACATAAGGACTAAAGGGCTTCAAAATTTCGTTCATATTTTTTGGTGTAAACAATTTCGCACATTTCTCTCGCATTTCCACGAGAAGGGCTTTGCGTTTTCCCATGGTTTTTACAGGATTTTCTATTGTAAATTGTGTAGAAGAGTGATATAATCGTGCTAGATTCCGCGTGAGCGTCTCTTGTGACGCGGATGAACTACCCGGATCGGGACGCGCGGTTTATATGGACCACGCGGCGCGGCGAGGGAATACAATGATCATGGAGGAAATCGTTTATGAAGAAGCTGATCTGTCTGGCAATCGCTTTGACAGCATGTCTTGCGCTGTGCGTCGGCGCCATCGCCGAGGAAAGCAACGATGAGGCAGGCAATTGGAAGATCGCCATCATGACCGGCACGACGAGCCAAGGCGAAGAGGAATTCCGCGCCGCTGAACAGGCCGTCGCGACCTATGGTGCTGAACACATCATCACCGACACCTATCCGGACAACTTTTCTACCGACACGCAGACGACCATCGACAAACTGCTGGCATTTGCCGAGGATCCCGATGTGAAGGCCATCGTCGTGTGCCAGGCTGTTCCCGGCACGACGGAAGCGTTTGAGAAGATCCGCGAGGAAAACGAGGACATACTGCTCATCGCAGGTGCGCCGCAGGAATCGCCTTCTGCCATATCCGCCGCCGCGGACATCGTGATGTACGCCAATGAGCCGGGCGAGAGCGAGGAGATTGTGCAGACGTGCGAAAAGTGGGGCATCGAAGTGTTCGTGCATTACTCCTTCCCGCGCCACCTGAACATGGAGGCCATCGCCACCCGCAGGACGCTGCTTCAGGACGCTTTTGCGGAGATGGGCGTTGAATTCGTAGACGTCGAAGCGCCTGACCCGACCGCAGAGGGCGGTGTCGAAGCGGTGAACGAGTTTATCGCGGCGGACGTTCCTGCTCGTATAGAAGAGTACGCGGGCAAGAAGGTCGCGTTCTTTGCGACAAACTGCTCGATGCAGGAGCCGCTGCAGAGGGCTGTGCTGGCCGAGGAGAATGCGTATTATCCACAGCCCTGCTGCCCGAGTCCGTATCACGGCTTCCCGGGTTCCTTGGAGCTTGACCTGCCAATCGGCGGCGACGATCTAGCGGCACTCAAAGCCGTCGCGAACAAGCTGAACGAGCTGGGCGCGGTCGACCGCTTCTCCACGTGGATCACCCCGATCAACATGGAGATCATCAAGATGGGCGTGAGCTATGCCAAGTCCTATATCGATGGCGATGTCAGCAAGTGCGATCCGGCCCGCATCCATGAGCTTTGGGAGACAAAAGCGCCGGAAGTCGATGTGCGCAATTACGAAAATGCAGCAGGCACATACGAGAACTTCTTCGTCGTGATGCTCTCTGCCGTGGACTTTAACGACTACATCGACTGAGACTTGCAGCCTAAACGAAACTGATCACAAAAACAAAAACAGAGGGCCCGCCATTGGCGGGTTCTTTTGATGTCACTGGCAAAAAAGCAAAAAGGGTTCAGCCTGATGACTGAACTCCTTTTATTGTGTTATATGCTTTATCGGCCGGGCCTTGCCGCAAAATCGCTTGCCTCGCGTACCCATCCCATCAGCTCATCGTCGATCTCCTCTGTCGAGCCTATGACCACGTGATGCGTGAAGCGCTGCGGATACGGCTCTGAAACCGCGTCGATGCGCGGCGAAATCACACGACGCGCCAAACCAAACGACACGGTGATAAAGACCTTTGGCCTGTCCTTCGCCCTGCGCGCGGGCAGAAAAGAAACGAAGGCGAAGCCACGGCGGTTTAAAAAAGTGATCTGCGTCTTATGAACCGTGATCTGGGTGCCATTCGTCTTTGCCATGACGCGGCGCTCAAAGGCCTCGTACAACGGCAGCGCATCCGGGTGCGACGCAAAGAACAGCGCTGCCTCATTCACCGACAGGCACCTGTGAGCGGTCCTTATCGTCGAAGATCAGCACCTTGACGCGCCGGTTCGCATCGGTCATGTCCCAGATCCACGACGCGTTGATCCCGCCGTCTGCCGAAGCCTCGTGCGCGATGCAGATGTTTCCGCGGGATGCCTTCTGACCCAGCTTGTCCCCCATCAGCGAAAAATTCGATTTGTTGTCAGTAGAGAACGGTATCTCGCACAGGTGATAATTGCCATTGATGCGTATGGTGTACATGCACTTGTGATATTCATTGATGTATTCAACCGTGCCGCGCCGCGTCATCGTGATAAATTCGCCCGCAGGCGTCTCGCGATTGAGATGGTCGCCTGTCGCAAGTCCCGTGCAGACCTGACAGGAACCGACGCGCTCGCCATTGCGATAGATATAGAGCATCTGCGCGGCCTTGTCAATCACGATGCCATAGGAGGGGTTTGGCGTAACCGTCGTCAGCGTGTTGGAGCGGATG
>CAYUZP010000179.1:0-4010 GCA_964449655.1 uncultured Oscillospiraceae bacterium
ATCGAGAACTCCTTCTGCTTAAGGCAGTGTACCCAGTAATGAAATGTTCCCTCTTTGATGTCGCGCTGTTCGCACCACTTAGCAACGTTCACGCCACTCTGGCAGCATTCTGTGACCAGCATGAGCTGTTCATCTAGCGTGTTTCATTCAGATGCCTCCCATTGACTTCATGGAGTGAAGTCCATTTCTTTGATAAGGTTAATTTCTGGCATCTGATATTCTACGATTCGACTGTCTGTATGTCTCTACGTGATGATATGGAGCGCTTACGTTTCATGTTGTAGACAGCGGAATCCCCACTTCTTCCATTTACCTCACTGTATCCGCTCAAAATCCGCTGCGCCATGTTTGCACAGCGGGCAGACGAAGTCCTCGGGCAGTTCCTCGCCCTCATAGATGTATCCGCAGACCTTGCAGACCCATCCCTTCTTGCCCTCGGTTTGCGGCTTCGGCTTGACGTTGCTCTGATAGTACGCATAGGTCATCGATTCGCGGTCGGAGATGACGCGCGCCTCGGTCACAGAACAGATGAACATGCCGTGCGTGTCAAAGTCAATATACTGTTCCACTTTCAGCGACATGAACGCGTTGATATACTGTGGCAGGAACGCCAAGCCATTATCCGAACGAAGCGGCGTGTAATCGGCGAACTTGTCCACCGTGCGGCCGCTGCGGAAACCGAACGACTCAAACACGGAGAATGGCGCATCGACAGAAAGACAGTTCAGGTTCATCTTACCGGTCTGTTTGATCACGTGATGTGAGTAATTATCCTTGTTGATACAGACGGCGATGCGGTTCGGCGTGCTCGTGACCTGCGCGACGGTGTTGACGATGAGACCGTTGTCCTTCTTGCCGTCGTTGGAAGTGACGACATACAAGCCGTAGCCGATTTTGAACAGCGCTTTCAAATCGTTCTTGTTGGCGGTCTCGCCGTTCTGCGCCACATACTCGCGCGTCAATTCATCGGCCAGGGCATCGAGTTGCGCTCTGCTCTCATCGTTCAGCGCGGAGAGAATTCTGACGGTCGTGTTCGTGTACGTGATGTTCTTACAGCCCTCAAGCATGCCCTTCATGGTCTTCGCGGCGAGTGGTGCCCATGAGCCGTTTTCGATCAGGGCAACCGTGCGATTCCTGTAGCCGCGCTCGACGAGGTGCTCGATGAATGTGCGCATGAACGGGAAGATGTCCGCATTATACGTCGTCGTGGCGAGCACGAGTTTGCCGTAGCGAAATGCATCCTCGACCGCCTCGGCCATGTCTTCGCGAGCGAGATCGGTGACGACGACTTTCGGGCAGCCTTTTGCGCGCAGTTTGTCCGCCAACCGTTCGACGGCTTCCCTCGTATGCCCATAGACGGATGTATAGGCGATGACGATGCCCTCGCTCTCCACGCCGTAAGTGGACCACGTGTTGTAGAGGTTGAGATAATAGCCGAGGTTTTCGGTCAGCATGGGACCATGCAGCGGGCAGATCTTTTCGATTTCGAGATTTGCGGCCTTCTTGAGCAGCGCTTGCACCTGTGCGCCATACTTGCCGACGATGCCAAAGTAATAGCGCCGCGCTTCACAAGCCCAATCCTCCTCTACGTCCAATGCGCCAAATTTGCCAAATCCATCGGCGGAGAAGAGGACCTTGTCTGTGCTGTCATAGGTGACGATCACTTCAGGCCAATGAACCATCGGCGCGGTGAGGAAGTTCAGCGTATGGCGGCCGAGGCTCAACGTGTCACCGTCGCCGACGACCATGCGACGGTCCGCAAATTCCGTGCCAAAAAAATTCTGCATCATCGTGAACGCTTTAGCAGAGGCAACGATCGTCGCGTCCGGATATGTCTTGGCAAACTGGACGATGTTCGCGGAGTGATCCGGCTCCATGTGCTGTACGATGAGATAATCAGGTTTGCGTCCGCCCAGTGCCGCGGCGAGGTTGTCCAGCCACTCGTGCGTGAAGCGACGATCAACGGTGTCAAAAACCGCGATTTTCTGGTCGAGAATCACATAGGAGTTGTATGCCATGCCATTGGGGACGACATACTGGCCTTCAAAAAGATCGATATGGTGGTCGTTGACGCCGATATAACGGATATCCTTAGTGATGTCCATAGGAAAGCCCTCCTTCATCCATGTCGTGCCTGCCCGATCGTTGGGTGCTCCGATATTCTATCATGAATTGGCGATGATCGCAACCATACCGCCTTCCGTTCAAAGGGATGGTGGCGATTCCCTCGGCAAGTCGTGATCTCGGCCATGGAGCGGTCTCAAATCACAGCATACAATGATCGTAGTTCATGAAAAATGGCGAAAAATCAACTCGCTGAGACCACTAACGGTTATCTGCTAAACCGCCGGCTGCTTTTTGAAAAACGTTGACCCAATTGCCCAAGTCACCATTGACTCTTGTCATAAAGGGCGTCTGATGGGTATACAAATCCCTAAATCGATGTATAATAATAGATCAGGTCTTCCAGGATGCGCTCTGAGGATGATCAGCGCAGCAATGTGGGTGAAAGCCAGTTCCTCTGACGGTTCAGCGGCCGTAAAAACAACGTGCCGTGACAGGAATCATAAAACAGGCAGACAGCATAAGCGCAGTCTCTGCCCTGTCCCCTCGTTCCTTGTTGACGACGCCACATTTTGATCCTGATCGTGGTCAAAGTCTTTCCTTCTGGCGCGCACACGTCTGATCCTCAGCGATTGAATTTCATCAAACAACGATTTACAAAGAGGTGCACAAACCATGAAAACAGGAATCATCGATGTCGGCGGCGGTTTTCGCGACATATACGGTGCGGGCGTGCTCGACCGCTGCATGGATGAGAACATCACTTTTGACTATGCGCTGGGCATCTCCGCGGGAAGTGGCAATCTCGCCTCTTTCCTGGCGGGTCAGCGCGGGCGCAACCATACATTTTACATGGAATATGTATTTCGCAAGGAATATGCGAGCATTCAGAACTGGATCAAGCATAGAAGTTACGTCGATCTGGATTACGCATACGGCACGCTGTCCAACGCGGGCGGCGAATATCCGCTTGACTTTGATGCATTCAGCCGCAATCCTGCGGAATTCGTGATCGTTTCCTGCAACGCGCAGACCGGCGAACCGATTTACTACGACAAATCGCGCGTGAAGCCCAATGACTGTGACGCGCTGAAGCAGTCCTCTGCGCTGCCCGTGTTTTCTCAGCCGTATGTGGTCGATGGCGTGGCGGGATTTGATGGCGGCATCGTCGATCCCATACCGCTGGAGCGCGCTTTCGCTGACGGCTGCGATCGCGTCGTGCTGATCCTGACGCGGCCCATCGATCAGCCGCGTGTGCAGAAAAAGGACGTTCGCGTCGCGCGCATATTGGCCAAGCGCTACCCCAAGGCCGCGCAAAGACTTCTTGATCGTTGGCGTGTCTATAACGAAGGCGTCGAGAAAGCGCTTCGCTGTGCGCAGGAAGGCAAAGTGCTCATCATCGCGCCTGATGACATCAGCGGCCTCACGACGCTCAAGCGTGATCGTGAAAAGATGGAGCAGCTGTACGAAAAAGGGTATCGTGACGCGCAGACGATCCGCGACTTTGTGGCATGATCGCATCCCAATCTGATAGGATTCCCCGCTTTATGATTGACATTTGACTTGTTCGCTCAAGAAGGGATTGCGTGCTGCCAAAGCGTTCATTTCGAAGAACACGGGTCAAACCTGATTGGGAGAGGAGCATCACATCATAAAGCGCTTCATAACGATCTCGTCCTCAGAATCCCATGGCCAAACCACCTGCATATCATAAAAGAGCTGCCCGCCAAACATGGGACAGCTCTCTTTACATGATCTGCAACGCTGCATGCATCGGATGAAGGTTTATGGGTATGCCATCGATGGGAGGCGCTGGGGGCGTATGCCCACCGTCTGATCCCTTACGCCATCTATCTGGTCGATCGCCTTTATGAATGGATCACTTCAACATCTATTTCGGCGTAGCTGTCCAAACATATTGTGTGGCGACATAGGCCACACCGCCG
>CAYUZP010000180.1:0-3994 GCA_964449655.1 uncultured Oscillospiraceae bacterium
AATGGCATCAGACAATTCGAGGAATGATGAACCTGAGCGATAGCGCAATAAATTCTTCATCGCTCAAAGAGGTGATTTATCCATCAGACGATGGCAGCGTTTACTTCCTCGATCTCGATACGCAGACGAAAACGCGTAATGCGATCAGTGTAGGGCTTCCGATGAATGTGTCGGCAAGCGTGGATCCGAAAGGTCGCCCGTTGCTCTATGTGGGTCAAACCGGAGAAACCACAGCAAACGGAGATACCGGTGTCATTGGCATGCGCATATACAACTTGATGGATCAGAAGATCATTGCTTTCCAATCAGGCATCGATGCCAATGCGCTTTCAAGCAATGGCGTCGTTTCCTCTTGCGCGCTGCTTGAACCGAATTCTGATACACTGATTTACACAGCAGATAATGGCATGCTTTACACCATTACGCTCAATACCGTTTTCACAGCGGATGGCACACTTGAAGTTGAGCCTGAAGTGATCTCCTATGGATACGATGTCGCTCATACCGACTACACGCAACGAGGCATTCGCGCAAGCGCAGCAGCTTATGGCAACTACGTGTACTTTGGCGACATGAGTGGCATCATCCAGTGCGTGGATTTAAATACCATGCAATGTGTTTGGGCTTACAATATGGGCGACAGCGTCGTTGCAAACGTCTCTCTTGAATGCAAGGATGATGGCAGCGTCGATCTCTATGCAGGCAATGTGGTCAATCTGCGCAATGCAAGCGGCACAGTACAGCTTGTAAAGCTGAATGCATTGACAGGCGAGTTGATCTGGAGTTGCGGGACGGATATTCGAGGCAAATATGCTACCGCGACAGCAGAAGAAGGCATTTACGCTGGATTGATGGCTTCACCGCTTGTAGGCGAGGGCAATATCAATGATTTGGTAATTTTCAACGTCAATCATGTCGATGAAATCGGTACTGACAGCGAGTTTTACGCGGTCGTATACGCTCTGGACAAGGAGACAGGCGAGGAAGTCTGGCGCCAACCGCTGTATGTAGATTCAATCTCTTCACCTATTGCACTGTATTGCGCGGATGATACCAGCTACATCGTCATGGGCGATGAGAAAGGCACGCTTCGTCTGATGGATGGCTATACCGGCCTTACGATTGACTATACGGATTTTAACAGTCCGATACGCTCCTCTCCCGCAGCGTATGATAATCAGATCGTGGTGGGCACGTCGGACGGACGGATCTGTTTCGTCGAGGTCAACTGAGCGTGCGATGATCGGTTGGCCTGCTGTATGTCAATCTGTATTAAGAAACAAAAAATGGGATGGGAAATGAAAAGCTTGACTTGCGTTGACTTATGGTTGGCTAAATGTGGCGAAGTAGATGCAGTTATGCTAAAAAATCAGCAATGACGATCCATAGAAAATGAGGATGTATGCCGCCGTGGGTGATCCTGCGGCGGCATTCTCAAAATACATGCTGCAAACGGCAAAAGATTGGCACAGCAAGCTCAGCGTAACATTCAGCATCGAACATTGAATCGCCATAGCAAAGCTCCTTGCACATGACATCGCTTAGCGTTAAAATTTATGACGCAATACTGAGGTTAAATCAGTGTAAATCTGTAAAACGAATTGGAATGAAAGGCTCCATGGAGGAACTATGCCGAGATATATCATCGCCTTGGATCAGGGCACAACCAGTTCCCGTGCCGTGCTCTTCAATGAACAGGCGCAGATCGTGGCCATCAAAAGCTATGAATTTGAACAAATCTATCCGCAACCCGGATGGGTTGAACACGATCCTATGGCTATCCTCAATACGCAGGTGGACGCACTGCGCGATGTCGTGCGTATGAGCGGCGTTCCACTGGAGAGCATTGCGGCAATTGGTATCACAAACCAGCGCGAGACAACGCTCGTATGGGATCGCGCAACTGGCCGTCCGCTGTACAACGCCATCGTTTGGCAATGCCGACGTACCGCACCTATCGTGCGAAGGCTATGCGAGGATGGCCTGGAAGAACATATTCGACGCGTTACAGGCCTTGTTCCGGATGCTTATTTTTCCGGCACCAAACTCAGCTGGCTGCTTGACACGCTGGATCTGCATGAGCGCGCTGAAAGGGGAGAGATATGCTTTGGAACGGTTGACAGTTTCCTTGTTTGGAATCTTGTCTCCGGCAGACCACATGTCACAGACGCCACCAATGCCAGTCGCACCATGTTCTATGATATCCACACAGGCGATTGGGACGAAACGATGCTTCGAGCGCTGAATATTCCACGTGCGATTCTGCCGCGCGTCGTCGATTCTTCCGGAGTAATCGGCATGCTCGATCCGGGCATTCTGGGTCGCGCGATTCCCGTTGCCGCTATTGCAGGGGATCAGCACAGTTCACTCTTCGGACAGGGATGCTTCGAACCGGGCATGATGAAAAACACGTATGGCACAGGCTGTTTTTTGCTGATGAATACAGGAAGCGCGCCTGCGGTCAGTCATAATGGCCTAGTTACAACCATCGCATGGCGATTGGGAGGAAAGAATACCTATGCGCTCGAGGGCAGCGTGTTCATTGGTGGCGCGGTCGTTCAGTGGCTTCGTGACGAGATGAAGCTCATCGATCGCGCTTCGGAGACAGAGATGATCGCCAATTCAGTCAGTGACAACGGCGGCGTATATCTCGTTCCATCCTTTGCGGGTCTTGGCGCGCCATATTGGGATATGTACAGCAGAGGGACGATTGTCGGCCTTACGCGCGGAACAGGAAGAGCGCATATCGTTCGTGCTGCGCTTGAATCCATCGCCTATCAATCAGCGGATTTGGTCACCGCTATGGCGTCCGACTGTGGTCATACACCCGTTGAGCTTCGCGTGGACGGAGGCGCGAGCGCGAACCGTTTTTTGATGCAGTTTCAATCTGATATCCTCGGTTGCAACGTGATCCGTCCTGCGGTCATCGAAACGACTGCGCTTGGCGCAGCGCTGCTCGCGGGGTTAGCGGTTGGTATCTTTAAGAACATGGACGAAATTCGCCGCATCTGGCGTGCGGATCTTGCACTGACGCCGCGGATGAATGAAGAGGAACGTGCAGCGGCGATGAAGAACTGGCATAGAGCCGTTGAGAGAAGCATGCACTGGGCTGAGGAGTGAGACAATGCGAGTGTACATGGGGGGGGGAAAAAACAAAGTTCGATCGCTCTGACAATTCATATGTCGACAATAGCAACATGAAGGATCGGAGGCCAGTGGGAAGCGAGAGGCAGACGGCGAACACAACCCGTTCTAACCACTGACTACGATCCACAGCCGCTCCTGCTGCAATGAAAAAGTCAAATGCGAGATTATTACCATCCAAAATTATTGCATGAATGATATTATGTGAGGTTTATGAAGTACTTATGTATAGTGGACATCTATAGCGGTTTGTCGTATAATGATTTATAATCATATAACCAATTGAGCATATGAGTATTTGATTATTGACACACCAAAAAACTTAAAACAGGGCTGGTTTATGGTATAATAGAGGCATGGATGAAGAACTGAAACCGATGCACTGCACATGGGTGCGATAGGGCAGTATGGGTTGCACAAGATAATCGTACAGATGCTGAAACCCGCGAAGCGCGGGCGGCCTGCCGGGTCTGACGCCTGAGCAGGAGAAGGAAATTGAGGGAATCATAGTAGACAATACTCCGGACCAGCTGCGCTTCAAGGAGTGCATGTGGACAATATACGCCAGCTGATAAAAGAAAGGCCGGTGAAGCCGCATATCAGCAGGACGAGAAGAAGATAGACGCCTGGCTGAACAGCGAGTTTCCGGGCATTACTCGGCGTGCTGAGACAGAGGATGCGCAGATCTTCTTCGGGGATGAGACCAACATCCAAATCGTTGCCAACGATGCGCGTGGATATGCACGGAAAGGGAAGCTTCGCTTGCCGCTGTACAAGGACAGCATGAATTTGGGCAAGCTCATCAATTTTATGACGCGGCTGGTGCCTTACAATCTGCGTGTGCACCATT
>CAYUZP010000181.1:0-3988 GCA_964449655.1 uncultured Oscillospiraceae bacterium
TTTTTCAGCCGACTCCGGGCGATTCATGGCTGGCTGGAAGAGACGGATTTTGCACTCGCCTAAATACGTTGCGTGTGCAGGAGACACTATTGTAAACCTACAATTCTCCGGGTTTCGGTATGGAAAAATCATTGACAGAATCGGTTTAAAATGGTATGATATGTCCGTTGCTGTGCACGGCAGCACGGCAAATGAAAGGAAGATGCGCGTATGCATGAAGCTCTCGCCGATGTGAGCAGGCGAGTCGTCGGAACCAGGCAGCTCCTGCGTGCGTTAGATGAGCAGCGCATCGAGCGGGCCTATGTCGCGGCGGATGCGGATCTGCTTCTGACCCGACGCATCACAGACCGCTGCGCCGCCATGAACATCCCCTGCGAGCAGGTGGAGTCGATGGAAAAGCTCGGCCACGCGTGCGGCATCGACGTCAAGGCCGCTGCCGCGGGCCTGTTGCGCGAAGACCTGACCGGCCGCTTTTGAGGAGGCGAGCCGGTATTTTGGCGCGAACGCGCCATGCGCCGTGATCCCGGTCAAGCCGGGTTCATCATAAAAAAGATCAGCAAGCAAGTGTTCCAATTTTTTCAGTCATGAAACTGGAGGTGCTTCCATGCCAACGATCAACCAGTTGATCCGCAACGGAAGAAAAGCGGTCGCGTCAAAGCCGACCGCCCCAATCCTGCAAAAGTGCCCGCAGAAGCGCGGCGTCTGCCTGTCCGTCAAGACGACGACGCCCAAGAAGCCGAATTCCGCGCTCCGCAAAATCGCCCGCGTTCGCCTGACCACGGGCATTGAGGGTACATGCTACATCCCCGGCATCGGCCACAACCTGCAAGAGCACTCCATGGTGCTCATCCGCGGCGGCCGTGTACGCGACCTGCCTGGCGTGCGCTATCACATCATCCGCGGCGCACTGGACGCCGCCGGCGTCGCCAAGCGCATGCAGGGCCGCTCCAAGTACGGCGCAAAGCGCCCGAAGAAGTAAGTTTCCCGATCCTTTGGACAAGCGGCGCCCTCCCCGCATCGGAGGTGTCGTCGGCCCGCACAGGGTGGCCGGTCGCGAAATGGAGGCCAGGACGCGTGTTGGAACAGCGCGCCACGGCGCCATGGGCAGGACCGTGTGCTAGATCCGCGCTGCCGCTTTTGCTGAGGCGGAAGATGCGGCTTGTCGGGCCATGCTGTAAGAAACCGGAGCGGGTATGCCCGCTTCCCTGACCCATTTGAAGGAGCGATAATCCATGCCAAGACGTGGTTTTATTCCCAAGCGCGAGGTGCTTCCGGATCCCGTGTATGGCACGACCGTCGTCACAAAGCTGATCAACCAGATCATGCTGGACGGCAAGCGCGGCATCGCGCAGAAGGTCTGCTACAACGCCTTTGAGATGGTCGCAAACAAGACCGGCCGGGATCCCGTCGAGGTCTTCAACGAGGGCCTGGCCAACATACTGCCAAGCCTTGAGGTCAAGGCCCGCCGCGTCGGCGGTGCGACCTATCAGGTCCCCATTGAGATCCGCCCGGAGCGCCGTCAGACCCTGGCGCTGCGCTGGCTCGTCGATTTTTCCCGCAAGCGCGGCGAAAAGACGATGGCCGAGCGGCTCTGCGCGGAGATCATCGACGCGAGCAACAACACAGGCGCTTCCGTGAAGCGCAAGGAAGAGATGCACCGCATGGCAGAGGCCAACAAGGCCTTCGCGCACTATCGCTGGTAATCCCCGGCGCAATGCCGCGCCCATCCGCCGGTCAATCGGACCGGCGGATGTTGTTGGATGAAGAAGGAGATTGAACATGCCAAGAACCCATGCACTGAACATGGTCCGCAACATCGGCATCATGGCCCACATCGACGCGGGCAAGACCACGACGACCGAACGCATACTGTTCTATACGGGACGCAACCGCAAATTGGGCGAGGTCCACGAAGGCGCCGCGACCATGGACTGGATGGCACAGGAGCAGGAGCGCGGCATCACCATCACATCCGCCGCCACCACCTGTTACTGGAAGGATCATCGCATCAACATCATCGACACGCCCGGTCACGTCGATTTCACCGTCGAGGTCGAGCGCTCCCTGCGCGTGCTGGACGGCGCTGTGGCTGTCTTTTGCGCCAAGGGCGGCGTGGAACCGCAGTCCGAGACGGTCTGGCGTCAGGCGGAGCACTATCATGTCCCGCGCATGGTGTACGTCAACAAGATGGACATCATGGGCGCGAACTTCAATCGCGTCGTGGACATGCTTCATGACCGCCTGCACGCCAACGCGCATCCCGTACAGCTGCCCATCGGTTCAGAGAGCGATTTCCGTGGGGTCATTGACCTATTGACAATGCGCGCTGAGATCTACTACGACGATCTGGGCAAGGACTATCGCGACGAGCCGATCCCGCAGGACATGCTGGAGGAGGCCAAGCGCTGCCGTGAACAGCTCATCGAGGCGCTGGCCGATGTCGACGACGTGATCATGGAAAAATACATGGAGGGCGAGGAGCCGACCATCGAGGAGATGAAATCGGCCATACGCAAGGGCACGATCGATTGTTCCTTCTTTGCCGTGTTCTGCGGCTCATCCTATCGCAACAAGGGCGTGCAGCCCATGCTGGACGGCGTGATCGACTACCTGCCCTCCCCCGTGGACATACCGCCGGTCAAGGGCATCGAGCCGCGCACAGAGGCCGAAATCGAGCGCGAGGCGAGCGATGACGCGCCATTTTCCGCTCTGGCGTTCAAGATCATGACCGATCCGTTCGTGGGCAAGCTGACCTACATGCGCGTATACTCCGGCCACATCACATCCGGTTCCTACGTGCTCAATTCCACAAAGGGCAAGCGCGAGCGTCTGGGCCGCCTGCTGCAGATGCACGCCAATGAGCGCAAGGAGATCGACGAAATCTACGCGGGCGACATATGCGGCGTTGTGGGCTTCAAGGACACGACGACGGGCGATTCGCTCTGCGACGACAGGCACCCGATCATCCTGGAAAAGATGGAATTCCCGGAGCCCGTCATACAGGTCGCCATCGAGCCGAAGACGAAGGCCGGCCAGGAGAAGATGGTCCTGGCACTCTTGCGCCTTGCCGAGGAAGATCCGACGTTCAAGACGTACACGAATCAGGAGACAGGGCAGACGATCATCGCCGGCATGGGCGAACTGCATCTGGAGATCATCGTCGATCGTCTGTTGCGCGAGTTCAAGGTGGAGGCGACGGTCGGCGTGCCGCAGGTCGCCTATCGCGAGACGATACGCAAATCGGCAAAGGCCGAAGGGCGCTATGTCCGTCAGACAGGCGGCAACGGCCAATACGGCGACTGCTTCATCGAGATCACGCCTGCCGAGCCCGGCGCGGGCTATTCCTTCAGCAACGACACCATCGGCGGCTCCATTCCCAAGGAGTTCATCCCCGCGATCGACATGGGCATCCGCGAGGCGGCGAAGAACGGTCCTTTGGGCGGTTACGAGGTCGTCGACTTCCATGTCTCCGTGTACGACGGCTCCTATCACGAGGTCGATTCCTCCGAGGTCGCCTTCAAGATCGCCGGTTCGATGGCGTTCAAGGCGGCGATGGAGAAGGCCGATCCCGTGCTGCTGGAGCCGATCATGAAGGTGGACGTCACCGTTCCTGAGGACTATATGGGCGACGTCATAGGCGATTTGAACGCGCGGCGCGGCCACATCGAGGGCATGGACGCCAACGGCACGGTGGAGGAGATCCACGCGCTGGTGCCGCTCAGCGAGATGTTCGGTTATTCGACGTCGCTGCGCTCCCGCACGCAGGGACGCGGCGTGTACACGATGCAGCCCGAGCACTACGAGCCCGTTCCCAAGTCCATACAGGAGAAGGTCACGGGCAAGTCGGCGAACTGACGCGTTTCGCCGAACCCGATTTCGCCCGCGAATATGACAAGAACCTGAATTTCCGATATTCTTATGGAGGAAAAATGAAATGGCCAAGCAAAAATTCGAGCGCACGAAGCCGCACGTGAACATCGGAACGATC
>CAYUZP010000182.1:0-3986 GCA_964449655.1 uncultured Oscillospiraceae bacterium
TGCGCCGCGATGACGGCGTTGAGGAAACCATTCCGCTCTCAACAATCGCGAAGAGCGAGAGGATTGAGGCCTGAGGCGCGCGCACGGGACGGTACAGTTTCCACTTCCCACTGACAACTACAGGGATAAGGGGTAAGGGATAAGGGATAAGAAAACAGCCTCACTGACTTTTCCACTCCCCACTCCCCACTCCTCACTCCCCACTCCCCACTCCCCACTTCCCACTCCACACTCCCCACTCCTCACTCCTCACTCCCCACTCCCCACTCCTCACTCCGCATACAAAAAGACCGCCGGGTCATTGGCCCAGCGGTCCCTGTCGTTTTATAGTTGTGCGTTTCCTCTAGCCGTCAATCAGATGCCGGCCTCGCCCTTCACACAGGACTCGACCACTTTCAGCTGATCCGCACGGCTCGTGGTGTAGCCCTCCGCCTCGACACCGATCAGATCGGCGAACTGGCTGGAAGACTCCACCATGTGCAGGATGTGAATCACGGACTTCTGCAGATCGCCCAGCGTCAGGGTGTTCTCGTCCGGATCGCCAAAGATGTCGACCGTAGACGGCTCCTGATGGCCAGTGCTCACGTTGTCCTGCGCGGAAATCTTGGACAGCTTGTAGGTGATGGTCACAATGCCGTCTTCCTCCGTGTAGCTCGCCACACCGGAAGCCGCCTTGCCTTCCATGCCGTCCTTGCCGTCGATCATCTCGCGCGCGGTCCACTGCTGCATATCCTGCGTCGCGCCCTGGCTGTTGCTCAGGGAGGCCACGCCGTCAGCGTCCACATAGACGCGAACCGGATGATTCGCCGTGTCAAACGCTTCCGTCGTCGTCTTCACGACATAGTCCCTGCCCTCGGCATCCAGCTTGTAGTCGCCCCACTGCTCGACCGTCGTGTACGTGACGCTCGTGCCGGAAGCGCGCGTGGTCATGTTGATGTACGGGAAGCCGCCGTCGGTGGCCAGGCCGTCCGCATCAAACGTGATCGCCGGCGCCATGTCCGTGATGTAGCCACGGATGTTCGCGACCGTCTTGCCAGCCATGACGATGTCGTTGCCAGCATGCATCATGCGGGCATCAGAAGAACCGCCGGATCCGCCCCAGTCGGTCATGACCATGCCGTCGAAGCCCCACTCCTTGCGCAGCGCGTTCTCGATCAGATCATAGTCGTTCGCAGCCGGAACGTTGTTGATGACGTTGTAAGAGGTCATGATGCCCATAGGCTTGGCCATCTTGACCGCGATTTCAAAGCCCTTCAGATAGATCTCGCGGATCGCACGCTCGCTCGCCACGGAGTTGGAGGAGTTGCGCGAGGTCTCCTGGTTGTTCAGCGCAAAGTGCTTGAACGTGACGCCAACACCGCCGTTGCTCTGCAGACCCTGCGCCTCGCTGCCGGCCATCATGCCCGCGATCAGCGGATCCTCAGAGTAGTACTCGAAGTTGCGGCCACACAGCAGGTTGCGATGGATGTTCATGCCCGGGGCCAGCCACATGGTGACGCCAGCGGCGACCATGTCCGCGCCGACCGCAGCGCCCATCTGACGCGCAACATCGACGTCCCAGGACTGGGCGATCATGTTGCCGACAGGATACGCGGTGCAGAACTGATAGTACGTGGTGCCTTCCCATTCATAGGTCTGGCTGACGCGCAAGCCGGCAGGGCCGTCCGCATTCGTCGTGTTCGGGATCAGACGGGAATCGATGTACAGACCACAGGTCTCGCCGGCCTCGCCGCGGACCCACAGGTCATCGATCTTCGCAGCGGACTCCGCCGGCAGCTTCGCAGTGCTCGGGGATGTGCCGCCCGCAGACTGGCCATCAGCGTTCGGGGACTTGTTGCCGCCCTGAACCATGTTCGCCAGCTCTTCGATCGTCATGCCGGAGACGAACTGCTCCAATGTGAGCACGCCGTCATAGACGTCCTTCAGCGTGTAATACTCGGCCGTGCCGTCCTCTTCGCTGCCGCTCTTCACACGGAAGTTCGCCAGCTCCTCCGGCTTCTCGGTGACCGCATTGCCGTCCGCGTCAAAGTAGATCTTGTTCACGTTGTACTCGACGCCGTTGGCATAGTCAAAGCCGTTGACATCGACATCCTCGGTCGTCGCGGAGATGTACTCGTTGACATCCTCGTATGTCGCGCCTTCCGCAAGCTCCGGATACACGCAAACCGTGTTCTCCACAGCCGCCGCATCAAGAGCGAGCTTCGTCGCGTCTGCCGTGGACTTGCCGTCGTCAAACTTGACGCCGTCCGCCACGGACGCTTCGAACTTCTCGACCTCGCTGTTGAAGTTGGCAACGTTCTCCTCCACGCTCAGCTCAATGGGCTGCGTGTAGGGCGGTGTGCTGCGTCCATTCGCGCCGCCCACGCCGTTGCCCGGTGTGTCAAGCGCAAACAGGTTGACAAGCTGCTCGGTGATGACGTCGCGGTCCAGTGTGATCACAGCCGCAGGCTCGGTGTTGCGGGAGCTGTTGCCCACACGGATGACGTAATCGCCGGCTTCCATCACGTACGCCGCCTGCTCCTCGTCATACGAGGACATCTCGGCTGCGTCAAACGAGATGGTCAGCGTCTGGCTCTGCATCGGCTCCAGCGTATCGGTCTTGCCAAACGCTACGAGCTCCTGATACGGTTTGTCGAGCTTTCCAGCGGGCGCGCTGAAGTAGACCTCGACGACTTCCTTGCCAGCATACGTTTTGCCCGTGTTCTTGACCGTCGCGGTCACCACGACCTGATCGCCCTCGACCGCAACGCTGTCCACGGTGATCTCAAAGTCGGTGTAGCTCAGGCCATAGCCAAAAGGATACACCACGCGATCCGCCGCGAACGTGTCAAAGTAACGATAGCCGTTGTAGATGCCCTCGGCATAGTACTCGACCTGGCTGCTCCACGGGTCATCCTCGTTGATCGCGGCAAAGTACTCTGTGGAAGGATACGCGTCGATGCTGTCCGCCCACGTGTCCACCAGCTTGCCGGACGGGGTGACGCTGCCGTTGAGTATGCGCACAAGCGCGTCGCCGGCCAGCATGCCCGGGTTGCTCATCAGAACCAGCGCGTCCGCGCCAGACTCCGCAAACCAGCTCGCGTCGATGCTCACGACGTTCAAGATGACGACGACGTTCTCAAACACGGCGCTCAGAAGCTGAATGTTGCCCAGCTCGATGTCGGAGAGATAGTAGTCGCCCTTGATGGGCTGGCGATCCGCGCCCTCGCCTGCATTGCGGCGAATGACGTAGAACGCGGTGTCCGTCTTCTCCGCGTCCGCCTGTACCTGCGCAAAGGTCAGCGCTGGATCGGCAGCCAGATTGGATCTGCCCATGCCAAAGCCGCCGCCCGCCGCAGGCGCGTCCGCCATCGCCACGACTTCTTCCTCGTTGACTACCGTGTAGCCAGCGTTCTTGAAGCCGTCCAGTACGGAGGAAGCGATGGCCACGCCGTCCACCTTGGAGCCGTCCGGATACACGATGCGGTTGTTGACCGCGCCGGAACCGGTGCCGCCCTTGATGGTCGACACAGCGCCGATGCCATAGAGCGCTACACCAGGCTGATCGCCCGGCACGTTGGCAATCGGCAGAACGCCTTCGTGGTTGTCCAGCAGTACCATGCCCTCGGTTGCAAGCTGCAACGAGATCGCGGCGCTCTGAATCTCATGCTCGGTGACCTCATCGGAAGTCGCCACGTTGCGCTCGGCGAACGCGCCCATCACGGGGCACAACACCATCAGCGCGGCCAGCGTGAGACTCAGAAGGCTTTTCCTGCTCATGTGAAAGACCTCCTTTTGTTTATCGAGAAGCGACCTCCCAAAGAGCGTGCGGGAGGCGCATTTCTCCGCATCCATGACGATACAAAATACTCTCCGTAAAGATAAAACGGCAGTCTTGAGCACAAGAGAAATCGGCCCTGCCTTTCCCTCCTTTCGCGCCCTAAACAGCCGTATCCTTCTAAAATGTATTATACGGTTTCGCAAGTTTTATGTCAAGCCCTTCGGCA
>CAYUZP010000183.1:0-2236 GCA_964449655.1 uncultured Oscillospiraceae bacterium
TTTCAGCTTTTGCCGTGACACCTGTATCCGCAACTTTTCATATCACATAAAACTTTTCTGACCCCGAAATTTGACTAAAAGGTCAGGCGAGTTAGGCAGTCCCCGCCTTCCCGCCTCGCCTTCCCGCCTTGTACCCGGATTTCTGCCCGCTCCAATGACGCCCCTTTTGCCTGCCCCCTATCGCGGTCAAGAGCGCCTTGACCATCAAACGCACGGAGGAATTGCCTATGTCGCTGCTGCTCAGCGTGCTGGAACAGGGCCTCATATACGCCATACTCGGTCTGGGCGTATATATCACATTCAGTATCCTCGACTTTCCCGACATGTCCGTCGACGCGACATTCCCGCTCGGCGCGGCCGTCACGGCACTGATGATCTCAAAAGGCGTCAATCCGCTGCTCACGCTCCCCGTATCGCTGCTGGCGGGTGCCGCGGCCGGCGCGGTCACGGGGCTCATCCATGTCCGTCTGGGCGTATCCAACCTGCTCTCGGGCATCATCGTGATGACGGGCCTGTATTCCGTCAATCTGCATGTGACCGGCAACCGCTCCAACGTATCGTTCTTTAGCAACGTGACGCTCTTTAAAAACGGCATCGTTTCAGCGCTGCCCGCCGCTTTGCAGCCCTATGCGCCGCTCATCATACTCGCGCTGCTCACCCTCGTGTGCAAGCTCGCCATGGACGCCTATCTGTCCACGCGCTCGGGCTTCTTGCTCCGCGCGACAGGCGACAATGAAACGCTCGTCGCGTCGCTCGCGCAGGACAGCGGCAAGGTCAAGATCATGGGATTGTCCATCGCCAACGCGCTCGTCGCGCTCGCGGGCTGCGTCATGTGCCAGTACCAGCGCTACTTTGACATCTCCATGGGCACGGGCACGCTCGTGCTCGCCGTCGCGTCGGTCATCGTCGGCACACAGCTATTGCGCGGGCTCTCCTTCCTGCGCGCAACGACAGCGGTCATCATAGGCTCCATACTCTACCGCGGCTGTGTCGCGCTCGCGCTGAGCTTTGGCCTTTCGCCGTTTGATCTCAAGCTCGTCACCGCCGCGCTGCTGCTGCTCATCATCGTCGCCGGTGGTTACAGGAAGAAGGTGAAGCGCCGTGCTTGAACTGCGCCATATCGTCAAGATCTATCAGAGCGGAACCGTCAACGAGAACTGCCTCTTTGACGACTTTTCGCTAGATATTCCGGATCAGCAGTTTCTGTGCGTCGTAGGCTCCAACGGCTCGGGCAAGACGTCGCTGCTCAACATCATCTGCGGCTCCATACCGATAGACGAGGGCAAGATACTGATCGGCGAAGAGGACGTCACGCACATGCCCGAATACCGCCGTCACAGGCGCATTGGCCGCGTCTATCAGGACCCCGCGCGCGGCACCTGCCCCTCCATGACCATCCTTGAAAACATGTCCATGGCCGACAACAAGGGCAAGCCGTTCAACCTCATGCCCTGTGTCAATCGAAAGAAGACGGAGACCTACCGCGAAATGCTCTCGCAGCTGGGGCTCGGGCTGGAGGACAAGATGGGCGTTCGCGTCGGCAATCTCTCCGGCGGACAGCGCCAGGCGATGGCCATGCTCATGAGCACGATGACGCCGATCGAATTTCTGATCCTCGATGAACACACCGCGGCGCTCGATCCCAAGACCGCGGAGACGATCATGCGGCTCACGGCCCGTATCGTCGCGGAAAAGAAGCTGACCACGATCATGGTCACGCATAACCTGCGCTATGCCGTCGAATACGGCGACAGACTGCTCATGCTGCACCAGGGCAGGGTGGAGATGGACATCGCGGGAGACGCGCATGACGCGCTCAAGGTCGACGATCTGCTCGGCAGATTCAATCAGATCAGCGTCGAATGCGGCAATTAAATCGCTTTCTCCGCTTTCTTATTTACCCGTTGACAACCGAGGGAAAAGACATGGTAGGTTTAGGCACATTGATCAACGCGGCGCTCGTGCTGCTCGGCGGCGCATTGGGCTTTCTGTTTGGCAAGGCGCTCAAGCAGCGCTTTCAGGACATCATGGTCGCGGGGTGCGGCCTCAGTACCATGTTCATAGGCGCATCTGGCGCGCTTAAATATATGCTCGTCATCACGCCTGAGGGCATAGAGACCGCAGGCGGTATGCTGCTCGTCGTATCGCTGTGCATAGGCGGGTTGCTGGGCGAAATGCTCGATATCGAGGGGCGCATGGAGCGCTTTGGCGCATGGCTCAAGCAAAAGAGCCACAG
>CAYUZP010000183.1:2246-3977 GCA_964449655.1 uncultured Oscillospiraceae bacterium
CAGTGACCGCGATCCGCGCTTCATCGAGGGCTTTACGTCGGCCACATTCACGCTGTGCATCGGCGCGATGGCGATCATAGGCCCGATCAATGACGCGCTCTATCACGATTACACGCTGCTGATCACAAAGGGCATACTGGACTGCATCGTCGTCATGGCGCTCACATCGTCCATGGGCAAGGGCCCCGTGTTCGCCGTCGTGCCGCTCGTGCTGCTGCAGGGCACCATGACGCTGCTCGCGCGGCTGGTAGGCCCAATGATCAATGACGCGGCGCTCTCCAAATTGTCGCTCGTGGGCTCCGTGCTCATCTTCTGTGTCGGCCTCAACCTCGCCGTGGGCAAGCGCGTCAAGGTCGCCAATTTCCTGCCCAGCCTGATTATCGCCGTCGCGTGGGCGTATCTTATGCCCGCTTGATGCAAAAAATTTCGAAAACTGCCGATAACCCCTTGCAATTTCCATGGAACGTGGTATAATAGACGACGCTTGAGCGTTCATTTGCATGGGAACGCGTCAGGGGGCATTAGCACAGTTGGTAGCGCGCTACATTCGCATTGTAGAGGTCACCGGTTCGAATCCGGTATGCTCCACCAAAACCCGCGGACAGCGGGTTATTTTTATGTCAGTCCGAGGACATCGCCCATGTGATGCATCCTCCTGACTAAAAAAACGCCGGCCCACGGCGAAGCACATTCGCGCGTGAACCGGCGATTTTCAGTGCGGAATCAGCGCGCCTGTGAAAGCGCGTTGTTGACGGCTTCGATGATGCCGTTGGAGGTCAGCGTCACGCCGGAGACGATGTCCACATCTGTGGACTGCTTTTCCAAAATCTCCGCGACGACCTTTTCAAATGCGCTGTCGGAGATGCCCGCCGTCTCTGTGTGATCGAGTATCTCGATGTCCGCGATCCTGTCGCCGTCCATCTTCACCTTGACGCGTATCGGCGTGCCGCCCTTGCCGCGGCCCTCGCCGATGTATTCATTTTCGCCCAGCTCGTACTGCGCGCTCTCCACGTTCGGCGCATAGTTTTCACGGCCGTCCATCACGGATTCCTGCAGGTTGTCCGTCGCACGCACGGCGATCTGCTTGCCGATCAGACGGCCGAAGATCATGCCGCCGCCGAGGTTGCAGGACGCCTGATAGCAGTTGGACCAGATGTCGCCCAGCTCGCCGTTCGTATACAGATGGGGAATGATCTCGCCATAAGGCGTGAGCACCTGTCCGTCGATGTTCTTGCGCGGGCCGCCCTGCGTATTGCCCATGCAGGGCGTGATCTTCACGGCATAGAACGGCGCGGCGTCGATGCGCACGAGGTTCGCCTTGCGGCCGAAAGCCAGATCGACGCCCTGATCCACAAAGCTGTTCCACTTGTCTACCGTCGCTGTCAGCGCTTCGGCGTCGATGCCGATCGCCTCGGCCAGCGCCTCAATCGTGTCTGCCTTGACGATCCAGCCCTTGTCAAGCTCCTCCTGGCTGTCCTCGCTCCATGTGAAGTGCAGCCTGCCCTGTGCGCGGCCGTTCTCATCGAATATCGAGTACATGTAATCAGGCAGGGGGCTGTTCTGCCACGTGCCGGATACATTGAACTTGCCGTGCCTGCGGGAGGCGTCCTCCGCGGCAAAGCGCGTGCCGTCCGGACCGACCATGATGCCGCGGGATGTGCCCTGAAAGCCAAAGGTCGCGTATTGATTTGCCTCGTCGTAGAATTCGATGTTCGTGACGACATTGCTCAT
>CAYUZP010000184.1:0-3960 GCA_964449655.1 uncultured Oscillospiraceae bacterium
GGAGTGTCATGTGGTGTTTTTCCGCCATCTGCTTCTTGCAAATTTCTCGATTTACGCCCAGTAATCCTCCGTCATTTGCAATCGCAGCTGACGTAAAACTCATCCGCCTGACAGATGTCTTGTGCGGTATTGCCTTAAATCAAATGTTTAGCGCTTCACACGCGCATACAGCCTCATGAATGCCCGGGGTGACACCCACAGCATCGCGCCTTGCAGCGCAACCGCGGCATCCCCGCTGTGCAGCGCATAGTCGGCCAATTCCCGCCTGTTCATCGCCAAGAATGCCTCTGCCTCGCGACGAACGTCGCCTGCCAGCCCATAAGCTTCGATGTTTTTCGCCACGCTCACAGCGATCTGTCCGATGCGCTTTTGAAGCGCTCGGCGCGCACTGTCCTTTGGTCTTTCCACGGCAAAAGCGTATAGTCGCCTGCACACGTTGAGATAGCTTTCACACCACCGGCTGCTGTGTGCAAACGACGCCATGATGCTCCCCTGCCGATGCCTGTACGTAAGCAAAACCTCGTCAAACGCTGCCGCGCGCGCTGCCTGTATAAGCGCAGGTGTCTCAAACAGCTCGTCCTCAAACAATATCCCTTCGGCCATCGTCAGATTGATCTCTTTGAGAAAAGCACGCCTGTACGCGCATTGCCAAACCATCGGCTCGTATAGGCCTGCGCGACATTGCTGTGCAAAGAGCTCACCGCCTGGCATGACATCTGTTTTAGGCATGTTCAGCCCGTCTTGAAGCGTTCCCGTCACGTCATGAAGCACACGAAAACGCCCTTTTGCGATGTCCAAAGCCTGCGCTTTTGCCTGACAAACCATATGCATCAGCGCGTCGGGTTCCAGAAGATCGTCACTGTCCAGAAAATAGACGTATTCACCGCACGCCTGCGCTAGCCCCGTGTTCCGCGCCGCTGAAAGCCCACCGTTCCGCTCTCGACGCAATATACGCATATGATCGTTTTCTTTGACAAATCTCTGCGCGATGAGCAAAGAGCCGTCCCTGCCGCAGTCATCGACGAGCAGTATCTCGCATTCATCGCGCGGCAGACGCGATACCGTCAAAAGGCAGGCATCAAAGTACTTTTCAACATGATAAAACGGTATGATGACGCTTAACAACATGGGAAGGCCCCCGATCTCGCCCTTGCGAAATGGCGCGTTTTATGCGATAATACCGTGGGATTTGTCCTTCTATTATATCATGTTTTTTCGCGGGAGGGAATACGGGTGATCAGCGTGATCGTCATCGGGAAAAACGAAGGGGCACGCCTTGACGCGTGTCTGCAAAGCGTACGGGAAGCGCTGAGTCTCCTTTCGCACGAGCTGCTCTATGTAGACTCCCGTTCGACGGATGACAGCCTGCAAATCGCCGCGTCGCATGGCGCACGCTGCTTTTTGCTGGAGGAGACGCACACGACCGCCGGACTGGGCCGATTTGTTGGCACGCAGGAAGCGCACGGAGAATACCTGCTCTTTCTGGATGGCGACATGCGACTGCACAAGGATTTCGTCGAGCATGCGATCACGGCGATGGTTCAGCGCGGCTATGACGGCGCATGCGGCATACGGCGAGATGTCTATTTGCGCGCGGACGGCAGCGAATCCGTCTGCGAAAATTACTACGGCTGCACAGCAGAGCGTCTCGCGCCCGAATTTGGCGGCGCGATTCTCTTGAAGGCGGAGGCGCTCGCCTCTTGCGGCGGATGGTCTACGGACACCGTCGCCTGTGAGGAGAGCGAATTGCACGCGCGGCTTTTAGCATCTCACCTGCGCATCGTCGAGCTTCCCGTGCCGATGATCACGCACATCGACGCTGTGCGCGACCGGCGCGGAGTGCTTGGCACAATCTTTTCCGCGCGGCGTCTTGGTGAAGGACAAGCGTTTCGCTGCGCAATGGCGCACGGCAGCGTGCGCGCCTATGTCAGGCTTGAACGCGAAAAATTCATCTTTTACGCGCTGGATTGGGCCTGCCTAATCGGTATCTTGCTGCTAAGCATGGCGGGGATCATCCCCGCATGTTTCGTGCAGGCGATGCAGCTCGGCTTCCTCTTCGCGCGCAAACGACCCCGCGCTTTCATCTCCGCCAAGCTGTTCTTCTTCGGCTTTCCGCTTGGGCTGCTGACAGCGCACAGGCGAAACAGGGCTTATCGCGCCGTATGATGGTTCAGGAGCGTCTGAGATGATGAAAATCAGCTTTATCGTTGTGGCATACAATGCGGCACAATGCCTTGACAGCCTGCTTAGCGATCTGCTTCGCCAGACGCTTCCCCCTGCGCAGATCGAGGCGATACTGGTCAACAGCGCCTCAGAAGATGACACGCTGGAGATCATGCGTCGCTTTGCGCGTCACGCGCCGTTTCCCGTCAAGATCCTGGAAAACCCCAAGCGTTGGCTTGCCAGCGGCATCAATGTTGCGCTGCGCGCGGCAACAGGGGACGCGGTGATCCGCGTCGACGCACATGCGCGTATCCCTGCCGATTTTCTGGAGATGAGCCTGCGCGCACTAGAGCGCGGCGAGGATATCGTGGGTGGCTGCGTAACCAGTGACGACCCGAACACGCCTTGGCAAGGCGTCATGCGAGCGCTGGACACATCGCGTTTTTGCGGCGGGGCGGCCCCGTTTCGAAACGGCGGCAGCGCACGCTATGTCGACACCCTGGCCTACGCGCTCTATCGCCGTGAAGTCTATGACACCGTTGGCTTTTACGACGAGCGCCTGCGCCGCACGGAGGACAACGAGATGCACTACAGGATGCATCGCGCAGGGTATCGATTTTATTATGATCCGTCCATCGTCTCAAGGCACGCAGCGCGCACCACGCTTTTAGAGCAGCTTCGGCAAAAATGGGGAAATGGTTATTGGATCGGCCGAACGATGCACATTCAGCCGCGCTGTTTTGCGCCCAGGCATCTCATACCAGCGCTGTTTGTGCTGGCGCTCATCGTCTGTATTGCGCTGACCGCTTGGACAGGCTTGCCCCTCGCACTGCTGCTGATCACATACATGACATGCGACATCGCGTTTTCCGTGCAGAGCGCCATCCAGCAGGAACAGCCGCTCTGCCTGCTCTTGCTGCCGTTCCTCTTCCCTGTCGTGCACATCGTATACGGCACAGGTACGATCGTAGGGCTGCTCACACCGCACGGAGAGGTTTAATGCCATGCTTGAGTGGATTGAGGACATCACAAGGTTCATCTTCTTGTGCGATGAGCTGCACCCAGCGGATATCGCGTTTATCCCCGGCAATGGACACGCTGAACCTTCCGAATGGGCGGCGACTCTGTACAAAGAGGGATTTGTGCCGCTTGCGCTGCCGTCCGGTCGTTACGCGATCGGTTCAGACGCATTCTGCGGGCAGAGGAGCGGCAAGCGTGTATACTCTGGACATTTCGAAACGGAATGGGATTTTATGCGCTGCGTTCTGCTTCAAAACGGCGTTCCGGATCATGCCATATTGCGCGAGGACGAGGCGATGTACACCTATCAAAATGCCATCTTCTCCAGAAGATGTACAGATCGCTTGCATCTATCCATCAAGCGCGCCATCCTCTGCTGCATGCCGGTTCATGCACGGCGCGCAAAGATGTACTATCAGACGCTGTATCCTGAAGCGGAGTTATGGGTCTGTCCCGTACAAAGCACATCGATCACGAGCGAAAATTGGATGTACAAACCGGAGGGCATCGACGCTGTACTTGGGGAATTGGAGCGCTGCGGGGGCCAGTTCCACGACATCCTACGCGCATGCATGGCCTCTAAAAGTTGAGTGCACGCGGCTCCAGCTGGCGTACCTTGTTCAAAAAACGAGGTAAGAATTTGCAAATCATGTCACTTGTTCGCATAATGAATATAGAAAAACAGCACAAAACCTACTTTTTCGTGCTGTCGCGTTATCGGAAAATATTGCACCCATGGCCAAATACATCCGCATCATCATGATGCCTTGAAAGAAC
>CAYUZP010000185.1:0-3889 GCA_964449655.1 uncultured Oscillospiraceae bacterium
ACCCGCCCACCCACGCGGCAGGGCTGTATCATAGATATGCAGGTTCTGACGTCACTTGATCCCATAAAGCAGCGTTTCCTTATCTATTATCTATACACTATTAACTATTCACTTATCACTTATCACTAATCACTATCCACTTATCACTAATCACTATTCACTTCACTTATCACTAATCACTATCCATTCATGATCATCAGCCCGAATGTTTCACGTGAAACAGACAAAGAAAGAGGAGTCCGTCATGAAAATCGTGACCGCGAGGCCGCACTGCCTATTGGACGAGATGATCAGCCGAATTGGCGCGCTCGTCGCGTCAGGCGAAGGGTGTATGCTGATTGTCCCATCGCAGATTACGCTGCAGACGGAGATCGAGGTGCTGACAAAGCTTGACCTGGAGGGCAGCTTTCTGATCGACGTGCTCTCTCCCGCGAGGCTGCAAAGCCGCGTATTCGAGCGCGCCGGCGCGCCGGAACGCACGCTCTTTGACGAGCGCGGCAAGCGGATGGTGCTCTCAGATCTGATCGAGCGCGAGAAATCATCGCTCACGATGTACCGCGCGTCATCCGGCTTCAGCGGCTTCACCGCGCAGGTCTCCTCGCTGATCGCGGACTTCAAGCGGAGCGGTGTAAGCGCCAAATCGCTGTCAGAGCGCATCGCGGGCCTGCCCGAGGACAGTCCCATACGGCAAAAGCTCGCGGACGTCTCCTGTGTATTTAGCGCCTATGAACAGCGTATGGCCGGGCAGCTCGCCGACGCGGAGGACATCTCCGAGGAGATGCTCTCAAGGCTTGAGCGATCGGAGGTTGTGCGCGGGAAGCACCTGTTCGTGTTCGGGTTTGACATGATCACGCAGGTGTTCGCGCGCCAGCTCGTTCGCCTTTCGCAGTGCAGCGCGCAGCTGACGCTCTTGATCGAGACGGACGAGGAAAGCGCGCCGGACGCGGTGCTCTTTACGCCGGTCAACCGAAGCATCGAGCGGCTTTCGCAGTTCGCAGCGGAGCAAGGCGAGATCATCGAGCGCGAACGGCTAGACAGGGAACCGTGTGTGCCGCCGGACATACGGCTTTTATCGCGCGGGCTGTTTGCAGCGGTCTATCC
The DNA here is from genome assembly GCA_964449655.1 of uncultured Oscillospiraceae bacterium. Classification (GTDB taxonomy): domain Bacteria; phylum Bacillota; class Clostridia; order Christensenellales; family Aristaeellaceae; genus Ventricola. Next base: position 1,102 of record CAYUZP010000185.1, read on the forward strand.
CGAGGTGCCGGGCGAACCCGATCACATCGAGCTGAATGTCGCGACCAACATGCGTCAGGAGGTGCACGCCGTCGCCGCGCGCATACGCCGTATGATGTATGAAGGCGCGGACAGCGCGGACTTTGCCATCGTCTATCCCGCGAGCAGCGGTTACGCGCCCCTGCTTTTAAACATCCTCCCGCAATACGGCATACCCGCGTACATCGCCGAGAAGCGCCCCGCGTCGAGCCATCCGCTCTGTCGCTTTCTCCTGCACGCGTTTGCGGCTGTGGGGAGCGGCTGGCGCGTAACAGACGTCGTCGAATGTGTGCAGACGGGCTTTTTTGATCTTTCGCGCGAGCAGATCGACGCGCTGTGTGCCCATATGGAGGACAGTGGGCTGCGCGCGGGGGAGATGCGCCGTCCGTTCACCGCGCTGCCCGACGGACAGGATGCACAGGATGCACAGCAGCGCCTTGACGCGCTGAATCAGTCGCGGGAGATCGTCATGCGGCCGCTTGAGCGCTTTGCCCGGGCACTTGCGGACGCGGGAACCGCCGATGAGACCATCGCCGCGGTCGTGCAGCTGCTGGAGGATGTGCAGGCCGTATCGCGCCTTGAGGCGCTGCGCGCGGAGCTTACGGACGCGGGGCTGTTTCCCGAGGCGGAAGACTGCGCACAGGTGTATCACGCGCTGATGGAGACATTGGATCAGCTGCACACGCTGTTGGGCAGTCGAGGCGCTTCGGCCAATGTCGCGCGCACGCTGCTCGCCGAAGGGCTTTCCGCGCTGGAACTCTCCGCGCTTCCGCCGGTCGAGGGCGCTGTGATCTGCGGTGAGATCGGGAACGTACGCACGGCGCAGGTGGGCACGCTCTTCGCCATCGGCTTTAACGACAGGCCCGGCGCGGACGATGAGGGACTCTTTACAGCGGCGGAAAAGGAGGAGGCCGTGCGCGCGACGGGCGCCTATCTCGGCATGGACGCAGCGGAACGCGCGGCGCTCGCGCAGCTCGACGTGCTCAAATCGCTCAGTGGCGCGAACGAGCGTGTCATCATCTCCTATGCGCTGGCGGACGAGACGGGACGCGCGCTGCGCGAGGATGCCGCGGTGCAGTCGCTCAGGCGTCTGTTTCCCAGGTTGGCCGTGCGGGGCGCGCTCGCCGAGACGGAGCAGCGCAACATGCTCTGCGCGCCCACACCGGCGATTGAGGCGCTTTCCGTCCGCTTTTCCGACGCATGTGACGGCAAGCTCTCGCTGACCGCGCTGGACGCGCAGGCCGAAAGCGCGCTTGAGACGATGGAAAAGACGCGGGAAATCCTGCAAAGCGCGTGTTCAAGGCTCGTGCCGCCCCCGATGCCGCGTCTGCATCAGGCGCGCAGGCTCTATGGGAAACCCGTGATGAGCGTATCGCGGTTGGAGACGCACGCACAATGCCCGTTCAAGCATTTCGTGCAGTACGGACTTTCACCGACGCGTCAGAGCGAGCCGGGTGTGGACAGCGCGGCGCTTGGAACGCTCTACCATGCGGCGGCGGAGCGGTTCACGCAAGATGTCATGCAGGATCCGAATTTCCCGAATATCGACGGGGAGACCTGTGACAGAAGGATGGACGAGGCCGTGAAGCCGCTGATCGACGCCTGGCGCGCAACGCCCTTTGGCGCAAGTTCCCGCGGCGAGGCCATAACGCGCAGGATCGGCAAGACCGCGCGCAGAACGGGCAGGAACATACTCTCGCAGTTCGCAGACAGCCGTTTTAGGCCTTTTCAGACCGAGATCGTGTTTGGCAGGGACGGCGTAGCGCCTGTGATCCTTGAGATGGCCGACGGCTCCATCGCGACGCTGCAGGGAAGGATTGACCGCGTCGATGTGCTGGGCGACGACGGACACATGATCCGCGTGATCGACTACAAGAGCGGCGCGCACAAGTTCGATCCGACGATGGTGTATTGGGGATTGCAACTTCAATTGCTGCTCTACCTGGACGCGGCGCTCTCGCTCATTCCCGGCTCAAAACCGGCGGGCTTCTTCTATTGCAGGATTGCCGACCCAACGATACGCACGGAATCGAGGATCAAGGAAGAGGTCGAAGAGCAGATCGCCAAGAAGCTGAAACTGGCCGGAATCAGTTTGAGCGACGTCAGCATCGTGCGCGAACACGGCTTTACGTCGATGATCAAGAAGGATGGCACGTTGAGCGCCGCACACAGCGCGTCGATGGCCGATGAGCAGGCGATGGAATCGATGCTAAGCTTTGCAAAGCGCAAAGCAACGCAGCTCGCTGAGGACATTTACGCGGGTGATATCGACGTTTCGCCATATGAGTACGGGCAGATGACCGCGTGCGCGACGTGCGGCTTTGCCGAGATTTGCGGGTTTGATCCCGCGGTCAGTATGCGCAGGCGTCTGCAGAAGAAGGAGATCGGGGATCTGTGGGGCGGCTGAACCGATAGTTCGGGAGGGATTTTTTTCATTCAACAAACAGGGCAAGGGACAGCGGCGTTTTATGAGAAAATGAGATGACTTTTTGACATAGGGACATACATCATTTACGGGTTTATTTGCGATAAGTTGGAGAAATCCACAGTTTCAGATGATGTAAAAGGCGTCGATTGAAATGCTGATGAATTGTGCGGTGTTGCCTTAGGAAGCGTGCCTATGCGATTTGGAAAAATTAAGAGCCTCTGCGTTTCGTGTCTCGCGAAAAATGCAGGGGCTTTTTTGATGCATAAAAATGGGCGGAATATGTAGCACAGGGAGGGCGGGACGCGGGAAGATGGGGGAGAAGTTTGGAGGAATGTTATACAG
>CAYUZP010000186.1:0-3889 GCA_964449655.1 uncultured Oscillospiraceae bacterium
AAGTTTTAAAAGAGTTGGGACTGATTTATGAACAGAACAGCACCAACGTTGTCTACGGCCTGGCGGACCAAATATATCCCAAGTTTCAGTAGGTTCCATGTGGCATTTTGCTTCTTCAAAATGAAGCTGGGGCCATCTCACTTTTGCATCCTCAACAGATTTCAACGTATCGGAAAGCTCCATGCCTGTATTGCTGAAAATCACGTAAAAATCTTTGGGAGCGAGGGCTTTTGCCATGAGATCGAGCAGCACAAGGGAGTCTTTGCCGCCCGAAAAAGCGCAAACAAAACAATACCCTTCTTGAGTGAATAGGGTATGTTCTTCTTGAATTTTCGTGATTGCTTCCTGTTCGAGAGACAACATCAATTTGCTGTTGATTTTGTATAGACGCTGTATATCAATGGGATGCAATTGCAAACGCTCTTCCGTCAGCCTTTTGATTGTGGGCTTTTCGAAAAAACTCCCACCTTCAGCCTCGGCAACACAGACGCCATTCATCACATAGCGCCTAATGCCCTCCGCCCATAAGAGCGGCGCATCCGTGTCCTTCGGGTAGTCCCAATAGGCGTCCATACCAAAAAAGTCCAGCTCTTCGTGGAAGACAGGACGAATCTCTTTATGTATTTGTACGTCGACAGTTAGGCGAAATATGCCATATTCGTCTATCCATTCATAACCATACACAAAGGACAGCCCCTTCTTCTCACGAAGAGACTGTCCTTCTTATCGGAGAATATTGAAACATGTCTCCTTTGTCAACCACGGCCTGTAGCGATGTAAAGCGCTATGACAATTGGGACATACGGCAATGAAGTCTCCCTCGTGATATCTATTTTGAACGATCAACTCTGTTACCGGAACGCATAGGTGCATTGTGATCAAATTTGTGTCGTTTTTGTATATGTCCTGTGTTCCGACTTGACAGATGCAGCAGCGATCCGCGGGTTTGATCTTCGAACCATCCCGAATTTCTACAACCCTGTGCAGATGCCCCAGCAGAGCGCCTTCCGGAAATCCGTCCATTTCGACTTCGCTTCCGAATGGAAAGGCATTGTAATAATCCAAATTGCTTCGTATGGCATACGCGATGGCATGTAATTCATCATGTCGGCCTTCAAATTCCTCAGCAATATCATAAAACTTCGAACCAACGTCGGGATCACGTTTTCCAGTTTTGCAACTTCTTATAAAAACATATAATTGACCCCAAACCCCGTGGGGATTTCTAAAAATCTTTCCTCTATTTGCCACCGGATGAATCGGCAGCCGGTTCAGCAAGTCGCTCAACTCTACTATGGCGCTGGACTGTGCGCTCAATCGCTCCTCGCCCGCGCTGTAGAGCACGTCGAGCGCGAGGATCACCTCGTCGCGCGTAAAATTGACACTCACATCGCTCACATCCTGATCGTGACCTGCTTCCCGTCGAGATCCCAGACGAACCGCGGATCGTCGTTCAGCGCTTTGGGCATGTTGTAGATCAGCTCATTGCCCGCGATCAGCCCGCCTTGCACCAGCCTGTTTCGAAGCTCCTCCGCCTGAAAGCGCCGCTGCGTCACGTCGTTGTCGATCAAATACGCGATCACAGCGTCCGCAAAGCTCTGCACGGGGCTGTCATCCGATACGAGCATACAGTGCAGCACATTGTAGTTCTGCTTGGCCATCGCCTGTATCGTCCGCGCGCCGAGCTTCTCGCCATAGAACCGCAGCACATATTGCAGCAGCATTGGCGTCCAAGGGCGGTTGCCGGGCAGCGCGGGCAGCTGTTCAAACCAGAAGCTCCGAATGTTGCGCAGCACGATGTGATCGCCCATGTCTGTAAAGAGACGATTAAGCGCCTCGCGCACCTGTGTAAGCCACTGATCGTCGATGTGCAGCGTTTCCGTGTCTATGAACTCGTCCGCGGAATAGTACAGGAAGAGCGGTTCGCTGCCGACCTTCATCAGTCCGCGCAGGTTGCCGGTCGATATGCCGACGCGCTTCATGTGGTCTTCCAGCGCGTCGTAGGAGAAGAACCCGCCCGCCTCGCGCGAGAACTGCTTGATCACGTCCAGCGCGGAGGAGAGGCTTTCAGCGCCGACCCGCGAGATGTGCGTGCCGGAGGAGAAAGCGTAGTGGCAGTCATGCCAGCCGATCTTCTGGAACAGATATTTCGCGAACGCGTACACGCTGCGCTCGTCACTCAGCGCGTTGTCGTTGAGGAACATCGACATCTCCGCGCGCGCGAACTCATAGAGCTGCGTCGATGAGGTATATCCTCCATTCCTATTCAACAGCTTTTCTATGATTTCCTGCAGCTTGTCCGCAGATTCGTCAAAATCCACAAAAGCGTCCCTGTGAATTAGGCGATTTGGCAGTTCGATGATGTTCGGCGAGTCCTCGCAGATCTGCCGTATCTTGGCCTGCGTCATGGTCGGGAACTGTTCCGAGAGCGCGTCCAGTGTCATGCCCTGTATGTCCGAGGCCAGCAGTGTCCGTTCGATCTGCGCGAAGAGCGGTTCGGGCCGCATGGGCCTGTCGGGAGAGACGGGCGGGCGGGGAGGTTCCGTTGCGGCGGGCTTCGTCTCCTCGGTCTGCGATGATGTCCCGGCTTGAAGCTTGCGGCGCTCGCGTATCACGTAGTACACATCGAATCGCTGGCGCATGCTGTACAGGTCGTGCGCGTTGAGGTATGTCCAGACGTTGAGCTGGTTGAAATCTTCGAGTGTCGTGATGCCTTCCTGAAGCAGGGAGCGGCGCAGCGGTTTGAACAGCTCGCCGCGCAGCAGATGATCGAGCGCGGGTTCCAGCCCATCCTTTGATTGCGGGGGCTTTGGCGTCTGTTCGGCTTTGGGCGCGGGTGTTTCAGCTTTTTCAGTGGCTGCCGCGCTGACCGTCGTTTCGGCTTTCTCCGTCGGGGCTGTTTTCGCGGCAGTCGGTTCCGCCGGCGCGGTGACGGCACCCGCTTCAATCGCGCTCATGAATTCGAGAAAGAGCGGCGCGTAGTTTTTGAAGTTTTTGTATGTGTAGGATCCGAATTTGGAGAAGCTGTGGTCGTCAAGCAGGCGCGAGACCGAATCGCGGGCAACTTGTGGCGACACGTTGAACAGCTTCACGTCGGTCAATATTCCGTTTTGCGCATAGCGTTCCGCGAGCACAATGGAACGGACGGCGAGATCGATCGGCTTTTTCGGGTCGTTCGCCGTGAGCCATTTTCGAAAGTTGGCTGGCGTGTTGCGCGGGTCGGTTGGCGGTTCAGCGACTGTCGCTTCCGTCGTCGGCTCCACATTCTCCTCAGCTTGTTTATCGACAGGTGTTACCATTTCTTCCTCGGTGGCTGCTTCCGCTGGCGGTTCCACATTCTCCTCAGCTTGTTTATCGACAGGTGTTTCCGCCCTTGCAGTGACAGATTCAGAGGCTTCGACAGCGTTCAAGAATTCGAGATAGAGCGGGGAATAAAGCTGGAGATTTCTGTAAGTATACGCTTCAAATTTTGAGAAATCGCGATCGTCCAACAAGCGTGAGATACAATCGCGGGCAACCTGCGGAGACTCGTCGAAGATCTTTGTTTGATATTTGTTTTTCGCGAAGCGTTCGGCGCTCAACAAGCATCCGATGATGAGCTCCTTTGACTTATTCGGTTGATTCGCCGCGAGCCATTTGCGAAAATCGGGTACCGTGTTCCGCGGGTATTTTGCAGGCTTTTTGACAGACTGAACCGACGGTTCCGCCTGCTCCGTGGTTTGTGTATCGACGGGCGCTTCCGTTTCTTCCTCGGTGGACGCTTCCGCTGGCGGTTCCATATTCTCCTCAGCTTGTTTATCGACAGGTGTTTCCGCCCTTGCCGCGATGGGTTCGCTCGTTTCGACAGCGTTCAAGAATTCGAGATAGAGTGGGGAATAGAGCTGGAAAT
>CAYUZP010000187.1:0-3850 GCA_964449655.1 uncultured Oscillospiraceae bacterium
TCACGGCTGCGCGTCTATTCGATGGTACAGGTACAGCATCTTGTTCAGCCTGCCCGCGTCGTCATACGCGACATCCTGCGCGACCAGCGTGTAGCGCGTGAACGTTTCAGGCAGCGTCCGCCAGGAGACGAGCACGTAATCCGGCCTTCCCTCCTGCACGCACGCGTCCAGCGCTTTGATCATCTCAGGCGCGCGCACATTGAGTCGCACAAAATACTTTTCCTCCGGCAATATCCCCGCTGTCAGATAGAGACCGTCGTCTAAATGGCTGTACTGCAGAAGCGTCGCCCCCGTCTCGATCCTTTCGGCCAGGCGTCCCTGCGCCAATTCGTCTTTGGATACGCCGCGCAGATACGCGTTTGGACTATGCCACGCCACCCCCATCGCCAGCGCGAGACATGCGGCGCACAGGGCTACTCGAAGCCCCGCTTTTTTCGTGCGCACCGCCCTCATACGATGATTTACCCGCGTCAGCGCGTCCGATAATCCCAATATGCCGACAGGGCCAAAGGCCGCCAGCGCGAGCGGACTGTATCGCCATAAGCGCCCGAGGAAGAGCGAAGAGATCGCAGCAAAAGCCGCCATGCCAAGCACCTGTGCGCGCACAGGCCCGCGTTCCTTTCCCGCACAGAGGAAACAGAGCAGCCCCAGCGCGGTCGGCAGCCCCCAGAGCGCGTTGTCCCGCAAAAGCGCGAGCAGCTCCCGAAGCGAGTCCGATCCGTCCGCATGATAGAGGAAGATATTGTTGTAGATGTACGCCGTGTAAAAGTCCCCGAGCGCGCCGTTGGCCGCGAAATAGACGCACCAGAGCGTAATCGGCAGCGCCATGCCCGTTAAAAATGCGCAGCCATGTCCAAGCAAGCGCATCACGCGCGCACGCCAAGCCGCAGAGTCGCTAAACAGGCAAAGCGCCCCTTCCCAAAGGCACAGCCCGATGAACGCACCCAGCAGCGTGTACTTCACCGTCGCCACGAGCCCGGATAGCACGCCGCAAAAAAATAGCCGACTTGCGCGCATCGGCCCCGAACGCCGCCCTGTAAGCGCCGCGTACACCGCCGCTGTCAGAAGCGGCAGGCAGAGTTCCTCCGCGCTGTCCCCCTGACAAAAGGACGGACTGGTCAGCACCAGCGAAAAGAGCAGCGCAGCGCACGAGAGAGACGCCACACGCGACATGCGCCTTTGCAGCGTCAGCACCGCGAAGAACAGCGCGGCAGCCAGCGCGAGTGTTTCGATCACATATACACCCAAAAAGTCCGTATCCGATATGAGCGCCGCCAGCGCGTGCAGCGCGTACAGCGTCGGACCTTTTTGTTCATAGATGTCGCGATAGAGCACACCGCCCGCGCGCATCACACGCCCGACCGTGAACAGGCAATTCGCATCACCCCACAGGTTGAGCGGATACAACGGCGAACTCTGCGAACAGAAGAGCAGCAATATCGCGGAAAGCACGGTGCACGCCAGCGCTGTCACGGCATGGCTTCCGATCAGGCGGGAAACGGTTCTTTGCGCGCGCTCAATCATGGTCTTCCTCCTCAAACCGTGCGATTTCCGCCAAAAAAGCGCTGCCATAATGCGCGAATTTCCACTCTCCAACGCCGTCCACGCGCAGCATCTCCTCACGCGTTGCCGGACGCTTCACCGCCATGTCCCGCAGCGTCATGTTGCTGAATATGATAAACGGAGGAACGCGCTGCTCGCTTGCGATGCGCCGCCTGAGCGCGGACAGACGCGCAAATAGCCGCTCGTTGACCGCGGGACGCACATTTTTAGCGCCGCGCGGCATATTGGACGCGCCCCGTGGTTTTAGCGGTATGCGGATGGGCTCATCCCCTCGCAGCACCTCGCGCGCACGCGGTCCGGGCTTTAAAAGCGGATACTCGCCGCCCGTCACCTGCAGCGCTTCGCAGGCGATCAGCTCGTCGATGATCGCGCGCACGTTGTCCTCGCCTTCCTGTGCGAGTATTCCAAACGATTTGTTCGTGTTCAGCCCTTTGCTCCGCACCCGCTCGTTCATCTTTCCGCTGAGCATCTGCGCGGTGAGCGCTTTTCCATACCGCCCGCCAAGCGCGATGACGGCGGAGACGATCTGCCCCGCCTCGCGCGTCACATCCCGCTGCTCTATGCCCGCCAGACAGACGGAACAGTTGCCGCAGCGCTCCCAAACCGGCTTTTCCCCAAAGTATTCAAGGATCCGCGCGCGCAGACAGCTGCGGCTCGTCGCGTAAAACGTCATCTGCCGAAGCCTCTCCTTGGCATTGCTCTGCACAGCCTGCCGCGTCTTTTCATCCATCGGCGCGTCGCTCTGCGCGTGCTCGATCAGGTATGTGTTGAGCCGCACATCCTGAGGCTGATACAGCAGGCAGCACACCGCGCTCTCGCCATCCCGTCCCGCGCGTCCCGCTTCCTGATAGTAGCTCTCGATATCCTTGGGCATGTTGTAGTGCACGACAAAGGACACGTTGGATTTGTCGATGCCCATGCCGAACGCGTTGGTCGCGACGATCACAGGTGCTTTGTCATTGACGAAATCCTCCTGTGCCGCCTGCCGTCTCATGTCGTCCATGCCCGCGTGATAGCCAACGGCGGCGATGCCGTTTTCCCCGAGCATGCGCGTGACCTCTTCAACCCCCTTGCGCGTGCCGCAGTAGATGATCCCGCTCTGCTCGCGGTGTGCGCGCAGAAAGCGGAGCAGTTCGGCGTCGCGGTCGACGGGGCGACGCACCTCGAAGAACAGGTTGGGCCGGTCAAAGCCCGTGGTCAGCTCAAATGGATCCAGCAATCCGAGCAGCCGGGTGATATCGCGCTTGACGCGCTCCGTCGCCGTCGCTGTAAACGCGCTGACGCGAGGACGAACGGGCAGCGAGCGGATGAACGGATTGATCTGCAGATAACCGGGCCTGAAGTCCTGTCCCCACTGGCTGACGCAATGCGCCTCGTCTATGACGATCTGCGAGAGCGTCGCTTCTTGCGCGAAGGACAGGAACGTTTCCGTGGACAGGCGCTCCGGCGCGACATACAGGATTTTGTAAACGCCGAGACGCGCGTTTTTAAGCACGAGCTTGTGTTGGCGAGGCGTCAGCGCGCTGTTGAGATAGGCCGCGTGTACGCCGTTTTGCATCAGCGCGTTCACCTGGTCGTGCATCAGCGAGATGAGCGGCGAGATCACGAGCGTGATGCCGGGCAGCACGAGCGCGGGAACCTGATAACAGAGCGATTTGCCCGCGCCGGTGGGCATCACCGCCAACACGTCCTGCCCGCGCAGGATGGCCGAGATCACCTCTTCCTGCCCGGGCCTAAAGTGCTCATAGCCGAAAACCTCGCGCAGCTGGGTCAATGCCTCGTCCATGCCGAATCACCTCGCACTTTATATCGATGCCTGTCGGTCAGAATCGCTTATAGCCGACTGCTCATCGTTACATGATTATATCGCCGCCCGCAAAAGTGCGTCAAGCGCGAAAGCGTTTTGGGATGTATGGACCGATCGATTCAGCGATGCAAAAGGATGTGAAGCGGCTTATCACCGTGATCCGCTGGGCTGGGGCGATTTGCTGCTTTTATTGATCAAGCAGATTTTGGATTAAATACGCAAGGTTTGTCAGTAAAGAGAGGAGACCACAAAAAAAGTTTTCCAAAAGGATAAAAAAGGTATTGACAAGCTAAGGGTGAGGGTGATATACTAAACAAGCTGTCAGGGAGCGACAAGGTGAGACAAAGCGCGTCAAGCGTGTAATTCACCTAGGAGCCCCGGTTGCGGAACTGACAGGCCTGATCCTTGAAAACGATACAGAATCAAGAAGAACGCGAAATACAGTCAATTCGTGAGAGATAGAGACCTGGGTGGTACACA
>CAYUZP010000188.1:0-3826 GCA_964449655.1 uncultured Oscillospiraceae bacterium
TCACAGACATTGGCCATGATGCCGGGAACGGGATCGCCGATTTGATCGACGAAGAGCAAGCGGTAATCGACTTGGGCGGGCAAAGTCGTCACGTCAGCCTCCTGCGCCTCCTCTTCCGGCTCAACCTCCGCGCTCTGGGCAGTCTTGGGCGAGCCGTCCGCGTAGGCCCACGTGATCGACGGAGCGCCTTCCCCTTCGCCGTATGCCGAGATCAAAAACTGATCAATCGCTTCCTCAGAGCTGAAGAATAGAATCGAGCAGTAATCGCCCTCGTCCGTGATGAGATCGACAGAGCCATAGGGATCGCTCTTGTTCACGGAGAAACTGAAGCCCTCGCCGTCAAACACATCGGCAATCGGGAAACTTTCGTCGCTCGTGTGGATGATCGCGTTGATCGGATCGACGCCTTCCGTGATGGTCGCGGTGAAATTGCCCTGCTCCGATTCTGGGAGCACATACAGATCGGCACCCACGATGACCTCCGTCACACGGCCTGTCGACGTGTAGAACGTGACCAGCTTGGCATCCTCGTTGGTCATCGTCAGCGACACGGCATCGCTCCTGGGATAGACCGGCTGCGCGTCGATGACCGCCTGCGCCGCATCGCCGGAGAGCGCGCGCACGTCGGCAAAAAAGACCTTGTCCTCGCCCGCGTCGCCCCCTTCATCCTTCTCGTAGCAGATCTTCACATCGTATTCACCCGCGGCAGGGAACGGGATCACAGCGGTCGCCCAGTCGCGCTCGCCGCTGGCCAGGTTTCTCGCCTCGCCGTTCAGGTAGACGCGCGCGTAGTCATAGCCCGACTCCGTGGAGACCTTGTATTCAAAGGCCAGCACATCGCCCTCCTGCGCGGTGACGGTCGTGTGGAACGCGGAAACGCTGCTGCTGACGCCGGTATTCGTGGTGACGACGCAAGCCTTTCCATCCTGTTCATCCGCGACCACGGGCCAATTGTATTCGTCCTCATCGTTGGTAAAGACCAAGCTGCTTCCCTCGGCGTTCAGCGCGGCGGACAGCTCCTCGCTGCTCAGCGGTTCGATGTCCGGCAAAGCGGGCGGGATGCCATCAAGCAGCTTTGATTCGGTGTAATCCTCGCCAAGGAAGATGTCAAACGCGCGGGTGAAGTCGTCGACATTCGTGTGTGAACCGGTCTCGACCAGACAGATCGTGCCGAAGCGATCGACAAAGATGGATGTCGGTATCGCGGTGACGCCAAACGCGTCATCGATGTTCGGCGTATCGCTGCCCACGGGGAAGGTCATGCCGTACTCGGCCGCGAAGTCGGCGATCACATCGTCTGTATCTTCCGGCTCACAGGACAGCGCGAAGATCTCAACCCTGTCCTGATACGCCTCATAGGCTTCCTCCATCGCAGGGAATTCCTGACGGCACGGGCCGCACCAGGTCGCCCAGATGTTGATCATGACCAGCTCTTTTTCATTGAGCACCTCGGAGAGCGTGTATTCCTTGCCGTCGTAGGTGGTAAACGTGAAGTCCTCCATGGCATCGCCGACCTGCGCGTAATGCAGTTCCTCGGTCGTCCTCTCGGAGCCATCGGCGTACACCCAGGAAAAATCGCCGAACATCTTCACCAATGCGTCCGCTGTCTGCTCATCGGGCACGAAATAAACCAAAACCACGTTGTTGTAATCGGTGGGATCGGGGTAAATGCCCGCGGCACCATAGCCGTAGTCCTCGCGGAAGCTCGCGGTCAGCCGATACTGCCCATCCACGAGCAGATCGCTGAGCAAAAAGCTGCCGTCTGTCGTCTCCGCGGACGCCTCGGCGGGATCGTACGCATCCGCCAATGTGGCGACAAACGTGGCCTCCCCGCCCGGGACGATATACATCTTTCCGCCCAGCAGATCGGTTCCCTCTCCTGTCTCGTTGTCGATGAGCAGAATCTCCTTGGCGTCCTCATTGACGAGTGTCAGGCTCACGGCATCGCTCTGTTGCGGCTCTTCCGCCCACGCGCAGCTGAAAGCGAACAGGATCAACGCGCCCGCGGCGAGCGCGAGTATCTTTCGTTTCATCACGATCTCTCCCCCTTTGTCGTTCTTCCTTTTTGTAAAACCCGTGCGGATTTCAACCGTTCATGAAAGGACGCGCCTCGCTTGGAGACGCGCCCTTGTTGTACTTAATCGGCTTTAGTCTTTCGTCACATCGAACGTCGTATCTCCACCCGCGATGTCGATGTAGAACTCCTGTGTCTTGTCAAATGTGTAGCCATCCGGAACCTTGATCACCTGGATGTGATAGGCGAACGGGGCCTTCGTGAACGCCACGACGCCGTTTTCATCCGCGGTCATCACCGTGCAGGTGTCATCGTCACAGACATTGGCCATGATGCCGGGAACGGGATCGCCGTTTTGATCGACGAAGAGCAGGCGATAATCGACCTCGGCGGGCAGATCCGCCACGTCAGCTTCTTCTTCCGGCTCAGCCTCCGCGCTCTCGGAGAGCTTGGGCGAGCCGTCCGCGTAGGCCCAACCGTAGGCGTCGCCATAGTAAGAGGTCAGGAACGCGTCCACATCCTCTTCTGTGCCAAAGTAGTAGATCGACTGCATGTCGTCATACGCGCCGGAATCCGGATAGAGCGCGACATAGTTGTAGATGTTGTTGAAATCGCCGGAGAAGGTGTACACGTCGCCGTCCAGGATATCGCTGAGCATGTAGGTCACGCCGCTGGCGGTCTGCGCAGCAGCGCCAACCGGGCTGTACTGCTCCGTGAGCGTCGCGGCAAACTGCGCCTCTTCGCCCGGGATGATGTACGCCGGCGCGCCGAACATGTCGATCTCCTCGCCGCTCGCCTGATCGATGAACACGATCTCCTTGGCGCCCTCGTTCAGCACGCTCAGCGTCACGGCATCGCTGACCGGATAGACCGGCAGCGCGGCAATCGCATCCGCGGCCTCGTCGCCCGTGAGCACCTTCACGTTGTTAAACCAGACCTTGTCCTCGCCCGCGTTGGACGCGCCGTCCTTCTCATAGCCGATGGAGACGGTGTATTCGCCCGCGTCGGGGAAGGGCACCACGGCAGCGGCCCAATCCTTTTCGCCGCTGTTGACTTTGACCTTTTCGCCGTTCAGATAGACGACCAGGAAGTCATAGCCCGCCTCGGTGGAGGTCTTGTAGTCGAACGTCAGCACGTCGCCTTCCTGCGCGGTGATCGTCGTATCGACCAAGGATACGCTTGAGACCTTGCCGGTGTTCGTGCTCTCGGCGACGGTCTTGCCGTCCTTTTCGCCAAGCGCCACAGGCCAGTTGTACTCGTCCTCGGGGTTGGTGAATGCGAACTCGCTGCCTTCCGCGTTCAGCACGGCCAGTTCAGCGGGATCCGTCGCCTCGACGTCGGGCACATAGGGCGGGATGCTGTCCAGGTATTTCGACTCGGTGTAATCGTCGCCCACATATGCGGCAAACAGGCGCTCAAACGCACCCTCGGACTGCGAGCCGACGATGATGCAGCAGATCTTGGCATAGCGGTCGACCACGATGGATGTCGGGATGCCGGTCACGCCAAAGGCGTCCGCCATGTTGGGCGTATCGCGGCCCGTCGGGAAGCTCATGCCGATCTCTTCGACGAAATCCGCGATCACGTCATCGGTATCCTCGGGCTCGCAGGACAGCGCGAAGATCTCCACGTCATCCTTGAACTTCTGATAATCCTGCTCCATGTAGGGGAACTCAGAGCGGCACGGGCCGCACCAAGTCGCCCAGACATTGATGAGCACCATGTCCTTCTCTTTGAGCGTCTCGTAGAGGGAGTACTCCTTGCCGTCGTAGGTGGTGAAGGAGAAGTCCTCGATGGTGTCGCCCACCTGAT
>CAYUZP010000189.1:0-3802 GCA_964449655.1 uncultured Oscillospiraceae bacterium
GGCAAGGAAGAAGTAATCAACTTCTGCGAAAAGCGTGCCAGCGCTATCCTCTACAGTGATTATACGAAAGCGTATCTGGAGGATTACGAAAGCGCGGATCCGCAGTTCAGCGTCGACGGCATCTCTGATAAGAAAGAAAATTCAAGTCCGTATTACGAGTACGACGGCATCCGCATCAAGACTGATATCACGAGTGCATCTATCAAGGATAGCACATTGGAAGATCTCGGACCGTTCAAGCACATGGGCGGCGAGGTGACCATCACGCTGGTGGATGACGTGGATGTCCTGGTCATGCATGGCTATGATGTGTTCCTGAACAAAGGCGTTGTGCCTGTAGAGGCGAACATGTACACAAACGATGTGGCAACAGGCTTGGCCGATCAAAACTGGAATTTGGCGAAGGGCTTTGCGTTTGCAAAGGACGGTTTCGTCTACGATCCGGATGTTTGGTATGTGCAGGTGTGTGCCCGCGTGGACGACGATTATGACGGAAACGTGTACAGCAATCAGGGGGCGAACGAGGGTGCTGAGTTCATCAGCGGTCCTGTGGACTCTGTGCGCGGCGCGAATTTCTTCGAAGTGATGCGCACTGGTGCGATGACCAAAGAAGAAGCCGAAGCGCTCGCCGCTTCACTGGTGAAAGGTGCTTCTTATAAGGTCAACATCCTCAAGACCGGCGACATTGTCAACGCCGAGAACATCATGGATACCTTTGTGGTGGTCGAGTGACGGTTTAGAACCTATCGAACGGAACTCCTGTACAGGGACACTCGTTGAGGGCTATGACGAACTGTTCAGAGCTGTTGCCTTCGGGCAGCGGCTCTTTTTATCGGTTGTCATCCGCATTGATGTGAGAGGAAACCGGATGTGAAACCAGGCGAAGCGATATCGCCGGACAGCCAAGGATCGATTTCCGACACCGCGTGATCTGGAATGTTGCGGGATTTTCCAATATGGTGTATGATTATGAACTGAACGCAGTGGGTGATTTGGACATCTTCGGGATGGAAGATATCCGCCCTGCGGTTTTGAGCGATCGTTTCGAATGCTGTTGCGGGGGAGGCGTGAATTCTTGGATAGCATGGAAAAGGAAGAGGGCATACCGGAACCCGAGGAGCTGTCCGGACTGGACCGGCAGACGCGGGCGATTGAAGCGCTGTGTACGGCGGCGCAGATGGTGCTTGAAAACGGCGGGGAGACGTACCGCGTGGAAGAGACGGTCATGCGCATGGCAAAGGGATTGGGCTTAGGACAGGTGCATGTCGTTGCGTTCCCGACGTCGATCTTTGTGGAGACGTGTGGGCGTGCGTGCGTGCGGCGCATCAGCCGTCGCGGCACGAATATGAAGCGACTGGCAATGGTCAACGACATCTCGAGGCATGCAGCATGCGGTGGGATGACGATTGAGCAGGTCGAGCATGCTCTGGAAGCGGTCATGCGCGAGCCGGGCAGAAGCCGGCGGGTCACGGTGCTGGCGTGCGCGCTGGCGTGCGGATCGGTCAGCCTGATGTTCGGCGGCGGACTGGGGACATTCTGTGTTGCGTTTGTCGCGGGTTTGCTGATTCAAACCGTTCAACCCCTTTTTTCACACATGGCGATGGGCGCGCTGTTTGGCAATTTCACGGGAGGACTGATTGCATCGGTCATGGCGGAGGCCGTTGCGCGGGTTGTGCCGTATGGCAGCATCAACGCGACGATCATCGCAGGGATCATGCCGCTGCTCACGGGTTTGCTGATGACGACGGCGGTTCGGGACACGATGTACGGCGATCTCGTCTCCGGTCTGGCGCGCGCGGTGGAGGGACTGCTGTTGGCCGCGTCGGTCGCGCTGGGCGTATATGTGGGATTGAAATTGATGGCGGCGCTGGGAGGCATTCTATGATTCGCGAGTTTGTCCTGTGCGCATTGGGGGTATTCGGCAGCTCGATCGGTTTTGCGGTGCTGTTCAATGCTCCGCGCAAGACGATTCTGCCCATCTCGGTCATCGCGCTGATCGGTTATATGGTCTATTTGGCGCTGTATCGGCTTGTGGGAATGAGCATCATCGGCAGTTATTTTTTAGGCACGGTGGTCATCTCGGTTCTCTGTGAACTCGAAGCGCGAATCATGCGCATGCCCGCGACGGTGTTTTTGTTTTGCGCGTTGATTTCGCTCGTTCCAGGATATGACTTTTACAGCGCGATGCTTTCGCTGGTCGAGGACAACGGTTTGCAAGCCGCTTCCGCGATGATGCGCGCTGTGCAGAAGGTCGCGGCGATCGCTGTCGGGGCCGCGGTATCGCCGGTTTTCATGCGTGCGGTGACGACGAGGAAGAGGGATAAGGAATAAGCTTCTCACAGATGTGAACGGGATATCGATCCCGTCGTTTGCAGCCGGAGCGGGTTTTAAAAGGCGAACTGAAAGCGCCGCGACGTCTTTAGCGGTTGCGGGGAAGTGCATGCGCGCGTTGCTTGTCACATCACTTTTGATGTGGCCATCACTCAATCGATGAACGAGGTGAAGCGAATGGAGAATCTGCCCAAGGTGATCGCTGTCGTGGGGACGAACGCATCCGGGAAGAGCGCGCTTGGCGTTGAACTGGCGCTCCGGTTCGGCGGGGAAATCCTCTCCGCGGATTCTCGGCAGGTATATCGTGGACTTAATCTGGGCAGCGGCAAAATCACAAGAGATGAGATGCGCGGCGTGCCGCATCACATGCTCGATGTGCGGGAGCCTGGGGAGTTCTTCTCGATGGCGGATTTTCAGCGCATGAGTTACACGGTGATCGACGGCATCCTCGCGCGCGGAAATCTGCCGATGATCGTCGGCGGAACGGGGCTGTACGTCGATGCTGTGCTCGACGGCTACCAGATTTCAAGTACATCGCCTGACCTCGCCTATCGCGCCGAGCTTGAGCAGAGGACGACGCCCGAGTTGTACGCGATGCTCGTCGAGAGGTTGCCGGATGTCGAAGTGGATCGCAACAATCGAAACCGCGTGATGCGCATGCTCGAACGCATTCACGACGGCGATGACGCGCTGCCCGGAAAGTGCGCGCGCTATCGCGCCCTTCGCCTCGGCGTGAGCTGGCCTCGTGACGTGCTGGCACAGCGCATTGAGGAAAGGGTGGACATGCGGATCAAACAGGGGATGATCGAGGAGGTGCAGGGGCTTCTTGACGCAGGCGTGCCCAGCGCGTTTTTGCTCGGGCTTGGACTTGAATACCGCATGATCACGCAATATCTGCTCGGCGAAATCCCAAGCAGGGATGAGATGATCCAAAAACTGACGCTTGCGATTCGGAAATTTGCGAAGAGACAGATGACCTGGTTCAGGCGCTGTCCGGACATCCTCTGGCTCGATATGCAGGATGAACCATTCACACAAGCGTGTAAAGCAATAGAAGCTTTTCTGTCTGAGCCGTAAAGCGCTCGCCGGGGATAGTCACCTTGTGCGTGCATGTCACTTGATGTGCAGACGAGCTGAAATGTTATGGATTCAGCGCGAAAGGGTCCGAGGATAGAACGGTTCTACTCCCAAAATTGTAAAAATATGGTATACTCAGAGGTATGGAAACGAGGATAGAAGGGCTGACAGATGGATTGAAGCAGTCCATAGGGATACGGGAACCATGGTATATACGAAGCATAGAGGTGAAGTTTCCCGTAAAGAAGGTGCTCTTGGGACGCACTGGATGAAGTCCGAAAAGGAGAACAGCGGGAACAGAGGTCAGGGAAGAAAAAGATCAGCCGAAAGTTGCTGACGATCCCTGAATCAAAGCGGACAGAAGCACGGAAAAGCAAGATTGAGCAATTGTACG
>CAYUZP010000190.1:0-3709 GCA_964449655.1 uncultured Oscillospiraceae bacterium
TTTATGTCAACCAAAGCTGCACAACCAATTGATTCGATGATAAATTTTACTTCAATGTCTGTTTTAAGCTCATGAGCGGTTTTGCATTCCCTTTCAAGCCTCTTGTAGTTTTTTATCAAATCGTCTTGTTGAGTTCCTGGCAAATGACTTAAACGAAGAAATTTTCGTATCGCCACTTCATTGAAGTACATATTTTCTGCATCTTTCACACACATGGCAATAAACTTGGCAATAATATCACCTTTTTGATGCGCGGCAGGTTCAGGCATTGTTGATTCGTAAAGCTCTCCGGCTCTATGCACGTAAACCATCACAGGCTCGATCCACCCGCTTTGGCTGACAATCGCTGCGCCACGCGGGAGTCTGGCAATTTCTCTGATCTGCTCATCGGACAGGGCAAATGAGTTTCCGACTGCTTCAAAGTCAGCTTTTTCAGGAAGTCTCATTACGATCTTTGTATTTGTGTTTTTTATAGCTGTGATGTCAACCGCAGTCGGAGACTGGTCAACAATTATAAATCCTTCGCCATAAGTCCTCATTTCAGCGATTGAATTGCTTATCATTTCAACCGATTTTCCTGCTACATTGGCACTTTCAGACGATTGAACGGTGTTTGTCCTTCGAAGAAGATTATGCGCTTCCTCCAGTATTGTTACGTGTTTCAGTCTGGCGTTCATTCCAGCGCCCTGATCCATACGATGCTCGTTTAACTTCATCACTAAGATGCCCATCAGAAGTGATTTAGTCTCGGACGCGCCGACTCTGCTTAAATCGACAATTGTGTTCTTGTCAAATAACACGGAGTCAGGTATTTCGTCGTCGCTACAAAAGACGCTGCCCATAATGCCGTTTGTCAGTGAACTGATGCGTGTAACAAGCGCACCGATATAATCCCCCTTCGTTTGAGCGGAATAACTTGACTCCCTGATGACTTTCGGCAGCTCACGCAACAGATCTTCAAAAGTGGGGAATTCACGATGTGTTATGGGGATTCGTAAAGAATTCTTCAAATCCCAACCTACAGATATATACGCCCGTTCTACAGCCGACTTCAGGATAGCAGGCATGGCTGAGTATAATGGCCAGCAAGCATTAAAAATCTCAATCAACCTATCCATATGCTCAAGCACATGGATGCTCGGCGGGAAGGAAAAAGGATTTAAACGAAGCAAGGGATACACTTTATCTAACGTCCAGAAAATATTAATGCCGGGCAAATTGCCAAACGCGATTTTGTATTCTCCCTTAGCTGGTTCAACTACAAGAAAGCCTATTTTTTGGGAAATAAAGGATTCCAGGAGCTTATATGTTGTGTTTGATTTTCCCGAGCCTGTCGACCCGGTAATAAAACAGTGTGACCTGAACTCTTCCATATCAAGCGATACAGACAGATGTTCATTTGGAATTCCCTTATGCATTACAACACCAAGATCAATGTGCGGATTCGAAGGGACTTCATACGGATTAAAAACAGTTCGACCGAAAGAAGCCATGTTGTCAACAACAAGCCCAGGTACTGATTTTCTGGGTAGGCTCATAAAAACAGGCAATTCCTTGCCGCTGACGAGGACAGTAGGTTTAACCATCTGTGCTTCAAACATATTTGATCTTGGCAACTCAATAGTCGGATGGAGTCCATAAGCAATGCTCTGGAGAATTGTGTTTGTAGCGCGACTGTTTGCACTGTCCCATATATTGATATAGGCTTTGTCTAAATAGCTATTATCGCCAGCTATTAATGCCCTGAAGCTACTAGCGGCGATAGTGCACACTTGAATATCATCGGACACGAAATAAGCTGCGCATGACCAAAGTCCAAATGCTTCGCACGCACGAATTCTTTCGAGTTGCTGGTCGATTCGCTCCATCAACTCTGAAACCGATTTGTTTATCTGCTTGATCGTTACGGTTCGACTTTCGCCAACGGTATTAGTTATCGTTTGATTAACACCACTTGAAGTAGTCTGTGTCTGCCCGCTTGTAACTGCTCTTGACCAGCTATAGCTCGAACCATATGTCTGGCTGCTTGAATGACCGCTCGAAAAACTTGAACCAGATGAGCTGGATGATCCACCGTCGTTGCTGCTACTGCTAAAATTATAGCTTGAGGAGGATGAGTCAGTTTCGGTTGAGCTTTCGGAGTAGGTTTCACTGTTGCTGTTAGTTACACTATTATTGATGGAATCAGCAAAGGAAGAAAAGGTACCATCGGCAACAGCATAACTTGCGTTTGTACCATATGTTAACGTAGTTTCTGCAAATGGAGATATAGTCGCGTAAAGCTCTTCCAGACCACGTTTTTTTCGTTCGATAGCAGTCTGATCCATAGGTTCAGCTATCAATATAGTGGTGAAATCATGTCCTGCCATCGCGTCAATCATTTTTTCTATACCCTGAACAAAATGTTCTTTTTCCTCATCGCGCAGAGAAGGAACCAACGTAACAGAGGAAACGCATTTCGTTTCATCGCTTGAAGGAATGATTCTGTCCGCAAGGACGTTTTGGATTCGATTTGATGGTAGGTTCTCGATCTGGCTTCCGCCAAAGTTACCCTTTAAAGCTTTTTCCAATATATAACCAGCGGTTGATGCCTGCTCACATCTCGTTCCCATATAGAACTCAACGCCATCCTTATGAGATTGAATAACGATAATGACATTCGAACGGATTGTGTTAAGAGCCCCGTAGACGCTGATGAGCTTATCGTTGATATCTTCGTTGGCATCGAAAATAAACTTTTCGATGTGGTATAGTCTCAAAAACTGATAGGAGGGCCTCTGAACACGGATGGCGGTGTGTACATCGAGATTAACCAAGTACTGCCTGTTGACATATCTGTCAGCATAAACCAAACCTTCTTCCAGCTGTCTTTTCTGGGCAGCCTGGAGCTCTCGATCTTTACGTAACAATGTTTCAACACTTTGACCACCGTAGCTGTTCATTCATTCTTCTCCTCTCAGTAACATGGTAAAGCAGCTTTTTCAAAAAAATGTACCTTTTGGCAAAAGCCATATCGGTAGATGATCTGCGCTGATTTTCGGGAAATACTTCCTCTGCGAGAACAGCAGCAGTAAAAAAATTTGCACGAGATTGGACGAAATAGTTGCGGATATTCATATTAATGGTGATCAATGCCCGCCACATGAAAGCGGTTCCCGGTCGGAAGACGGACGTGAAGGATGCTGAGTGGATCGCTGATCTCCTTCATCATGGATTGCTTCGAGCGAGTTATATACCTGCAAAGGATCAACGTGAGCTTCGCGAGCTTGTAAGCTACCGTAAGAGCCTTGTCGGAGAACGGGGGGCGGGAACTGAACCGTCTCCAAAAATGCTGGAGGGCGCGAATATCAAACTCTCAGGAACTGTTTCCGATATCAACGGCAAGAGCGCCCGAAGCATTCTTAAGTATCTTATCACCGGTGCTTCCATTGACAGCGAGAAATATGACGAGATGTATGAGAAGAAAGTGATCGCCCATAATCTCAAAGCATCAAAGGAGGAGATCATCGATGATCTGAACGGTGTGATGACTCCGCTTCAGCGCAGGATGATGAAAGAACTTCTCGCGCATCTTGATGAGCTTGACGTTCACATCGGTAACCTGAACGACGAGATTGAAGATGTCACCGGTATAGGGCATACAAGCGTGCAAGTTGTCATATCCGTAATCGGCACAGATACGGAGCGCTTTCCCAGCGATGCACATATG
>CAYUZP010000191.1:0-3685 GCA_964449655.1 uncultured Oscillospiraceae bacterium
CCAACATAACCTCTGCTTAGTTTCCATAGAACGCTATTATGCGGTGTTGCCTTAAGGGATCCTCGCTTTAATCAACATGCCTACAACGGTTTAAAAGCAAAGTACGGGCCGATGCGCCAAAGAGCTGCAATTCTATTCGCCATGATCGATGCGATGACGCTTTCCATGCTTATTGCTGACGCAATGTGACGACATGCTGCAGATCGCAGCATGAAGGTGCGTATATCGGCGATAAGTGACGACGCGCAATGAACGGCATACGATGCGATCCCTATTCACGATTCTCCTCAATCTCAGGAAACACGATGTTAAAATGGTTGAACGAGTTGAAAGGAGATCAAATGACGAAAGCTTGTCAAAGCAGCTTGATATGACGTCATTTAAACGCACAACATACGAATCTGTACAAAGGGCGAAAAGAATGATAAAATAATCATCTGGGATTCTTGGAGCGATTTGGCGTCGTCATTCGTCATATGGGTGGAGAAGGCTTTGACGCATTTCCACGACAGGAAGCGAAAAGCGATGATCGCATCTCTTCAAAGACAACAGTGAGGGAGGACTTTACTCTATGGTGCCCGATTGGGTTTCCTCTTCGATCAGCCGTGTGCTGATGCGCCTGGCAGACAGTGAAGCGCTCTACTTCTTTGCCGCATATGTCACGCAGGTTTTGATACGCATGGATGCCCTGTTCTGGGTTCGTGAACGCGTCGAGCTCATATCGTCACTCGTGATCGTGCCGTGGGGCATGGCGCTGTGTCTGCTCCGCTTGAACCGTCGCGCGCGGAATCCACACGCCTCATCACGCGCTGATCTGACGACACTGTTCCTGTTGCTCTCGTGGATCGTGATTCCTTTTGCGATACGCTTTGGCATTACGTTCAATAACATGAACAGCTGGTTTAATTACACCGTCGTCTTCTTCGGCCTCTATGCGCTGCTCAGCGAGGCGGATCCCAAGCGTCGCGAGCGCACGCTTGACTGCGTGGCCGCGCTCTTTGCTGTGTTTGCGCTTTGCCTGGCAGCACCCGCGCTCTACCGCGTGCTGACGGTGTCGCAGTATCAGGTGGGCAGCGATCTGCTCGGTTATGGCGTAGACGGCGCAAACCTCTTGCTGCTGAGCATGGATCACAACACCAGCGCCATGAGCCTTATGGCCTGCGCGCTGATACCGCTCATCGGTTTCTGCCGGAGGAAGAACACGGTCGCCAAGCTGCTATATCTGATTCCTTCCGTGATGGCGATGCTCACCATCGTGTTCACACAGAGCCGTACATCCCGTTATGCTTTGATTGTCGCGTTGGCTGTCGGCTGTTATGGCTATCTGTGCACGCATCTGCACATCACACACCGCACGAAACGGCACGCTGCTGCACTGCTCGCGGCGGGCGCTGTGATCGTCGGGATGTACGGCGGTGCGCGTGTGCTCACGAATTTGGCGATTTTCCATTACGATCACGCGCGCGCCAGAGTGTCGCTCTCCGATGCCGGATCGGTTCCACACCAGGGTGCCGTGCTCGCGGAAGAAGTGACAGATGCTTCCAGCGCCCAGCCGCAATTGGCTTCCTCGGTTCAGCGCGCCGCGGTGGACAGCACATTCTCCGATCGGACTTCCATATGGCGCAACCTGTTCGCGCTCTGGAAGGAGGATCCAAAGCACCTGATCATCGGCAACGGCGTGGGGCGGACGGGCAGCCGTATCGTGCAGGGAACCATTCATGAGGCGGCGGGCGCGGTCGCTGTGCACAATACATATCTGCAGTTCATCGCGGACTTTGGTTTGATCGGTTTTGCGCTGATGGTGGCGTTTCTATGCATGATGATCAAGCCGTGGATACATGTGTTTTTCGCGCCGGAAAATGAATCGCAGCCGGGAGACCGTGTGCTCTGTATGCTCGTCGTGGTGGAACTGCTCACCGGCATGATGGAGAGTCAGCCGCTTGGCGCGATGAGCATACCCAATCTGTTGCTCTTCTTTGCATTTGGATCGCTATATAGCCGCTATGTGGATCTTTCAAAGCGCCGCAAAGGGATCCTGCCGATTTGAGGGGCGCTTGCCTTGCCGCCCTTCGATGTGATATAATCGCGTCATATCAAATGATTGTCTATAAGGAGGATTGCGGCCCATGAAGCAGGTGAAGCGCGTTTCCTGTGCGCTGTTGATCGCCATGTTGCTTTGCGGCATACAGGCCGCGGCGCAGGGCAACACATATGTCTTCCCCTATGAAGGTTTCCGCTACGTGCAGGGGGAAGGGGAGACCGTGCTGACGCAGACCAATCTCGAGCAGCAGGCGGATTTCATCGCCTCACTCAACACGACGCAGGACGCGCTGCTTGCAAATTATATCGCGACAGGCGTCGTCATGGAAGTCGTTGAGGAGGCGGGTGGGCAGATCACCGTCAGCGTCGTCAAGTCGGACGAGTATGCCGATGTGCAGACGATGAGCCAGATGAATGAAAACCGCAGAGCAGCGTTCCTCCAGCAATTTGCCGAGAGCGGGCTTTATGAGACGTGCGATTGGGTCAACGTCGGCAGCCTCACCTGTGTGCGCCTGTCCTCGACAGCGACGATAGGCACCATGCCCGTCGACGTGCTGCGCTATGTGACGGTGCACTTAGGGCGACTCTATCAGTTCACCATGACGCTCGTAGGTCAGCAGACGGAGGAAGAGGAGGAAGCGCGCCTTGAGGCTTTCATGGGCCGCGTGACGCTGCTCAGCACGATCGCCGAACCTACGCCCACGCCGACGCCCGCGCCTACACCGACGCCGGAACCGTCCCCTGTGCCCACGCCTGGGATCGCGAAGGAGCTTTCGGGCGAGGGGGAGTTGACCGTTGACAGCCTTCCGGCCTATACCAATTCCGCCAATCTGACGATCACGGGCCACACGGAACCGCTCGTCACCGTGCGCACGACGATCGGCAATTACGCGCTCAGTCGCACGACATCCGCCTCGGACGGTTCGTTCTCGATGAACGCGACGCTGCCGGACGCGGGCGATGTGACGCTGACCATCTCCACGGATGACGCCTCGCGTTCCTTTGCGATACGCTATGAGATGCCTGCGGCGCATCTGACGATCATCGAACCTGTGGAAAAGACATTCACGGGCGAAAACGTGTTGATCACCGGCGTCACAGAGCCGGAGGCGACCGTGTATATCACCGGAAAAGACAACAATACCAATGTGACCGCGAACAGAAACGGCGATTTCAGCGTGCGCATCACGATGGACAAGGCTGGGACGGAGACGTTCTCCTTGCGCGCCAAGGCGAAGGGCTTTACCGAGACGATCGTCGATATCACGCTGACGCGCGAACTGACCGAGAGGGAGGGCCTTACGCAATTCCGCCAGAAGCAGATCGAAGTCGAGTACGATGCGCTGCAGAGCAATCCCGCCAATTATGTGGACAAGCGTTTCGCCTATCGCGGCAAAATCGCTGAGTTCGCGGATTACAACGGCCAGCCATGTGCTCTTGTGCTGGTAGACAACCCTGCCACAGGCGTTTGGCGCGATCCGGTTTGGGTCATACTGCGCGGCGACGAGGAGATCGTGATAGGCGATATCGTGACCTTCTATCTGACCGGAGAGGGGCTGACGCTGCCTGCTGACGGCGCATATGCCGATAGCGAGATCGAGGTTGAAGCGCCGCTCACCCGTTGCTGGTACTGGACGAAGAACAA
>CAYUZP010000192.1:0-3301 GCA_964449655.1 uncultured Oscillospiraceae bacterium
TCAGCTGCGATTGCAAATGGCGGAGGATTACTGGGCGTAAATCGAGAAATTGGCAGGAAGTATATGGCGGAAAAACACCACATGACACTCCGCTTATTTGTGCGGTGTTGCCTTTACGCTTCAATGTTGCGACTTTATATTGCAATTTATGTCTGTTTACCTTTATGAAAACTCAGCTGGTTTTCTCACACTCTCACATCAATCCTGCTGCTTGCAGCTGGCTGCGCAGGTTAGCTGTCGCATTGGCCAGTGCGTTATAGTCGATGGGGGTGATACTCATGAGCGTCTGCACAGCGCTGATGGCTGTATTGATCTGCCGCCGCGTATTGTTGTCGATATATGGCGATGATCCGACAAG
Organism: uncultured Oscillospiraceae bacterium; assembly: GCA_964449655.1. GTDB lineage: Bacteria > Bacillota > Clostridia > Christensenellales > Aristaeellaceae > Ventricola. The sequence goes on from CAYUZP010000192.1 coordinate 359, forward strand.
CTGGTATGCAGTCAACGTGAGTTGATATGCCTCACTGATGAGCGCATCGGTCTGTGATGGCTGCGTCACTGTGTATGCATCGTGCAGGTAGCAGATGTGTTCATTGACCTCCTGCGTGCTGGTCAGTGTTGCGAATTCACCGAGATACTGCCGAATCGTGTCGCCATAGCTATCGATATAATTGTAGAGCGGGTGCCCGCGTGGGATAAGCACTATGCCGCGCGACTGCACTGAACTTTCAGGGCAATACTCTGTCGCCAACAATCCCGAGTCCATACAGATCGAGACCGACTTGTGCATGCTGCAATAGCTTGTCGGAACGTTGTCCGCATACCAGTAGTCCGTAATAGTGCCATAACCGTTGATGTCATTATAACAGGCATCGGTAGCAAGTTGTCCGCTGACGCCGCACGTGGTCACGCGCACGAGGCCGTAATCACTCGCGTTGCCTTCGATGATTTCACGTGAATCCAGATCTTTTGCTTGGTGAATTTCTTCCATGAACGACTGCCAAAGCGGCGCAGCTGCGTTGCCGCCCGTCGCGCGGGAAGTCAGGGATTTGTAGTTGTCGTGTCCGATCCAGACCGATGCGGAATACCAGCCCGTCATGCCAGCGAAGAACACGCCTTTGCTGTCCGAATTGGTGCCTGTTTTGCCGGCGACGACCTGCGAGGTGATCTTTGCGCGTGTGCCTGTGCCGCTCTGTACAGCTTCTTTCAACATATCCGTGACGAGATACGCTGTAGAAGGCTTGAAGACCTGATGACGATCCTGCCGCTGATGCATATCGACAACAACCTGCCCGTCACTGTCCAGAATCACAGAAAAGGACAGCGGTTCCTGGTAGACGCCCTTGTTTGCAATTGTGCCAAACGCTACAGCCATTTGCACCGGCGTGATGCCCGATGAACCGAGGGCAAGACCGAAAGGATCCGCATTGATATTCTGGTCAGGAATACCCATCAGATGCAGATACTCGACGGAACGCTGCACACCTACGTAGCTCATTAGGATTTGTGCGGCAGATGTGTTATGCGAATTTCGCAGCGCAGCGCGGAAACTCTGCGGGCCCGCATATCCACCGCCGCCATAGTTCTGTGGCCATGAGTCGTTGCCATTCGCGTCCCGCCAGCCTGAGATGGGCACAGGCATATTGTAAGCAATGGATGCAGGTGACGCACCCAGATCAATCGCAGGCGCATAGACTGTTAACGGCTTGATCGATGAGCCGACAGGCATCGTCATGTCGCTTGCGCGGTTGAGCGTTTTGCGCATCGTCGGCTTATAACGCCCGCCTACGATTGCCTTCAACTCGCCTGTGCGGTAATCAAAGACGCATGCTGCTGCTTGTGGCTGTTCAATCTCTGTATATGTGCCGTCCGCGTTGCGCGCCTGATAGATCTGATCAGACGGATCGCGCAGACGAGGATAGTCATCCCAAGATGCAAGCGCATTTTCCACGATTTCTTGAATCTCTGTGTCAATACAGAGATAGACGCTATAACCGCCGGTACGCAGTTCGTTTTCCATCGCGTAACGGTTGGCCGAGGTGTCCTCAAGCCCGTTCAGTTCAAGGAAAGTGTCGATGACGTCGTTGATCGCATATTCGACATAATATGGATAGTCATAGATGTCCGTCGATGCGGGCGAGGTTTCCAAAACATGCGCTGTGCTCTGATCTAGCGCTGCCTGATATTCCTGTGATGTGATGAAGCCATTTTCAAGCATCTGACGCAGCACATAATCCGTGCGATTGTTGGTGATAGCGGATGTGTTGCTGCCTTCTGTATTGCGAGTATAAAAATTGCGGCGTGGATTGTAGTAGTTCGGGCTGCGCGTCAGACCGGCAAGCATCGCGCATTCGCGCAGCGTCAGTTCATCGAGTTCCTTGCCAAAGTAGCCGTAGGCAGCGACTTTCACGCCGTAATAACTGCCACCGAGGAAGATCGTATTTAGATAGCACTCGAGAATCTGATCCTTCGTATAACGCGTCTCAAGCTCCATGGCAAGATAAGCTTCCTGCAATTTTCGCTTATAAGATTGCTCATTGGAAAGAACAGTCGCTTTGATGAGCTGCTGCGTGATGGTTGAGCCGCCCTGCATAGAACCGGTTGTGAAATTGGCGATGAGGGCGCCGAAGATGCGCTTGACATCGACGCCGTTGTGTTGGTAGAAGCGGGCATCCTCGACGGCGATGAATGCATTCTGCAGCATCTTGGGGATTTCGTCAATGGAGACCATGACGCGATCCTCTGTGCCCTTATAATCCGTGATGAGGTTGCCTTTGCTGTCATAGATAAACGACGTCTTCGCTTGATCGTCAAGAGCGGCCAAATCGAGTGTTGGCGCTGTGTCGACATATGCCTTGGCGATGCCAATGAGCGCGCCGAACAAAGCCAACATCAGACATAGCAGCAGAATGACTGTCAGACGAATGGTGGAAACGGCAACGCTGAGTACAAAATTAGGATATTTTGTGCGCGGTTTGAATATGGAAAGACGCTGTGAAGATTTTTTCTTATGCGTCTTGGATGAAGTGACCACCGGTTCGGGCATGCGCGACACGATAACGGATTGGGTTTTTCCCATGTTGTCTGCATTTGGGGTATGGGCAGTGTCAGCGGCATGTGATTCATCCATCGTACCGGGATTTGTTTGGGTGCTTCCGCCCTCACCAGTCGGTTCACTGTTTTCCTCTGGTGTTGTCAGCGCATTTTTCTTTGGTGACGATGGGCGGTTTTCGCCGGTATGCTTGTCCATGGTTCCTCCTTGAAAAAGCGGGGATGTGCGCGAAATGCCGTTCATTTCGTTAAACAAGCGCGAAGGGAAGATTGCATTTGAAGCCAATATGTCCCATTGTCAAAAAGGTGATTTGATCGACCGAGTTTGCCTGTTATAAAAAAGATTGCGCGCATCCGAGTATCGATGAATGGGTTTATTATA
>CAYUZP010000192.1:3311-3613 GCA_964449655.1 uncultured Oscillospiraceae bacterium
TTCGCCGGTATGCTTGTCCATGGTTCCTCCTTGAAAAAGCGGGGATGTGCGCGACATACGATTAAATCGTTAAAAGACGTGAAGGAATGAATGCAGTTGAAATCAATATAGCCTATTGCACAAAATATGATCAGATGGGTTGAGGTTACCTGTCTTAAAAAGAATTTTGCTTATCTGGTTATCGATAGGGAATCGATGAACAGATTCATTATAGCATACTTTTTACTATTGTGCATCCCCAACATCATGCCTCTATCACTAAAGAAAGAACGATAGGGTTAATTTTCACCATGAAATAACCG
>CAYUZP010000193.1:0-3583 GCA_964449655.1 uncultured Oscillospiraceae bacterium
AGTCTGCCCATCTTCCCTCTTCAGACGAATGATGAAGCTCAGCCGATAATCGTCTTTAGCGCTATAACGGTATTTTTCGTCGATGCCCGGGCCACAGGCACCGGTTCCTATGCCCTGCTGAAATGCCTGGATCGTGACGTATGTACCAGTACGCACTTCATCATTGCGATGCTTCATGTTGCAGAGCGCTTGATCGGTGTAGGGCTTGATCGCCAGCTCGAATGGCGCATCCACCGCTTCAAAACACACGCTGATCTTGCCATCTGAAACGCTTGCACGGCTGCAGTCGCAGCGATTCCCGCTTTCCTGCGGTCGGATGTTTGGCTCGGTCATGTCCTCAACGCTGCATTGAACTTCCTCTATCGGGAACTGTTCTTTCATGTCACAGTAGCTTTCTCCACTGCGCGCGAAATAATCCACCGCATCGAACGCGGCATCTAAGCTAAAGCACTTGCCAAAGCGGGGCACAATGCCCTTTCCGCGGGTACAATGCAGCTCACTGGTTACAAGCACGCCACCATCTACGCCTTCATAACGATCCGTGACAGTGAAGCGCTGATGTGCTCCATTTGAGATGCTCGTCACCACGCGCACGCCATTGGGCAACTGCTCTTGAGAGACCTGCTCGATCTTCTGGTTGGCATAGGGTGCCATAACCTTTCGAAAGAAGATATCGGTGTCGTTGTCTGTGCCAGCGCGATAGAGCAGCGTCCCTTCCTCTGCTGTATGCATAACAGTCATGCCATCCATAGCGCAGATGAGCCCGCTGTCCTCCACACGAAAATTTTCGGCGAGCGGTTGTGTCCTGGGCGCACTGTTTACCGTCCGCCTGAGCTCAATCTGCTCGCGGCTGACCTCTTTGCCGTCCAGCATGTCCACCGCTATGACGGTCACAAACAACGAACCGTTCACTTGCGTACCAACTGGTACATGAACTTCCGTCCGGGACAACGGCTCAACATTCGCTTGGATGGTCGAAGTGCTGCCATCGTTCCAAGCGAATGTCAGCGCATAGCGACTGGCATTAGAAAAAGCAGTGGTGTTAAAGATCTCAAACGCATCACCCTGCACGTGCGTTACGCGGATAGGACGATATATGTAGCGTATGATCCACGCACCCGTCGAGGGCTTACGATCGGGATAGAAGATACCGTCAACGCAGAAATTGCCGTCATGCTCCCACTCACCATGATCGCCGCCATAGGTGTAATTGCCGTCCTCATGCAGCACGGCGTGATCGATCATCTCCCAAACGCAGCCGCCAAAGAGATTGTCGTAATGGTAGATCTCCTGCCAGTAGGCTTCGGTGTTGCCAGGGCCAACGCCCATGGCATGCGCGTATTCACAGAGGAAATAGGGCCTGTCGTTAAGACGCCCCTGTTTGCGTTTTTTTTCGCCGACATCGTGCACCATCTGCACACTGGGATACATCTCGCTGCCTACATCATATGCCTGTCGCGAGCAATGTATCGCGCTCTCATAGTGCACGGGCAGCTCGGAATAGGCCTTGAGGTAATCGTACATCGCGTCAGTGTTTCGATAGCCGCCGGACTCATTGCCTAAGCTCCACATGACGATAGCGGTATTGCCGTGAATCTTGTCTCGCTGATAAAGCCGCGTGATGCGGTCGATGTAATGCGCCTGCCATTTAGGATCGTTGCTGATGGAGTTAAAATTTGGCGGGAACTGGTGAGCAAAAGCGCCATGCGTTTCAAGGTCATTTTCATCCACGATGTAGATCCCCATTTCATCGGCCAATTCCAAAAGCAACGGATCGGGTGGATAGTGCGATGTGCGTATCGTATCAATATTGAATTCCTTGCACAAGCATACGTCGCGCTCGATCTCATCCGGCGTCATCGTGTAACCGTTTGTAGGTGACGTCTCGTGGTGATTGACACCCTTCAACTTGATCTTGTTTCCATTGACGAGGAAGACATCGCCTTCGATGCTCACCGTGCGGAAACCTATGCGCTCACGGACACAACAGCTGGGCGTCTCAAAGAAAAGGGTGTAGAGCATGGGCGCTTCGGCGTTCCATTCCTGCACATTCAGATGGCTGAAACAGACCTGCGCGTGATGGTCCTTCGTCTGTACGTGGGCTGTTTCGTGTACGCCTTCGCCTTCAAGTGTGAAAGTCATGCATGTATCATCAAAAGTGACAGCGTTCAGCGTCAGGTCATAGGTGCCGTCTTCGTTCTTTTTTGTCTTCGCATCGATGTCCCACAGATCGCTTGGTTCATCCTCGCGCAGCAGCACATCGCGAAATATGCCATTGTTGCGGAACATGTCTTGGTCTTCTAGGTATGTGCCATTGCACCAGCGATGGACAACGACGACCATCTCGTTTTTTCCAGAGTGCAGTTTGCCGGAAAGGTCAAACTCGGCGGTGTTGTGCGCACCTTCGGAGTAGCCGATAAAATCGCCATTGAGGTAGAGATCCATGCAGCTTGCTACGCCCATAAAGCTGATGGTGTAACGCTTTTGCGCGTCATCGATGTCTATGAAGCGGCGATAGACGCCTACAAAGTTATATTGATCATCGGGCTGTACCCAGTGCAAGCCGATGCCACGATCCACGCCCGTCCACGAAAAGACTTTGCCCACCTTTTCTGTGGTGGGAATGACCGGTGGCTTGTAAGGAAATTGATAGCGCATGTTGACATAGAAGGGCTTGTCAAAGCCCCTAAATTGCCAACAGGCAGGCACATCGATGTGATCAAATTTTACATCCTCTGTACACAGCGTTTCGGGAAGCTCTGTAGGACGGGGATAAAACCTAAAATCCCAGGTACCATTAAGACAATGTACTTTCGGGGAAGCATAGCGCTTCTCTTTGAGCGAAACCGCATCTGCAGATGCTCGATCCTGATAGGGAATGAAGTAGCTGCGTGCCGGCAGCTTATTCACTTCAAAGATGGAGAATGTATGATAATTCGTCTGGTTCAGCGTATATTTCAATAAAGTCACCTCTCCTCTCGTTGTCGTTCGGCTGTTGATGGGAATCCTGCGATGATCAGGCGCGCAACATTTCCTCGGGAATGGGGATCAGTATGCGCACGTTAAACCAGTTGTTCTTTTGCGAGAGCGTCACACAGCCATCGTATTGCTCGACCGCCAAGCGGATGCCCTTGATTCCAAAACCATGCAGCGCGGCATTCCCCTTTGTGGTCTTCGGATCAACGCCCGGCAGCAGGTCCACGTGTTCACAGTAGTTGCTAATGTTGATCACTAGGAATAGATTTTCTGTGAACACATTGATCTTGATCAACCGCTTTTCGATATCGTCGATCAGGCATTCATGCTCGATGGCATTGTCGATCGCGTTGCCGAAAATGCTGATGATGTGAAATGGATCCATGAACCCCATGTTCCTCGCGTCAACGAAACACTCCATGATGACGTGATTGCTCCTGCACAGCATCTCCTTGCTATTTAGCAACACATCGAGCACAGCGTTGCCGGTATCATACTGCGCTTCATAATCTTGCACGATGCTCTCGAGGCGATTGATTTGTGCCTCCCGCATTGACGCATTGTGCTCACTGCGGATATATGCGATCTGATGTTTTAGATCGTGATA
>CAYUZP010000194.1:0-3569 GCA_964449655.1 uncultured Oscillospiraceae bacterium
TTTCCGACGCTCCGTCCGCCTGTTTCCGTCACAGACGGCGGCGGACTCCGGTCCCTCCCAAGCGGCTTTTACGGTTCTATCGTAACTAAAAGATACGTAAATTTGCAGTGCAAGACAAAGTTTTGCTGATCACGAATCTTGTTTAAACAAGATAGGATAGTTATACAGTCCCTGCACCATGTAGAGTTCGTCTTTCCCATGCGCTTTAACGGTTCTGCCGAGTTCCTGATCTCATGACTACATAGAAAATATAGAAACAACCATCGGTATTGCCCGCCAACCAATCACCTGTCAGCGAAAAGCCGTTCCTGTATATTTCAATAAATATGGACATCACGCACAGAAAGGAAGTCTGTCTCATGAGCGATCACGCAAAGGAAAAGCGGGGCATCAAGCTCCCGCCTTCAAGAATCAAGTCCGACGATGTGCGCCTGCCTGAAATGCTGATCGGCTACCTGATCGGCCCGTTCGGCGCGCTGCTCTCCTCCGGCATATTCACGAGCTTTCTGAACAAGTACTTTACCGACGTGCTGCAGCTGAGCACAGCGTTCCTGTCCGGTCTGCAACTGGTTTCAACGATATTCATTGTCGCCTCTAACCTGATCGTGGGCCAGCTCATCGAGCGCACAAGGACCATGGCCGGCAAGGCCCGCCCGTGGGTGCTGCTCTCGGCGCTGACGCTTTCCGTGGCGAGCCTGCTCATGTTCATCGTCCCCTTTGAGGGTGTCGCCAAGATGGTCTGGGTCGCCATTGCGTTCAACCTCTACTACGCCGTGGCCTACCCGATCTACAACACCGCCAACTCGACGCTCGTCCCCGTCTCCACGCGCGACAGCGGGCAGCGCGCGACGCTCGCATCCTTCACGAACATCGCGGGTCTGGGCGTCATGGGCTTTGGTTCCATGATCTTCCCGATCCTCGTGGCGAACGTGCTGGGCAACAATCAGGGCCGTTGGCTGCTCGTGATGATCGGCGTCGCGCTCTTCAGCGCCCTGACCATCTTCCTGCAGTACATGTACACACGCGAGCGCGTGACGGAGGAATCGATGACCACGGCAGAGGAAGGAGAGTCCCTTGCCGCGCCGTCCATCAAGGATCAACTGCACGCGGTCACGAGTGAAAAGTGGTGGTGGATCGCGATACTGTTCTACCTGCTGTTCCAGGCCAGCGGCGCGATCAAGAACGGCTCCATGTCCTACTTCTGTCAGTGGGTCGTGAACAGCACGGGCATTGCCGGCGGCTGGGGGACCGTGCAGACGATATTGGCCGTGCTGGGCGCTATACCGATGGCCGTGGCCGCGCTCTTCGTGGTCCCGCTCGCCAACCGGTTTGGCAAGCGAATCGTGGTCTTTGCCGGCATGGTGATCGGCGTCGTGGGCGGTGTCATTGCCGGTCTGGGCCGCGGCGCGATCGTTCCGACGGCCGTCGGTGTGGCGCTCAAGTGCTTAGGCTCCTCGCCGGCCGCGTACCTGATCCTGGCGATGCTCTCCGATGTCATTGATCACATCGAATTTAAGCGCGGCATACGCACGGACGGTCTGACCATGTCCATATACAGCTCGATCATGGTCGCTGTGACGCCGATCATGAACGCGCTGTTCATGGCGCTGTTGGGCGCGACGGGCTATGTGGCGCCGACCGCTGACGCGATAGCGATCACGCAGGCGGCCAGTGTGCAGACGGCAATCAGCGTCAGCTACATCTGGATTGAGACGGCGGCATACGCGGCTTGCGCGCTGCTCATGCTGCTGTGGAATGTCGAGCGGAACCTACCTAGCGAGCAAAAGGCCATCGCGGAGCGGAAGAAAGCGAGGGAGACGGCATGAGGACGAGGCAGGCGTTCAATCCCTATCTGCCCAGCTGGGATTACGTGCCCGACGCGGAGCCGCGCGTCGTGGGCGACAGGCTGTACATCTACGGCTCGCACGATCTGTTCAACGGGCTCAACTTCTGCTTGGGCGACTACGTGTGCTGGTCCGCGCCGCTTGATGATCTGGGCAATTGGACGTATCACGGCACGATATTTGTCCGCGAACAGGACCCGGCCGCGCCGCGCATACGGCTGAACAACGGGCTGGCTGCGCCGGACATGGTCATGGGCCCGGACGGACGCTTTTATCTCTACTATTTCATGGGCGGCACGAAGAGGATCTCCGTGGCCGTGTGTGACGAGCCGGCGGGCCATTACGCGTTCTATGGATATGTCAAATACCCGGACGGCACGCCCATCGGCTTGCGGAACGAGCCTTTCCAGTTCGATCCCGGGCTGCTGATGGACGACGATGGCAAGCTGTACCTGTACACGGGCTTCGGTTTCGCGGGCAATCCGCTGCTTCTGGCTGGCTCCAAGCCCACGCGTGAGGGGCCGATGTGGTTTGAGATCGACACGAGTGACATGCTGACCGTGCGCTCCGGCGACGAACTCCACTATCTGGACGTGTACACGGGCGACAAGGCGAAGGGCACGCCTTACGAGGCACAGCCGTTTGGCGAGGCCAGCTCGATGCGCAAGCTGAACGGCAAGTATTACTTCATCTACAGCTCGCTGAACAGTCATAACCTGTGCTATGCGGTGAGCGACAGTCCGACGGGCGGCTTCACATACGGCGGCGTGCTGGTCAGCAACGGCGATATCGGACTGCCCGGCGTACCCGATGTCAAACACGCGCACATGGACACGGGCAACACGCACGGCTCGATATTGGAGCTGGACGGCAAGACGTACATCTTCTATCACAGGCATACGAACCGCAAGCAATCCTCAAGGCAGGGCTGTGCCGAGGAGATCCGCTTTGAGAACGGCAGGTTTGAACAGGCGGAGATGACTTCATGCGGCTTGAACGGCGGACCGCTCAACGGGCAGGGCGTCTATCCCGCGTATATCGCGTGCAACGTATATGGCAGCAAGGGCACGCGCTTCCTGTCGATGATCAAGTGCCCCAAGGGCACAAGTCCCTACCTCACGCAGGACGGGCGCGACCGCGACGAGGGACCGAGCGATCAGTACATCGCCAACTTCTGCACCGGCTGCACGGTCGGTTTCAAGTGGTTCGATCTGCTTAAAACGCGCGAAATCACCGTGAACATCAAGGGACGCGGCGACGAGAGCGCGGTGCTCGTGCGCAAAGAGGAAAAGGGCGAACCCATCTGCCGCATTCCGGTCAAGAGCTGTGCGCAGGTGACGGGCTTTACGGCGGGGCTTCCCGAGGGCCTTGGCAAGCGCGAAGCGCTCTATTTCTCCGTCGAGGGCAAGGGCAAGTTCGACTTCATCTCCTTTGAACTCAAGTGAGCCCAGGCAAACCGAATCAAAAAGACCCGCGTCAATGGCGCGAGCCTTTTTTTGATCCCGCGATGTTTGATGGAGGGCGGGATGGGCGACATGATTACTTGTTTTAACTACGCAAATATAAACTTGCTTCGAATGCAGAACACGTTCTGTTAGGAATGGTTGTTATGCAAACCTGTCACGTGGGCGGGGATAGTAGCCCGCCGCCGTCTGTGACGGAAGCAGGCGGGCGGAGCGTCGGAAACGAAAAGGAGCGCTTGCGCGACTATTTCGTTTCCCGGAA
>CAYUZP010000195.1:0-3501 GCA_964449655.1 uncultured Oscillospiraceae bacterium
CCCACGCCCAAAATGGACGCGGGCGCGCCGCCGGTGACCATGGTCAGGCACAGCAGCAGCGCAATCGCTTTCGCATGTCTCATGTACATCCTCCTCGTTGGTGTGATTGTGGAATGAATCAAAGGCGATTCTTCCCTATTCATCATAACACAAAAAATGCTTGATGACAAGCTAAAATTGCGCATCATGTTCAGACAACGTGAACAACCCTCGCCCTCACGCGATCGACGATCAGACAGACCGCGATGGTGACGGCCATATCGGGCAGCGTGCTGCCGCAGAAGAGATCCACGCGCATCAGCAGCCGGTAGAGCACGAAACCCGCCGCCCAGATGACGAGGTTGACCGCGTCAAATGCCGCGATGCTGTGATCCCGCTTGAGCAAGAAGAAATCCGCGATCTGCACCGCGATCATCGGCGCGAACACGGAACCGATCAGGTACAAAAAATCCGTGATGTCGTCCATCGGGAACAGCACAGCCCCAGCCGTGCCCAGCAGCGCGGCGACGATCGCGAGGGCCTTGCCGTTCAGCCTGCTGTCGATCGACTCGCAGGAGATGCCCGCCGACCACGCGTCCAGGAACGTCGTCGTGACCGTGGAAAACACGATGATGAGCAGTCCCACGACGCCCAGCCCCGCCTGCACGAGTATGCGCGCGATGTCCGATTCTCCGGTTGATATCGCGGCGCCCATGCCGATCACGTACATGAAGCAGCTCACAATGCCATAGACCAGCGCGCTGACCGCCGTCGCCTGCGTGGGCTTCTCCGCCTCGCGCGTGTAATCGCTGATCAGCGGCAGCCAGGATAGCGGCATCGCCACCGACAGCTCGACCGCCGCACCGAAGCTCATCGCCTCGCCGGATGCTCCGCCCCACGGTATGCCATGCCTGAAGATCACGAAGCTGAGAACAAGCGTCAGCAGGAAGAGCGCGGCCATCGCGACGGTGTTGAGCTTGCCTAGGTTCTCCACGCCGATCGCGATCCAGACCACGATCAACGCGCCGATGAGCAGTGACCAAACAGCATTGCCGGCCGCGAATATGCTGTTCGCAGCCTGCGCGCCGTCGTAGATCATGATCGCCGTCCAGCCGACGAGCTGAACAATATTCAGCAGGCAGAACAGCAGCCCGCCGCGCTGCCCGAAGCTCATTTTGACCGTCTCCATCGCGCTCTTTCGCGTGCGCCCGCCGATGTATCCCGCGAGGAACAGCATGACGCAGCCGATCACATGGCCGAGCAATATCGCGCAAAGCCCCTTCCCAAAGCCGAGCGGCGCGAAATAGGTGCCGGTCAGTATTTCGGCGATGGACACGCCCGCGCCGAACCAGATCAGCCCGTTTTCAAACGTCGAAGTGCGCTTTGTCATGTCATGGCGCCTCCTCCGCGAACACGCTGTGCAGGTCAAACGCGTGATCCATCGGCCCGCGTCCGTGGCCCAGATCGAGCATCGCGCCCAGCGCGCCGGAGACGTATGCCTTCGCGCGCTGCACGGCATCCTCAAGGGAAAAACCCTTGGCGAGGTTGGCCGCGATGGCGCTGGAGAGCGTGCAGCCGGTGCCGTGCGTGTTCGGGTTGTCTATGCGCTTGCCATGAAACCAGCGCGTTTCGCCGTGCGCGTAGAGCAGATCATTCGCGTCGCTGACGCTGTGCCCGCCCTTGCACAGAACCGCGCAGCCGTGCGCGTCGCCGATCGCCTTGGCTGCCGCGGCCATGTCTTCCTCGGTTTTGATCGTCATGCCCGAGAGAACCTCCGCCTCGGGGATGTTCGGTGTGACGACGGTGGCCAGCGGGAAGAGCAATCGCTGCAAAGCGGTCACGGCGTCCGTCTGCATCAGGCGAGAGCCGCTCGTGGCGACCATCACGGGATCGACGACGACGTTCTGCGCGCGGTAAAAGCGCAGGCGCTCCGCGATCGCCTCGATGAGCTTTGCCGAGGAGACCATGCCGATCTTCACGGCGTCGGGCCTGATGTCCTCAAATACGCGGTCGATCTGTTCAGCCAGGAATGCCGGTGTCGTCTCGAAGATGCCAGTCACACCCATCGTGTTCTGCGCGGTGAGCGCCGTGACCGCGCTCATGGCGAATACGCCGTTCAGTGTCATCGTCTTCAGATCCGCCTGGATGCCGGCCCCTGGAATCGCTTCCGGCGATCGTCAATGCGGTTTTCTTCATGATTTCGCTCCTCTCCTGTGTGTTCGCATTGAGGTTTTATATCGCGACGGAAGGTGGTGCCCCCAATCCGCCGCCGAGCGCGCCTTCGGCGCGGGACTCGCAAGGGATACGCGGCGCAAACAAAAGCGCGAGCAGACTCTATCGGCCTGTTCGCGCAGCGCTGCATCTTTTCCCTACGTTGGCATTGCCCAAATCAGGTTCATGGGTCGAAGGTACTGCCTTCCTCTCAGCCTGTGCCACAAGCTCCCCTCATATTCATTTGTCCTCAGTATAGCACACGAGCGCCAAAATGGCAAGCAAACGCACAAAAAAGGGGCTGTCCGCGATAAGGGACAAACCCCCAATCCACTTCTGTGCCGCTTCACTCCTGCGCTGCGGTGTGCGGCGCGGCGCGCAAGGCGTTCACCTGTGCCTGCAATTCAGCGGCGGCCTCCTCGTTGAGCTGCTCGATGTGGCCTACGGAGATCTCATAAGCCGTCTTTTCGAGCTGTGTGCCGTCGGGCAGCTGTTTTTGATAGACGCGGGATTGGAACCTGCCTGTCAGCGTGACCCTGTCGCCTACGGCGAGCTTCGACGCAAAGCGCGCGCTGCGGCCCCACGTGATGCATGGGATGTAATCGCTCTTGCCGTACGCGCGGTTGACGGCGAGCATCATATCGGCGATTTCGCGTCCAAATGGCGTCGTGCGATAGGCCGGTGGCTTGCAGATCGTCCCCGTGAGCTGCACCTGGTTGGGATTCTCCATTGCATCCGGCTCGACGATGCGCTGTACGAATGCCGTGACGAGCAGCCTCCCCGCGCCCTCGATGATCTTGTTGTAGGAACGAATCTGTCCCTCGATGGCGAGCCGGTCCCCTTCGCCCGGTATCTCCTTGTCCAGCAGTCGCTCGGAGAGCGTGATGGGCAGCTGATCCTGCGTGCCGGAGAGGCGAGGCACGCCGAGCGTCAGATAGTAGAATTTCTCGCCGAAGGCTTCATGCCCCACCGTAGGCGTGCCGATCACTGTACCGCTCAAGCGCAATGCGTTGATGACATTTTCCATTGTGGTCCTCCGTTTCTCTCGTTTTTTATCTGTCCTGCACGGCGACGCGTCGTCTGCCGCGCCTCATCGTCCATGTTTCATCCCGCCTAAAAGTGCTTCCGCCCGCGCCAGCGGCAATGGCTTTCAAATAGGACATTCACCTAATAGACGTGTATTTCCCGTCATTTCTTCCCAAAGGCTGAGATTTCATATTCTATCCTCATTTTCGTCACAGATGCCTTTTGACGCGATCGATTAGGGGAGATTTTCTCTCCCCTCTCACACCACCAGTACGTGCCGTTCGG
>CAYUZP010000196.1:0-2031 GCA_964449655.1 uncultured Oscillospiraceae bacterium
GAGCATCGTGTGCGCCAGAGTGAAACGTGGGGATTGCTGCCGCGCGGTTTTTCCCTGTTCAAACCCGCTTAAGCATGCTTTTCCCGCGTCCATCACAGGCTAAAACTTTGCTCAACATTCCAACCTCAACGGGATTTGAAAAACATGCGTGTACAGCGCCTGTTGAGCTGCCGCGCATGATCAGCATTCCCCATCCGCTCCCGATCTTTTTGTTCTCAACGCGGTTCTTCAATACATTCACTTTAAATGTTACGTGCTCATCATTATGCAGCATGCACAAAAATAAAACGCATGGAATCGGGCTCTAGCTTAAAAATGCAATTTACGATTGTAATATACGTCAAAACATGATATAATGTGAACAGCGTTCACAGGAGGGACGAGCGGAAGGTGGCCGTGCCAAACGCCGCACTTCCCGGTGAACATGCGATGAACACCGTTTCTTAAAGGAAAGGAGAATGAACATGAAGAAATGGATGGCACTGTTTCTCACGGCGATGATGCTCGTCGGTCTTGTTCCGGCTTACGCCGAGACCGCGGCCGATCAGCTTGGCGTCGTCGAAACCGCCTACGGCCTCGCGCAGGGTGTCCCCGGCGAACTCGAAGGCGTGACCCTCTTCAAGGGTGTACCATACGCCGCGCCGCCGGTAGGCGATCTGCGCTGGGCCGAGCCCGTCGATCCCGAAAGCTGGGAAGGCGTGCGCGTCTTTGATACCTATGCGCCGATGGCCATGCAGTGGCCCAACGACATGGCCGCCGATCCCTGGTATACCGACTTCTACTGGGAGGGCATTCCCGATTACAGCGAGGATTGCCTCTATCTGAACATCGCGACCACAGCGGTCACAGGCGACGAGAAGATGCCCGTCTACGTCTGGTTCCATGGCGGCGGACTCAACCATGGCTTCTCGTATGAGATCGAGTGTGATCCGGAAGTGCTCGCGCAGAAGGGCGTCGTCGTGGTCGAGGTCGGGCATCGTCTGGGCGTCTTTGGCTACATGGCTCTGCCGCAGCTCGACGAGGAAACCGGTTATGGCGCGAGCGGCAACTGGGGTCTGATGGACGAGATCAAGGCGATCGAATGGATCGTGCAGAACATCGAAGCGTTCGGCGGCGATCCGTCCCGCATCACGGTAGGCGGCCAGTCCGGCGGCACAAGCAAGTCCGGCGCGCTGTTTGCCAACGATGAGACCGCCAAGCTGCTCAGCGGCGCGATCTGGGAGACCAGCCTGCAGTATAACACGAAATACAGCAGCGTCGAGTCCGTCGAAGAGCGCTCGATCGACTATTTGAAGTCCCTCGGGTTGACCGGCGAGGAAAGCATGGAGGAGCTGCGCGCCATGGACGCCCAATTCTTCCTCGGCACCGAAAGCGGTTACGGCGCTGCGCCGCAGAGCATGGTCTATGACGGCTATTCGATACAGTATGAGACGCTGAAGGAAGCCTATGAAGCGGGCAACTTTGAGGGTGTCAGCATCATCGCCGGCGCGGATCTCGGCGAATTCACGCAGGGCCGCTTTGACGATCTGAACACGGTTGACGCTTTCCAGGCGTACTATAAGGACATGCTCGGCGAGGAGATCTATGACAAGTACGATATCGCGCACACCGTCCGCGTGATTGACGGCACCGCGGCGGATACCGCGCGCATCCTCAATCACAGCGCGTTCACGATGGCCAACAACATGCTCTTTGGCAAGAAAGCGGAGGAGTACAACACCGGCAATGTCTACATCTATCTGCTGACACACTTTACGCCCGGCCGCAACGAGGAAGAGCTTTGGGCCTGGCACTCCTCCGATCTGTGGTATGCGTTCGGCTCGCTGCGCGACGAGGAAGGTCAGCGCGATTGGGAGGACTGGGACTATACCCTGGCGGATATCGTGACCTCTTACTGGGCAAACTTCATGAAGACCGGCGATCCGAACGGTGAAGGCCTGCCCGAGTGGATCAACTCGAACGCGGAGCACCTCGCCTATATGGACCTGGGCGACGAAAGCACGATAGGCAGCGTCACGCAGTTTGATGCCA
>CAYUZP010000196.1:2041-3445 GCA_964449655.1 uncultured Oscillospiraceae bacterium
GATACGACGGGAGGAATGTTCTCATGGAGATAACACGGCGCAACTTTCTGAAGGCCGCAGCTGTAGGCGCGGTCGGAGCCGCCGCGGTCAGCGTGACGGGTCTGCAAGCGCTTGCCGAACAGGACAGCGGCAGCACGGGCAAGGCGGGCCTCGCTCCAAAGTTTGACGGCTATGGCAGCAAATACGAGTATGGCCACTTCACGGTCGAGGCCGTCGTCATCGACGCGAACAGCGAGGGCATCAATGCGTATCCCTCCTTCAGCGTTTTCCACATCATGGACTACACGGCCGCCAATCCCTACGCGGATAGCTACGAAGCGAACGGCGCGACGAACGACAATAACACGTCCAGCACCTACGTGATCACCTCCGGCGACGAGGCGATATTGGTGGACATGGGCAACGGCGCTCCGGCGACAGCGCGGCAGTTTGGCGAGGACAGCACGGATCAGGCCGTGCTCGATCAGATTGACAAGGAGTATCGCGAACTCGTGCTCTCCCTGGCCGGTGATCGCAAGCTGAAAATCGCCATCACGCATCAGCACGGCGATCACGTTGGCTTTTCGACCGCGCTCGCGGACATGGGATATACGGTGTACTATCCCGAACCGGATGTGACCGACAGCATCCTCGAACGCTTCGCGGCGTATGATTTTGAGACGTTCGTTCCGGGAGAGACATCGATCCCTGTCGGCGGCATCAAGCTCGACACCATACTCTGCGAGGGGCACACCAACGGCTCGACGATCTATGTCATCGATACGCCCGTCATCACCTATAACTACGGTGCGACAAACGCGAGCGCCACATATATCGTGTTCAGCGGCGATGCCGTCGGTTCCGGTTCCAGCGTGTGGATCTTCAGCCTTGAAGGGCTCAATCAGCTCAACGGCAGCATCGACAGGACCGTCGCGGCACTGGAAGGTTATACCGCGTTCGATGCGGGCCTGGGCAAAGGCGAGGAGACCGGCGCGAAATTGCTGCTGCTGGGCGGGCATGGCTGGCAATACCAGAACCGTTTCGGCACAATGAACATGGATATCGAATACGTGAGGAGCATGCAAAACCTGATTCACCTGCTGTCCGACGGCAGCAAGTGGCAATATCACGGCGTCGATGGTTTGGCGATTGAAGGCTGGATGAAACAGGGCTATATCGCGCTCAAGGAGTGCAACATGGGCCGCTACACCGCGTACTTCGGCTCTACGCTCACATCCGCGGCGGGCATCACCTGTCCGCTCACAGCGATGCGTCAGTATGCGGGCTTGATTCCGATCGAGTGATCTGAATAGACGAGGAGACGTCCCCGACGGGACGCCTTCTCTTTTTGGATGGCCGAACGATATTTTCAAACCTGATGCCACAAAGAGCGTCATGTCGTTGGGCGTGTTCCGTCACTTTTAC
>CAYUZP010000197.1:0-357 GCA_964449655.1 uncultured Oscillospiraceae bacterium
TGGGCAACATCGAACGCTGGGAGCAAGCGCCCGACGTCGAAACCGCTTATGAAGACAAGACTGGTTATGCCTATCTAGGCTATCCGGAGTTGGGTCCGGAGCTTTCCGATCCCTCTATCCGCTATGTCCTGACCGGCTGGACAAAATGGTATGAGTGGCGCGACCTCGGCGGCGGCGTGGAAGTCTATCCCGTTGGCTCGACCGGTCACGCGAAGGATTCTCCCGCAATGGGTTTTGTCATTACCGCGAAGGACACAGATGAGTACTTCGAGGGTGGCACGCGCGTTGGCTGGGTCTATAATGGCGCGTACGGCGCAAAGGCACAGCTTAGCGCCGGTTATCAGCGTGCGGCTATGA
>CAYUZP010000197.1:367-3434 GCA_964449655.1 uncultured Oscillospiraceae bacterium
ATCTCCCGCAACACATGAACCACTATCCGATCTGCGAGATTGCCGAGTGCGCCCGCATCATCGGCGTGCCGATCATGAGCGTCTGGACCGAAGGTGTCGCAAACATCCAGAATGTGATGGAAAAGCGCATCGCTGTCAACTTCTATGAGTGCTATGATGCCGCATTCCACAGTGAAGAGGGCGATCCGATCAGCAACATGCTGCAGGAGATGGGCGGCTTCAGCGCGCAAACCTCCAGCAACAGCATGCAGAGTCAGCAGGCGTATGGCCCATATAAGCGCCCAGAGGGCGATTATGAGCTGGAAGTCATGAACATCCAGGTCATACAGGGCACCGATGCTTGGCAGAACAAGAACGAGGCCTTCCGCGGCATTACCAACATCTACGGCGCAGACATGGGCGACGGTTTCTTGACGGGTATTGACGCACACGTACATGATCCGGAGCACTACTACGTGCAGATTTCCTGCCATGTTCACGATGACTACGAGGGAAAGCTCGACTACGAGACCAACTTCTACGGCACAGAGAACTACGCATCCGCTTGGACCTCTGGCCCGGTTGAGATCGCGAACTGCGCGGATCCTGAGGACTGGTTCGAGATCATCCGCACTGTACCGACGGATTATGACACGGCCGTGGCGATTGCTAGCATGCTCGTAGAGGGCGGAATCTACAACGTCCACATGACGATGACCAGCGAGATCGTGATCCCAGAGGACGCGTCACAGACATTCGTGCCCGCGGAGTGATCCATATTTTGTAAACCCATTTGCCGGACGGCGTTCCCCAGCGCCGCCCGGCGCGTCTGCTTTTTACTTTCGCGGAATTCCGCAATGTTCCGCGAAGAATCTTTAAGATCACGCGGCTATTTTTTTGAGATTCTCAATTGGAACATTTTCAATTGCCATCTCTGCAGCAGAGAAGATGGGTGCAACGGCATGCCTGTCGCCACGCGGGGGAGGGGAGAGACAACGTCCTCGCATCTGTCGCGGAACAGCTCAAGATTTTGACGTGTCCTTTTATTGAAATCGCTCTTTAGAATTCAGACTATGGGATCACAGGACAGGGGGGAAAAATCCAGATGGAAGTTCGTCAGGCGCTGCGTATCTATCACGCCCGGCTCAAGCTGGAGGCTGTCATTCGAGCGTTTTTTTTTGCAGCCTGCGCAGCTCTGCTTGCGGGAATTGTGCTGATTATCGCTGCGGGTTTTTCTCCCGAACGGCTTGGGCGAACGACTGCGCTTTGCGCGTTGCTTGTTGTGTTCGCAATTTGTCTGCCTGCCATCTATTTCCTGCGCTTGCGTCCCACACTGAAGCAGACTGGTCTGCGTGTTGACAGTCTAGGTCTCGGCGAACGCGTCGCGACAGCGGTTGAGTTTGCGCAGAGCGACAGCGCTGTATGTGTCCTACAACGGCAGGATGCACTGGAATGGCTGAAGACCGTGCAGCCGTCACAGATAAAACTGCGTTGGCCTGTGCATTGGATGGTACTGTGCGTCGTGTTGTTCGTAGTGATGCTTGGCGTGATGAGTGTACCGCAGATATTCTGGCAAAATCTGCACAGACCGCAGGAGACGGTGCAACCCGCTGAAAGCGAGGAGATGCAGCTTGTCCGGCAGCAGCTTTCCGCTATTGAAGCGTTGATCGAAGGCGCGGATCTCTCCGATGAGGACAAGACTGCTTATTACGCGCGATTGCAGACCATCGAGGAAGCGATGAGCCAGGCGGGTGAACTGAACCTGCTGATGCTGTCACAGATTATGCAGGAGACGAATGCGCTGCTTACCGAACTGGAGGGGCTGCAAAAGCTCAGCCCAATCGTCGACGAGTTGAAAAAGACAGTCATCATGAAGGAACTGGCGGAGGCGATTTCATCCCGCACAGAGACGCGGATCAAGGCGGCTATGAAAAATCTGAAGGAGTGCTTTCTGGCGACGGAAGGGGAGAAAAGAATCGAACAGCTGTGTGGCGCGGCGCAGGAGATCGAGACGGCATTATTAAACGTGCCGGGCGGCATGACGGCGACACTCTCTTCCGATTTCCTCTGCTATTGTTTCCGGAGCTTTGCCGAAGAGCTGCGCACGATTGCGACAGCTATTGCGGTTGGACTGGATGGCACGGAAGAAATTGAGGACATGATGCAGACCATGGAAAACCGGCTCGTGCTGATGCTTTCAGCAGAAAAGAATAAGGATAGTTTGAATCTCACAGACGGTAGTGTGCTTGACGAAGAAGAGGGAAGAGGGACTGTGAAGGTCTTCGGGCAGGCAACGGGTGGTGGACAGGGGACGCTTAGCGCTGATCAAATCGCGCAAATGCTGCTGGATGGTACAATTGATCCCGAATCCCTTGAGCAGGAGCGCTTTGGGCAGAGCGATACTGTCTATGAGCCGACGATGGACGTGCTGCTGGGCGAAGGCGATTATGAGCCCGGCAAGAAGAACCGTGACGGCAGCGTTCAACGCGAGGTTGTCGGCAGGTCAAGCGCGCTGTTTGGTACGGTAGCTTACGAAAAGGTCTATGGCATGTACTTTGCAGACGTGCTGGATCAGCTTTCAGATCTTCCGGCGGAGGAACGTGAACAGATGGAGAACTATTATTATGGTATGATTCAAGGCGCGGAGAGCCGAACAAAGGATGAATAAGATCGAGCTGCATCGATCCGCGCGAGACGAGAAAGCATTTGGTAGGGCAGCTCCAACATCTCCTGATAGACTGCCTGAAAACTTGCTGCTGTTTTGAAGAGTGCTCATTTGGTCGATATCAATGCGCGATGCCGCACGAATCGAGGGAAAACGAATGACTTTACTCAATCCGCTCGGGCTTCTGGGATTGGTGGGCATCGCTGTGCTTCTGCTCCTGTTCCTGGTTCGTCCCAAGTATCAGCTGATAGAGGTCACCAGCACATACATCTGGCGGCTGAGTCAAAGATACGCCAAAAATTTTAAGTTGTCTCGCCGACTGATCCGCTACTTTCTCCTGCTCTGTCAGATTCTCACCGTCGTGCTTGCCGCACTGATCCTCGCGCAGCCACGCATCACTGCGCGGCGTGAAAATAGTGAATA
>CAYUZP010000198.1:0-651 GCA_964449655.1 uncultured Oscillospiraceae bacterium
TTTCAGCCGACTCCGAATGGCGATTCATGGCTGGCTGGAAGGGACGGATTTTGCAATCGCTTAAATACGTTGCTTGTGCAGGAGACACTAAATATTCAAAAGAATCGTTTACATCTATTATGAAGAATTGACATGCATATAGAGAGATCGCCGCCGAATCCGACGTCACTAAAGCCACCATTATACAATGCAAATCAGACTCTATCAGTGATGGGTTAAATGCTGCGAAATAGATTTACTGGTCAAAAATCTTTTTTATGTTATACTTTTTGTTAGAAAGCAAGACGCTGAGTATGGCAAAAGCAACGTGATGATTTTCAGATGATTCTTGTGAGTATCTGAAGCCGCTTACATGTCAAAAAGCGATGTATGCACGATTGTCAACTGTGCAAAATACTGCTATACAAGGCACGGGGAAAATTCAGCCAGACAACAAGGAACGTTTTAATCAATACCTTAAAACTGCGCCTGGGCAGGTTTCGGACTGTCGGCATTCAGGATGCTTTGTTCGATAAGGAGTGCACGATAATCCCATGAAAATCACCGATGCTGTTGTTGTTTGAATTATAAGCGCTGCTTGCTAGCCCACTGCGAAATTGATTGGTGATATTCGCAGGAGTTTTGTACATTGAAAACCTGCATTCTCACATC
>CAYUZP010000198.1:661-3430 GCA_964449655.1 uncultured Oscillospiraceae bacterium
TCAATGGTTATATTCTTGAAGCGAAATGCTTTTCAATATGCGATCAGCACACTCTTACGTCTTTTGATGAATGTTTGAATCCAGCAATGAAATCAACGAGATCTTGTAATTTGCAGGCTAAAAAGACCGGTTTTTTAGGCATGTTTGCCGAGCGGAGCGTTGCGCCCGATCGCTCCTGCCTGAGGGAGGCACGCGAAATTAAGGCGTACTGGCAGGCCACATTGGATACAAATCTTTGATATGCGTCTTCATCTAGGGATCATAGAGCATGACACGCATCTGGAGGGATTTATTTTTTGCTATGCATTTCAACACTGTTTACTCTGAAAGTCCTATTGAATGACCACTCTGAGTGTCCCATCAGGGCGACTTTCATTTATGGTGCTGCGCCGGCAAAGTGCATGGATGTTTAATATGGACATCGTCACAAATCCTACACATAGAGAAGCGCTCCTATGTGATGAAACGCTTGTGATTGATTCTACTGATCCTTTCATGCTCTGTGCAAAAACGTATGTCAGATGGAGCAAACTGATCATTACGAAAGGATAAGCGAGATAAACATAGCCGAATTGCCAGACTATGATATAATGTGTGAAATCATTAGTTTATATAAACAGAAAGACATTGATATGATTCATACAACAGTCCGTTATCCATTATGGATTAAAAAACAGCACACGATGAACGGTGTCCAGAGTATGGGCAATGAGCAGAGTGTATCTTACTATGAATCTATTTGGTGAGACAAATCTTGTATATTTTTTTACATACCGCCATAATCCGATGCCACATATAAATCCACGTGACGCAATAAAAGCAGAAAGACGCTTAAACAGCGGAGGAGTACAATATAAGGTTGCAGGATTGATGCGTCAAGCTGAATATGCGATATGGAATGACGCAGCCTTGCGACATCAATTGGTATGTAATCAAACATGGGACATACCCAGTGATACCCAAATAAGGAACGCCCGCATATCGATGAATAAGTAAGCACCCTTTAATAACAGGATAGGAGGCGAGACAAGTGAGGTTGAAGCGCAATCTGCTGTTCTTAGGTGTGGCACTGCTTGTGCCCTGTTATCTGTTTGTTGTGCTCAATACGCTGCTTGCTCCGTGGCCTTTTCTTAAGCGAAACCGTGCGCTGATTATGCTCTTTGCGTTGCTTGCGTTAGTTGTGATGGCAGCATTTGTGCGCTGGGCAAAGCGACGGGAAGCATTGCTTGCCTATCACGCGCGCGCGGTGCGCATGTGCGTTGTGTTCTTCTTTTTTATTGTGCAGCTTCTCTTGGGCAGTCAGATGCGCTTTTTACCCAGCGCGGACTGCGGTGTTTGTTACTATAGCGCGATCGATTGGGTAAACAAAGGGTGTTTAGACGGATATGAGCTGCAGTGGCTGAGCCTTGCTCCCAATATATTTCCACAATTTCTGCTAGAGGTCGCCATTGCACGTGTCATGCAAGCGATATCGTTTTTAGACAGCGTTCCGCTCTATGATGGCGTTGTATTGGTCAATGCTGTGCTGTTCGCGGTGGGATTTTGGAATATGCTTCTTCTGATCTGCCGCCTGCGCGGTGGTGTGAGTCAGGCGACTTTTGCACTGAATATGGCACTTTGCCTGCCGATGTTCTATTGCACCAGTGAGTTGTATTCTGATGCGTTGAGCATGCCTTTTCTCATGCTGGGTATTTGCCTGCTGACGAGCATGATGATGGTGAAGCGGGAAGGCATAGCACACGTTCTTGCGCTGGGTTGCGGCTGTGTGCTGCTGCTAGGAGGAGAATTGCGTGCGACGGTGCTTATTGCATTCATCGCTGCTGGAATCGTGACGCTGCTCACCTGTCGTCCGCGGCGAATGCTCTGTTTTATCACGATGGGTGCTGTGATTTTGGCAGGACATGCAGCGCTTCTGCACGTGCGGGATGACATGCTCGGCGAGGAAAACCTTGCGCGCTGGAGCATGCCTGTCTCACATTGGCTCATGATGGGCGTGCCAGACCCTTACGACTACGGGAATGGCAGCGTCAATCCAGATGATGTGCGCTTTGCAAGAGATATTGAGGATCCACAGGAACGCAGTGCAGCTTGCTGGCATGAATTCCACAATCGCCTTTACTCCTTGCGCTATCCTGACCGCATGCTCTCAGCGCTTTCGCGCAAGACATTGAATACATATGATCTGCAGCAAACTTTTCACTCAGAGTCTCAGGCACCACAAGCGCTCAAAACTGTGCTGATCGATACGCAGACACCGCAGTATTTCTTTTATAGACATATATGTACGGGCATACAGATTGCGCAATTGCTCTTTTTGTGCGTCAGTGTGGTGGAATCTTTGCGCAAACAGTGTGTGCAAACCGTAGACGCGCTATGCGCCGTGCATCTGGTAGGGCTGTTTTTGTTCCTCGCGCTATGGGAGAGCAATCCGCGCTATTTCTTCCACGCGGTGCCCGTGATGCTGCTGCTCAGTGCGACAGGTCAGCAGCACCTAGCTTGCCCTGCGAAATCGAATCGCCATGTTTTAGATGAATGAATTGGAGGTATTTGAGTGTACAAAAAATCAGCGAAATGTTCACAATGATTTTGGGGTAATTGTCAAATCAAGTCGGACACTTGAATAAAGAGGGCCCACAACAGCACCCTGTGGTCAATTGGATATGTGCTGAACATCATCTATCTACATATTACTATGGCACCACCGCACAAAGAAGAACAACTGCAGGAAGGCACACCATGTGGTATAATAAGGATATGAATAAGCAAATA
>CAYUZP010000199.1:0-3367 GCA_964449655.1 uncultured Oscillospiraceae bacterium
ACCGCATATCCCTTGTGGTGTCAACCTTTCCTGAAATTCGTCCACATCCATGCGGCGAGTTCTTTAAATACATAGGTGTTGAAATCCTTGATTTTTCTATAGGCGATGTATATCTACCCGCATCTCTCTGCCCATGTGAGATGCGCTACAGCATGAAGCTCATGCGCCACCTGTCAGGAAAATACCACATTGAAATGATCGAAATCATCATGAAATTATATGTGAAACTACCGATTCAATTGATATATATTTTCATGCGTATTTGCGCGCGAACCTCTAATATTTCTCAAATACGCTCCTCTTTTTTTGAAATCATCTATTGAAAATTGTCAAAAACAATGCTATAGTATGGTAAAGCGTGTATGGCGCATCCGTACAGTTTCGACAACAAAAAAAGGAGGATGTCATTGATGAAAACGCGTTCCCTTCTCGCGCTTCTGCTGGCACTGCTCATGACGCTTTGCCTGACCACAGCCGTCGCGGAAGTTGCGAAGACGCTGCCTGACGCGGCAGACATCACCGTCGATCTGAATGACTATTATGGCCAGAAGATCGAAGGTTATTACAACTTTGACTGCGTCGTCTCCCGCGGTGAAGATGACGAGCTCGGCACGGCGGATGACGTCGTGCGCACCGCCAAGTTCTACATTCCAGACGGCACGGTGTTCAATCAGCCTACCGTGTTTGTCGGCGTTCCCGGCGGCGCTGACAGCTACGATTTCCTCGTCTCCTCCGGCTGGAAGGATTTGGCCGATGAACTGAAACTGCACATCGTCCTGATGGAGCCGGAAAACGGCGTCTGGGGCGATGCGGACGCGGAAATCGCCTATATCAACGCACTGAACGAAGATGTCTCTTATCGCCCGTTCTTCTGCGCTTTCTCCTCTAATTTCTATGGCATCGGCTACGGCGAAACCGCCGATTTGCTGCTCCAATCCAGCATCAACAAACCCAAGAGCTGGGCGGCAATCGCCGTGCTCGGCACCTCCGGCATGACTAAAGATGAAGCCGCGACCCTCGAGGCGACGCCGTCCCTCGTGCCTGGCGTGACCCTGGCGCAGGTACAGACCCCGATCTGGATTGTCGCAAATGAAAAGACCGACGATATCGCCACGATGATCGACTTTTACAAGAACGCGAATCACTCCGCCGAGGCCATTGACGTCGATTATGCCGACGAGGTCTATTTGCCCGAGGAAGGCGGAACGGTCGATGACGAATGGTGCGCCAACGTCGTGTTCGACGCGGGCGACTGGGCGGAGCTGGCCAACGTCGATTACTCCCGCACGATCTACAAAGAACTCTTTGAAGGTGTCTACCGTTATCCGGGCGACTCCAACGGCGCGCTCCGCCGTCCTGGCGAGATCTTTTCCCGTGGCTTTGAAAAATTCGAGGAAGTCGTCCCTGGCGGATTCTATGAGGACGGTTCCGACGTTTACAAACGCGAATGGTACGTCTACAATCCGGAAAGCGCCCAGGAGAAGGTCGAAAGCGGCGAAAAGGTTCCGCTGGTATTCGTATTCCACGGCGCCGGCGGCAGTGGCAATGAGATCGCCGACCGTTCTGGCTGGGCAACCGTCGCCAAGGAACGCGGTTTCATCATCGTGATGCCGTCAGGTTCCATCGAGCCGAGCGTCCGCAACGTCAGCGACATGACGACAAGCGAATATTTCCGCGCGATGTGGAACACGGGTGAGGCGACCGAGAGCCGTCCCAGCGATCTCGATTTCGTACGCTACCTGTATGATTGGATGCTCGAGCACTATGAGATCGACACAAGCCGCGTCTACGCGAGCGGCCAGTCCTCTGGCGGCATGATGACCTGGGCTGTATCCTCCGAGATGCCCGAACTGTTCGCCGCGACCGCGCCGATCTCCGCCAACGGCACGACGCCCGGCGGCTCCGATGGCGAGATTGCCGCTGGCGCACCGCTGCCCGTGCTCTGCTTCATCGGCGAATTGGACACGACATTCAGGGGCGGTTTCTCCTCCGACGCGGCCAAGGCTACGCTTAAAGGCTGGATTGTGCGCAACGGCGCTGTAGAGACCTATGACACTTACACATACATGGAGGATGACTCCCGCGCGCCCGAACCGGACGGTCTGTTCACACGCTACATGTTCCACAACGCCGATGGCGTACCCGTGCTGCAGGCGGTCGAGGTGGCGACAAAGACGCACGCGATACTGCCTAGCGAGTGCTTCGACGCGTGGGATAACTGGTTCGTGAACTATTCAAAAGATGTCGAAACGCAGACCCTCTATTACAAGGGCGAGGCGGTCAATCCGTAAGCTGCACAGATTTGCGCCCAGGAGTTTTTTCCCGCGCAACTGTCAGGACAGTCCACGGTTTTGCTGTGGACTGTTTTTTACTTTTTGCAAATGTTCATTGACGAAACTCGACGCGTAGTTGTATAATGATGATCAGCATATCCTTCGGGCAGGAGTGATCGATATGGCGGACAACGCCGCACAGAACCGGTTTTTTGAATGGCTTGCGCAGAACGTGTCACCCGCGCAATTGTCAGAGCTTTATCAAGCATACGTCGATTTGGAAGAGGTTCTTTTATTTCGCCTCGAACTTCTTCCCGCTTCCTCGTCGCTCTGCGAGGTCACCAATACTTGGACGCTCGAATACCTGCGTCAAACGCTGAGCGCGAATTCCTCCTTCATGAACTCATATCGCTCCGGCATCATGCTGTCTGTGCTCCGTTACTATACGCGCTACGTGCAGGAGGGCAATCTTTCCAATACGCTGAACGCAGCAAAGCAGCAGACCGAGGTGGATGACGCGCTCACAAAGCGCCTGCGCAGTGACGGCATTCCATACATAGATCACCGTCACAAAGGCGGCTGTCTGTGGATCCTCTCGACATCCGATAAAGCCAGAACGTTCATCATGGATTTCCGTCAGCTCGGCGTAAGATTCAATTTTTCCAATGCGAAAAAGCAATGGTGGACAAAGGAGCAAGTGACGATCGAGAAAAAGCGCACGGAACCTGCAAAGCCCGCCATTTCATCCATGACGAAAAAGACGGGGACGACCGTCCCGCCGGTCAGCAAATCGTTGCCGGACTTGCGGAACACCGTATTCGATTTTCGCAAATGGCTCGCGGCAAACAAGTCCAATGAACAACGGGATCTCGTCGTCGGCAGTCTCATAGGCGCGGAACGCTTCGCCCGAAATGGTTATATGCCAGATGTAAGGCTCTTTGATGTTCCGCCGCAAACCGCCCGCCTTTCCGTCTCGCAATTGATGGATGACCGCGGATTTGCCGTGTTTGAAACGCACTTGTATGCAAATTTTAAGCTCTATTCCCCGCTCTATCTCGAATTCTTGAACGCTGTCGAAGCCTCTGAATCTGTCA
>CAYUZP010000200.1:0-3348 GCA_964449655.1 uncultured Oscillospiraceae bacterium
GCACCTGACTCTTAATCAGGGTGCCCAGGGTTCGAGCCCCTGAAGGTCCACCAACCCGCTGTGATGTACATATTCCCGCAAGCGTGTACAGTAAGTGATCACTGTACACGTTTTTCTGTTTGTAATTCCGGCACGCAAATGTTCCATACGGTGTTTCCGCTCGGGAATGTCGCATGGATTGTCTTGTCGCGTAGAAAGAGGAAAGACCTATATCAAGCGCTTGCCGGCTCTTTTGTCGATGGGTGCTAAACGTGTCGGCATGTCGGATAGCCCTGGCAGGACATGGATGCGCAAACAGAGGAGAACGGCCAGCATGGAATCGTTTATGCTGAAACGACAGATGAAAAATGCACCCTATGCGCTGATCCATTCAAGTTCATGAAAGGCATATATATCGCGATGGGAGGGATGATCGTGGAACAGCCACAACACGAGCACATCGGCGTAGGCGGAAAACAGGTGGACATCTTTAAAAGTACTGCCGCGAACTGTCCTGTCATTTATCTGAACACCTTTCCGGATGTAGGCGAGAAGGTTCAGCTGGAATTGGAGAGGCTCAAGAGCCCCGATCACACGCTCGTCGCCATCAGCGGCTTGCAGTGGGATCACGATATGGCGCCGTGGGATATTCCGCCCATCTCTAGAGACGATACGCCCTGCACAGGCGGTGCCAAGGACTATCTGCAATTGCTCGTGCAGGAAATTTTGCCCAAGGCGGAAGAAGCGCTTGCCGGCACGCCTGCGTGGCGCGCATTGACAGGTTATTCTTTGGCCGGGTTGTTTGCGGTCTACGCGATATATCAGACGACACTGTTTTCAAGAATCGCCAGTATGTCCGGCTCTTTATGGTTTCCGGGCTTTAAGGAATATGTGATGTCCCATGAGATGAAGAGGAAACCGGAGCATCTGTATTTTTCCCTTGGCGATCTGGAGAGCAAAACCCGCAATCCCTATCTGAAAGCGGTGCGGGACAATACGCAGGTGTTGGCCGCGTATTATCAAAGCCAGCAGATCGATACAGCCTTTCAGCTTCATCAAGGCGATCACTATACAGAATCCGTCAAGCGAACCGCTTTGGGGATTCGATGGTTATTGACAAGAGCGTAAAGGCGAACGCGAGTGGAGGTATCTCATGCAAGAGTCGATTTATTCCCTTTTTTCCGACACAGCGAAAGCCCAAATGAATCAGCCTGCCATCATCGAAAATAACCGGACATTGACCTTTGGAGAGCTGTCCCTTCTTGTGGACAGGATCGCTGAAAGCTTCCCGGAGGACGTCAAAAGCGTCGGCATCGTGATGAACCATCGCGCGGAGATGATCGCTTCCATATTGGCTGTGCTGAAACGCGGCGCCATGTACGTTCCTTGCGAACCCTCTTTTCCCATAGGCCGCATTCACTACATGATGGAAGAGGCCCAGGTGGATTTCATATTGACCGAAAAGGAATATGCCGACCGGTTGAGCGGCTTGCCCATCCGTTTTGCCGACTGTGAAATCTGCGGGCGCGAGACGCCGACTACAGCGCACGCGGCTGCACAGGATCCAAACGCGCCGGCTTATGTGCTGTATACATCCGGCACGACAGGCAGGCCCAAGGGCGTCTGCGTGACCCATCACAACGTTTGTCACTATGTCCGCGCTTTTGAACATGAATTTCACGTTGCACCGGGGGATGTGATGCTCCAGTATTCCGTCTGCTCATTTGACATCTTTGTGGAAGAGGTGTTCAGCAGCCTTTTAAATGGCGCGGCTTTGGCCATCCCCGCTGAAGGGGACAAGGAGAACGTGCGCGCACTGATGGCCTTTGTAGAGCGGAGTCACGTGACCATGATCAGCGGTTTTCCCTACTTGTTGGCGGAAATGAATCATCTTCCGGAAATCCCCGCGTCTGTACGGCTGCTGATCAGCGGCGGTGATGTGCTGCGGGGTGTCTATGTCGATCATCTGCTGGACAAGGCGGAAGTCTACAACACATACGGCCCATCCGAAACGACTGTCTGTGCATCCTATTACTGTTGCAATGGCGGCACAGTCCTGCCAGACGGAACCTATCCCATAGGCCGTCCGGTCAAAGGCGCGCAAATCCGCATACTGGATGCAGAGGGAAATGCGCTGCCCGATGGGGAAGTCGGGGAGATTTGCATATACGGGGACGGTGTTTCGCTCGGGTATATCGGCGATCACGATGAAGAAAATAGGGCTTTTGAGCGCTTGCCGGACGGAGGGGTCATGTACCGCAGCGGTGACCTGGGGTATGTTCTTCCCAGCGGCGATATCGCTTTTCTCCATCGCAAGGATACACAGATCATGATCTATGGGAAGCGTGTAGAGGTCATGGAGGTGGAATCCAGGCTATATCAATGCAAGGGCGTATCCCAGGCGGTTGTGCGCGCGTTCACAGATGAGAGCGGACTGGCCTACATGATCGCCTATATCGTTCCATCGGATCAGGATATCAAGGTATCGGACATACGCAAGGAGCTGTCCCATCACCTGACCTCGTTTATGATTCCGGAGTTCATCGTGAAGATGCCGAAAATCCCGCTGAACGCCAACGGCAAGCCCGATCTGTCCCAATTGCCCGTGGTCATGAAGGCAGGCGGATTGTGATGATAGAGGTCGTGAAGGCAGGATTGGATGACATGACGTTGCTGCTGACATGGCGCATGCGCGTGCTTCGTGAGGTCTTCTCCATCCCAGACGGAACAGACGTCGGGCCTCTGGTACAGGAAAACCGCAGATATTATGAACGCCATTTGCGGGACGGCAGTCATACCGCTTGCTTTGCTAGGGCACAGGAGACCATCATAGGCTGCGGCGGCATTTGCTATCAACAGGAGCTGCCGTCTCCGGACAATGTCAGCGGTTCCTGCGGCTATCTGATGAACATATACACGCTGCCCGAATATAGGGGAACAGGCGTCGGACGAAAGATCGTCGCGTTTTTGATCCGCGACGCTAAAACGCGGGGCACGGAAAAGATTTACCTGGAGACTTCCGATGTCGGCAAGGCGCTCTATCAGAAGATGGGCTTTCAAGACATGCGGGGATACATGAAGCTGTAAAGAATCGAGCGTGCGATGCAAAACCGCGATGGGTGTATTCCTTCCTTATCGCGTGAGCTTTCTGGAGGCTAAAGGCCTATACGTGAAGCCGAAGGGCAGCAAAGGCATTTTCTGTGATCGCGAGGCGCAACGGGCAAACCAATAGGGGGAAAATGGCTGTTAAACGCTTATGACTCCTAAAAACAGCATTGAGCATCTTCAAAAACGGAGATGCTTTTTAGATGGAATCGATTCTGCGCATCCTTTTGAATATTTCGGAAGTGAACAGGTTGCCGGTGCAAC
>CAYUZP010000201.1:0-3346 GCA_964449655.1 uncultured Oscillospiraceae bacterium
CTTCTACCGTGTAGTCAACCTGCTGCAGAATCGTGTCGGAAGTCATCATATTGGGCAAATCGGCGATCGCTTTCACCTGTACGAAGCGCCCACCTGTCGCCTCAGCAATCTCCTTGAGGATATCGACATTCACATAAGCGCCGACAGATATCGTCGAAATCGTGACACCCATGTCTCGAAGCTGCTCGACCACCGGCATGTAATCGTCGTCCGTTGGGTTACCATCCGACAAAAAGATGATGTGTCGCCTGGCGTAGCCATCGAACGCTGCAAACTGCATCACAGCTTCCTTCAGCGCTTCTGTGTACATCGTGCCGCTGATTGTTCCCATGCGCGAAACTGTCGCAATAATCTCGTCTCTGTCGGTTGCGGATTTCAACGCACAGAGCAGATGTGCCTGTGTCGAGAAAGAGATTACGCCCGCGTAGTCGTTGTCATGCAACAGGTTGATGCTCTTGATCGCACCCAGCTTTGCCATTTCGATCGGTCTGCCCTGGTCATCGGCGAGGTTCGTTGTCGTCTCGGCCATCGAAGCGGAGTTGTCGATGAGCAGCAGCATGGCAACCGGCTCTGCACTTTCCTCGTCCTCAACCATCACCGTCACCGGCAGAAACGCTTCAAATGCCGTCTCATGCATATGGCCATAAGCGTATGTGTGTTCACCTCCCGTGACCAGCACACTTCGACCGTATTTTGAGATGTACTCGCTAAATACTGTGCCGATGTTTGTCGGCATTTCGAGTGTGTCCACATTCATCAGGATCGCTAAGCTGTATTTGCACATGCCAGAAATGTTTGGTGGCGTTTCCCGCGCGGCTTTCACGTCCACCTCATATCCCGCTTTCCGCAGAAGCGCGCAAAGCGCATCGCTCTCGTTGCCTGTGCCATCGATGATCAGTATCCTCGTGCTGGCCGGAACATTCATGCAACAAGCAGCCTCGTTGTTCTCAGAAAAACCATCCTGTTCCGGCTTCACCACGGCTCTGTAAACGTGCATGCCGCTTTGGCTGGGTGTCACATTGATCGTATAAGAGGAAATCCCGTCCTGCACGTTTAGCCGAGTCGAATAAACCTCTTCATCGTCGTCATACAGCACTAAATCCATCGCCGTCGTCAACGATGAGTGAACGGTTACGGTGGCTTTCGTGCTCTGTCCTAGCGCTAATTCCGCAGGCATCTCGACGGAAACAGCCTCAACATCGCCGCGTATCGACCAGGCCGGATAGCGAATCGCGTCGATGCGCGTCCCCTGTCCGGCCAGCGCTGCCGCCTGCTTCAGCGCATTTCCGTCTGTCTCCAGTCCGTCTGACAGTAGAACCACCCGCCGCCTGCTATTGAGTGGAAACTGCACCGCTTGCAGCGCCGCGCCTAGATCCGTGACAGACGGTTGAAGCCTGTCGGCATCGCCAGATAAATCCGTGGCAACTGACTTGATCGTCTCACTTGCCCCAGCAAAGCGTGTCACCACGCCCTTCGTGCGTGCCGCAACCGCCTGCGCATCCGCTTGCATCCGATGGGCGACCGGCTGCATGCTATCCGAAACGTCAGCAAGGATCACCGTATGCACGGGTGCGACATTGGTCTGTAGCGAAAAATCCGCCACGATAAGCGTCGCCAGCACGCATGCTGTCAGACGCAGCAGCATTGGCGCTTTCCAGCGTACATTTCGCATGCCGCTGTTTCGAATGCGAAGATATGAAAACAAAGGGAGCACAATCGCAGGAATCAGCAGCAACAGACCCCATGGTCTGCCGAAATACGGTTTAATAACGCTCACGATTATACACCACGCATTCCACAATCAGCAGCAGCAATGTTGCCATCGCCAGGATACCAGCCGGATTATAGGCGTCTTCCGTCGAAATCATACCATCGTCTGTCGATGTACCGCGCGTCAGATACAGTGCATGATCAAGCATACCAGCGTGAATATCGCTCTCCTCGTCCGACAGCGCAGCAAAGAATCGGCAGAACTTTTGCCCGCCAATTGTCCTGTCTTGCAGAAGAGTATATGCACCAGGCATGTTCACGGAAAATGTCACGGTGCCGTCCACTACTTCCAGCGTTTGAATGTTGCCATCCGGGGCTTCCAACTGCACCCGTTCACACAGCGGTACCGCATTTGCTGTGACCGTCTGCCCGACAGTGAACAAATAGGCATCAAGCATTTCCGGCATGACGTATGCGAGCATGTTGCGCATCAAGTTGACAAAACTCGGCAACATCGGCAGGTTCGAATCATGCAGATCAAATGCCATGATGATGCACGCGGTTCCGTTTCCCCGACTGCCAGCTAAAAGTACGGGCATCTCACCACATTGAAGAACGGTGGTGTAGCGTTCATTCTCGCCGATCTCCAGAAATTTTTGCACGGCGATATCGCTTGCTGTAACACCAGCCACGAGCGGACGATTGTTAGTGTTGCGTATCTTTTTAGCCTGTGACAAATAGCTGCCACGGATGACTTCACCCGTTTCGAGACCCAGTTCTTCGGGCAGAGACGGCGAACCGATCAGGTAGACCGCGCCATCTTTTGGCAGCGTTTCAGGCGTACATCCGTCATAAATGTACAGGTCAAAGCCGCTATCCTTGGCCGACTCAGGGGTTTTCACCTGTGTCACGGAGACCTGCGGGAAGACATTCAAGCCGACTTCCCAATAATAGGGATGCTCGCCGATGAGCAGCACGCGAAGTGTCTCAGAGGAAGGGCGAAACAGACAGAGCTCATTGTCAGCACGCATGCCATCCGCTGCGTCGATTAGGATGCGTGCATCACTGAGGTTCATGCCGTTCTCGATCTGCCAGGTAACGGTGACCGGATCATCCTGCACGCAGAAGACATTTTGAGCCGAAGCCAGTTTGCCATCCACATACAGGCCAAGCGTTAAATTGGCATCGCGTCCACGACTGATGACTTGATGCGTGAGTGTTGCGCGGTTCAGAGAAAAGCTGCCCTGCAAGTTTGACAGCGAGGCGTTCCATTCTGTACGGTCCTTTGCAACATTGACGATCTCGATGTTCTCCACGGTCGTAAAATCGTGATCTGTATAGAAGAAGACCTGCGCATGTGGGTGTGCATCCACGATCTCCTGCGCAGTATTGACCGCGCTGGTGAGTTCTGCCTCTCCCCATCCGCAAGCAATCTGTTCGAGCACGCGTTCGGCCTCGGTCACGCTGGCTGAGTGCTCGAGCACTAGGTTTGCCTCTTCGTCGGTCGTGATCAGTGTGATATGTCCGCCGAGTCCAAGGCCATGCATCTGATCATCGATCCGTTGCTTGGCCTCGTCAATGCGGGCAATACCTCGTTCGTCCGTTTGCATCATGCTGGCAGACGTGTCGATAAGCG
>CAYUZP010000202.1:0-3344 GCA_964449655.1 uncultured Oscillospiraceae bacterium
CCCTCGGGAAGCAGCGCGCCACAATGGGAACAATACATGTTCAACCCTCTTCTCTCTTATCGTCTCCTCTGGTGCCGTCCCTATGTCGATTGAATCAGATTCGACAAAAATGTCAAAAATCCTTTTATAATAGCCGCCGGTCAATCCCTTTTTGACGCATTTTCACGATCAAGCGCTTCCGGTAGAACGGCATACGTCCTTTCGATGAGTAAGGGATGTAGCGACTCAACGATTGTCAATGTTTTTTATGAAATATGATTGACAAATGTTCAAACTGCTCTCATAATATAAAAAACGAAAAGATGTTTGTACGCTTTTCGTAACATTTGGCCTGTATCGACGCGCATGAAAGGAGGCATTTTGCGCGGCATTTTACGTTTGCCTGTCACCAAACCCAAAAAACAAATCACCGAGGAGGCATCACCGTGAAGAAATCACTGGCTCTGTTGATGCCGCTGTGCATGCTTCTGTGCTGCACGGCATTGGCGGAAGAGGAGGACCCGTACTGGCCACAGTCCATGTATGATCAGATCGAGAAGACCGTACAGGATAATGTCCCCGTCGTGAAGGACGCGGATGGCGAGTACATCTTTGAGACCGTGGACGGCACGTTCACCTATTCGGTCAAGCTGACGGACTTCGCGCCGCACACATCCATCGAGGATGTCTATGAGGCGCGTCCGTCCGGCGAGCCGGGCAGCGTGCTGACCCACGTCGAGGTCGAGGACTGGACGTGGGCGTTCCGCGCCGCGCTGCAGGATGTCGCCGACCATGGCGGCGGCACTGTCGTCGTCCCCGCGGGCACCTATGTCACCGGCGCGATTCGCTATCGCGCGGACAACACGCGCATCCACCTTGAGGACGGCGCGAACATACAGTTCATCCGCAACTTGCAGTACGGCACGAACGTGCGCGAGGATCCGGAAACGATGCTCCCGCCCGTGACGCCCGCGGACGGCGAGTGGGACGACTGGTATCCGATGGAGAAGACGCGCTATGAATGCCGCGATATCTACGGCTTTTCGCCGCTCATCTATGCCTATGGCTTGCGCAATATCGCGTTGACCGGCGCGGGCAACGGTGGCGCGAACGCGATCACAGGCGACGGCCGCCCCAGCACCGACGGCGCGGACATCGATGGGAATGACTTTCCCGACGGATATATCGAGCCTGAAGAGGGCGCGCCCCTGTCGATCATCGACGGCATGGCCGACGCACGCCATATGCGCACATTTGGCGCGACGCTGCCCGTCTATGCCGAGGATGATACGACGCTGCTCGTGCCGGAGGATACGAAGATCTCGTTCAATATCGATCCGGACACGCTCGCACCCGTGCTGGGAGACGGCGGCTTGCGCTATAGCGATTTCATCACAAGCCTGATGAACGATTGGCAGCCGCTCGAAACGCGCAAGATCCCCGACCTCGTGCCGCTTGACACCGAGGGGCTTCAAGACGCGCAGAAGGTCGGCCGCAACTTCCGCAGGATCAATCAATACCGGCCGACGTTCATCGAGCCGCACGCATGTCAGAATGTGCTGATCGCCGATTTCTATCTGCGCAACTCGCCTTTCTGGGAGGTTCATCCGACCTATACGCAGAACGTCATCGTGCGCGGACTGCACATCAACTCGCATGGCGCCAATAACGACGGCTGCGATCCGGATTCCAGCCAATATATCCTCATCGAAGACAACATCTTCAACACGGGCGACGACTGCATCGCGATCAAGTGCGGCCGCGACAACGACGGCTACGAGCCCTGGAACATGCCCTCGACGCACATGATCATACGCAACAACCTGATGAAGGATGGTCACGGCGGCATGGTTGCCGGCTCTGAAATGGCCGGCGGCGTCGAATGGATCTTCTCGCACAGCAACGTGTACGACTCGCCGAACCTCTTCTTTGGCCTGCGCATCAAGACCAATTCGAGCCGCGGCGGCTACATACGGCACATCTATATCAAGGACACCGAGATCCGCGAGCTGATGAGCGCGTTTGCGACGGTCAACTTCTACTACGATGACGATTCGGACAACCGCGTGCCGTCCGTATCGGACATCTACGTCTCCAATTGCTTCTCCAAGCCGGATCCTTCCGTGCGGCATCTCAAGCTCGGTTTCCTGATGGCCAAGACGTACGGCAGCTCGCCCATCAGCGGTCTGCACTTCAAGGACTGCACATTTGAAGGCTTCTATCAGTCTCCGAGCAACGCCGAAAATCCCAACCGGCCGGTCACCAACCTGATCTGCCTGGCGGACGGCGGCATCGAATATGACAACGTCGTGTTCGACGGCCAGCTCTATCAGCCACCGGCCAACACGACGCAGATCACGAGTCTGACCTTCACCCGTTCCAGTGATCCGACCGATGTGCGCGTCATATCGAGCCCTGAAGCGTTTGATGCGCTGGTAGAGGAGAGCCGTGCCGACGAGGACAGCCTTTGGGATATCGCCATCACAGCAAAAGTGGACGGCTTTGATTACAACGGCAAGCATTATGGCATCACGGACACCATCGAAAACTCCACCTATACCGGCCCGCTCGGCAGCGATTTTGACGGCCGTGCCGAAAAGCTTCTTGAAAAGCACAACGGCGGCACGCTGTACATCAACGGCGCAAGTCCGTATATCCGCGATGAGGATAGGGAATATCCGTATTACAGGGTCAACGGCCTGCCCGCCTATGAGGCGTTCGTGCGTGTGAATACGGCACATGAGACTCAGGATGGCACCATCAAGGACTGGGGCACGAGCCCCAGCACGTTCGACGTCGGCCCGAATTACGTGATCGATCTGCGCACACCCGGCCGCGTGACGCCGCTTGAGAACGGCGAATACCTGATCAAGCTGCGCGAAAATGTCGATATGGGCAATCCGTATACGATACGCGAGGGCGTCATCACGCTCAACAAGGTCGAAGTCGTGCTGCGCAATGCGCTGTTCACGGACGATCAGGACTTCGTGTTCTATTCCGCGCTGCCGATGGTCACGCAGGCAACGATCGAAGGCCAACAACTCGTGATGCGCTATGACCGGCCCATGAGCGCCGATGCGCTTGGCAAATTTGACAGCCTCATCCTCTCGCTGTCGGCGGATGGCAAAGCGCTGTCGATTGACGAAAATGGCGTGTGGAGCGAGGATGGCATGAGCGTTTCTTACACGATCTTGGATTCCATCGATCCGCAGCAATATCACACAGTCGATACATTCGATCCGACGAGCCAGGTGCTCAGCTATCGCGGTTTCGTCCCTGTTAAAGAGTGAGAAATCAAAAAACCTCAACAAAAGGGCCTGTCCTTCTCGGGGCAGACCCTTTTCCCATGTTTTGCCTCTTTACTT
>CAYUZP010000203.1:0-3337 GCA_964449655.1 uncultured Oscillospiraceae bacterium
AATAAGTGCCTGCAGAAAGATAAATATACCCTGAATCGTTTTGCGGGGCATGACCTGAGATATCAAATGTGCTCAGTTCGCTGCCATCGGCAGCACTGAAAACGCTCAGGCTATGGGATGTCGCCTCTTTTCCATTTCCCAGGGTTTCAAGATGTACGAGTGCGGCACCCGGTTCATCCAGTGTGAACGCAAAGAAATCCACATCATGGCCATTGTAGAGGCTTCCCCTATATTCGCTTCCCAATTCGATAGGCGTTGCATTCACGGAAGTGTCATTGTTTTCCAACTCGACATTCGTTTCCGGCTCAAAAAGCAGTGTCAATTGGAAGGGTTCGGCGTCATGGGCGTTTCCGCCGACAGACAGATAATAAACGCCTGGGGAGATGAACATATCCTTTGTTTTTTGATAGTTTGGGGTTTGCTGCAGGGAGTAGCGAAATACCGCCTCGCCGGTCAATGCGCCGCGCATCAAACTCACCGTATGCGAAACCGTTGAATCGACCTCGCTGCCGGATTGCCAAAGAAGATTCAGCCGTCCCGATGTCGGAATGAACACGCGCCATGTTCTATCATCACCGCGCTGCGAAAGCATATCATGAGTTTCAGCGTTTAAGCAGAGCAAGGGAACGGAGAAGTCTACATCTTCAGTGGGAAGTCCAGATCCATAAGTCTTCGCGGCTCCTATCAACTTCCAGCCGTCTTCATAAACGACACCGATCCAGCAGCGTTCACTTTGCGTTCCCGATATATAGCTCACTTCAAACAGCGTCATTTCTTCCTCAACCCAATACGGATCAGCTGTGATTGTGCCCGGAATGTCAGGCTGGGGTAAATCGGCGAGCACGTCAAAAGAGAAAAAGTCGTCCTCCGTTTTTTTCGCGCACAGCAAGGCTTGCTCCTCGGGAATATCATAAGCGCGGGCTTCGAAGTAACATTGCAACGCTGCCCCGGCATTTTCCGGCTCCGGATAGTCATTCTTTGGCCAATCCACACTCACCCGTTCAGGGCGCGCGTCCGTGCTGCTGGCTACATAAGAAAAGTTCTCATAGCGCTCGATAGATCCTTCCAACAGGCAAGAGAAAGTGATCGTCGTACCATCCGACGCATATTGGCAGACATTCTGTTTGCGAAAGAGCCTTGTCAACTGACTGTCCATATAGCCAAATGCCTGCAGTTCATCCCCTCCTGATGAGAAAAGCAAGATCAGCGGTATATTTTCATTCACAATTTGATAGCTGGCGTTTACAAGCCCGCTGTTGACGGATGAAAGAGATTGCCATTGTTCTTTCATGCCGTACACCGACAATTGCCCCGTCATGTCGAGCGCCAGCAATTCCTGATAGCCGTCGTCATCCCAATCCACAAAGCTATACTGCAAAGGTTTGCCAGAAGCAGCGATTGCGGCTTCATCATAGATTTTCTCACGATCGGCAAGATCGATGCTCATCTCATCGGCAATGTGGACGAGCGCCAGAACATCCTCGGGCGCAACGCCGAGTTCCCGCCAATCGTGGATCGTCGTATACACCTCGCTGGACAGCTCTTCGCGCAACTCTCTTTTTCGGCTCTCATCATCCTTGACCAATTCCATCTCAAAGAGATGCAATTTTGTCTTGGACAAACCGGGCTGGAAGCGCGCTTTTGCATCGGCGAGAGCGGATGTAACGTCTGCTCCCAAATCGACTGCACTGCGCAACTCGTCTAAGCATTTCACATCTTGCTGAGAAGCAAGTACGTCAGCGTATGCGAGGTGCAATTGTGCCGCGTCGGCATTCCAACGTTCGATGGCAGAATATCTCATCAGATCCGCCATGGCACTTGCACCAAATGCATTCCACTGATCAATGGCGTCTGCGTAGTCCCTGCCGTACCGGCAATGGCGCAGATTCACATCATAATAATATGAGAAATCGTCGGCAGAACCGCTGACTTCCATGGCTCTGCGGGCATCAGCGATCGCCGCTTCCCAGTCACCCGCGTTCTCATATGAAACAGAGCGTACGCGATAGGCATTGCTCAACGCGGCTCTCGTGTGATCATCGGGAATCAGATGATTCGCCCGCAAAAGACAGTCAATGGCAGCATCGACGTTCGACGCGCTGAGCAATTCGCCGAAGTACATATAGCAGTCAACCATCGCTTCATTGTCCAGCACAATGGGTTCATTTTCATAGGGCAACATATTGTAAGCGCTGAGACTGCCATCCGCTTCCAAGACAAAAAGGTCAGCATCGCCATCGCCGTTCAGATCCGTCGTAGCGTAAGCCATCTGCGTGCCATCCAGCAAAGCCACATGCGCCGCCTCGAACAAACCGGCCACATCCAGTGTGCTTTGAGGGTCGATGGCCTGTATTCGATAAAGCAACATGAGAAGTATCCGCGGCGTCAGTCCCTTCACCTGCCAATCCTTGATGAGCGCAAGCAACGCTTCCGACAAAGACTCGCCGATTTCGCTCTCTTCTCCGCCTGCCAACTTTTGAAAGCGCTCCAAAGCGTCATCGGATCTGCCCTCCTGCAGGGCGAGCATCGCCTCGCAAAGTGTGGCAAGCGAAGCGCTTTCCTTATATCCATCCAATTCGGTATATGTAGCGAGTGCCGACGCGTACTCACCAGCATTGAACCGGGATCCTGCCTCGACATAATTCACATTTGGGCGGACGATAAAGAATAGGATCGCTGCGAAAATGATCAGCAAAGCAACCGCGACGAATGTCACCTTGCGCACGACGTTCTGATGCCGCCGTTGCCGCTCGCGTGCCTCTTCCTCATCCTTTAGCTGTTTCGCATGCAGGCGACTTTGCTCTAGCAATTCAGCATCGTGCTGGTTCTGAGCAGTCGCTTCCGCATCAAATCCCAACCCCAAAGGTGACACCCACTTGTGCTGAGAACAGTAACCAATGTGTCCATTGAAGTTTTGCAGAGGTCTGCTGCATTTCGGACATTCCGTTCGCACGTTGGGCTGCATGGCTTTTCCTCCTGATCTCGTATTGCGGAAGATTCTTCGATCTGTCATTATCTCTCAAGCGATTCACATTGTAACACAGGTGGTATGGATTCGTCAATGTTATATAAGCGCTTCATAACCTCACGGTATTCATAAAGCAGATTCCTCGTTACGAACTGAGCAAGGAATCTGCTTAAAATGTTTTGTTGCAGCAGGAAATTCATTCTATTGAACCATACCTTGATGCGGCTTGATATTCAGCTCAATCGCAAAGCGTTTGTCACAGTAGAGTTTTCATCCGCCATCAAGAACTGCCGCTGCAGCAACTTTTTGTGGAGGAAATCATAGATTGGAGTGCGGAAGAGCGTTCGCGTACTTCTGCCCTGCCACACT
>CAYUZP010000204.1:0-3324 GCA_964449655.1 uncultured Oscillospiraceae bacterium
CGCCCGCGCCGATCACGACGTTCACAGAGCCCGCGTCGGGGCCGAGGGTGACGGCCTTGCCAAAGAGCGCGGTTTCGTCTGTGCCGTCTGCCTGGGTCATGCCCGCGCCGTTGCCGCCCTGACCCGCGCCGTAGGAATGGTCGTCCGTATATTTGCCGTACATGCCACTCATGCCGCCGCCGCAGGCGAACACGCGCGCGGACATATTTGCAGCCTTTTCGGTGAACGCGAGCGTGCCGGAGGAGAGCAGCGTATAGAGCGGGTAGCCGCTGAGTTCATCGACGGTGTAATCGCCGGTATAGGTGATCATGCCATCGACGACGTACACGGGCAGTGACGCGGACGCGCCGGAGTACTCTTTGCCGGGGGCGAGCGTGACGGTGACTGTGGT
Source organism: uncultured Oscillospiraceae bacterium (assembly GCA_964449655.1). Lineage (GTDB taxonomy): Bacteria > Bacillota > Clostridia > Christensenellales > Aristaeellaceae > Ventricola. The sequence continues at coordinate 392 of CAYUZP010000204.1, forward strand.
CTCGCCGTTGGCAACGGACGTGAGCGTGAGGGTCTTATCCGCAATCGCCGCGGTGACGATGCCCTCGGGGTCAGTCTTGGCGGAGAGCTTGCCGTCGCCGGTGACGATGAGCGTGAGCTGGGTGGTGGTCTTTTCGGACGTGTCCAGATACATGGCCTTGGGGCTGCCAGCGAAGGCGATGGAGCCGGGCAAAGAAGGCACCGCCGCTGTGACGGTGACGCTTACTGTGACGGACGCGCCTTGATAGCTTTCGCCATCCGCCATGGTGACGGTGACCACGGCTTGCCCTTCCGCCACAGCGCCCAGCGTCAGCGTATCGCCCTCAAGCTGCGCGGTGACGAATTCCGAATGGTCGCTTTCCGCCGTCATCGCGCCGTCCCCCGTGTGCGTGAGCGTCAATGTCTTTTGCTCTCCTTCGGTGATCTCCACCTGGGATACATCCTCCGTGAAAGCGAGCGTTCCCTGTGCCTTGACGATTGCCCATTGCGCCGTGGCAACGCCGCTGTATGCGCGCACGCCGAGCACGTCCACCTGATATGATCCCACGCCTGTCTGTGCCTCGAACGCGTCCACGACGTAATCGGTCTTTGCCGTGAGCGCACTATCGCCCAGCGTGACGGAGACGACGGTTGGGCGCTTCTCCTCGCCGTCATAGGTATATTCATTTTCATCCAATGTGACGACAGCCGTCTCGATGGATTTCGTGCTTGCCGCGCCTTTGACGACGGTGCCTCTTCTGCAGATGAACGCGTCACTCAACGAGATTCACTTCCTTCAGTTGGACGGTGAGCTCTGCGCCCGGGGCCTCTGTGGCATACGCGGTGATGGCGTCGTCCGCGGTCGTGATGCGCGTCACGAGCGCCCATGCCTCGCGCGCGGGCTTGTCCGTCGTTTCATCTCCCGACTGCGAAATATCCGCGACAGGCGCGTCCTTTTCGTGTATGCCGGGACAGGAGACGGTTTGGCTGAACAGCCCGTCCGCCTCTTTCCAGCCTTCCGCTGTCAGCGTGACGGTGTAGACGTGAACCGCGGCATTCGCGGAAAGGTGCACACTGCCGGTCTTCAGCGTCGTCTCATCTGTCATTGTGAACGTGAACGCGTTGTCCTCGCCAAGCGTTACGTCCTTGATGCCCACGCCGGGCTCGCCCTTGGGTCCCCTAAAGCTGTCAAACGCCTGCACGATGATGTCCTGCATATCGATCACATCCTTTTTATCCTTGTTCATTTTATAACCCATCACACGTCGCCGGCTGCGTATATCACGTCAAACCGCCCGGGCCGCATCGGCGTGATGACCTCCCTGCCGCCCGTCACGTTTCCCTTCTCGTCAAGCGTCGCGTCCAGCACGAGCCGCACATCCCATTCGTAAAACCCTTTCGGCCAATTCTTCGTCATTTCACACGTCAGCGGCGCCTGCGCAAATCCGTCCTCGCGTATCGTCAGCACCTCGCACAATAGCACTGGCCCGTGGCGCGGCCTGCGTAGGGTCAGAACCGCCCGGTCGTCCGCTGTGAAGCGATGGTGCGTGAAAAATCGAAGCGTGAGCAGCGCGCTGTCCCCGCGCGTGATCGTCACATGGTGGTCATGAACGCTGAACATGTGCCCTCCTTTCTGTCCATATCGTGTGTCCTTTTTTTCTCTTTTTCATGAGACGCGTATGTCCGTCGCGCTGTAGAGATTGCGCAGTTTCGTGACGCTCCCCGCGCCCTGCGGCCTGAGCGCGGCCATCTGCCTCGTAAAACTGCTCAAAAAAAACGCCGCCCGGTCCTGCCTGGCAGCGCTTCCATTGGAGAGCGCGCGGTAACAGATGTAGTCGGCCAGCGCGGGCTGCACGCTTTGCGGCAGCATCGGCTCGTCCGTTGGTTTGATCATCGGTGGACGGCGCACCTCGCACAAAAGATGCATGACGCGCGGCCCCTTCATGCCGCATGCCTCATTCACTCTGGGCAGTTCGCGCTTGCCGCCCGTCCCGCGCTTCCTTGCAGCCATGGGCCCAAAGAAACACGTAAGCCCGTCGGCAGACAGCGCAAACGGCCAAAGCCGCCCCTCCTCGTCCCTCGCCTCGACGACCCGCTCGATGGGAAGCCCCTCGATGTCCGCGCTCCCGTCCGGCCCTACGCACACCTCAAAGCACTCCCGAGGCTTCAGGTACTTGCGAATCGCTAGGTCATACCCGATGTTCGCGTATACGGAAAACAGCTCGGCATATTCCGCCGCGTCCTCCGGATTCTCATCGAGCTGCCGAATCGCAAGCGCCGTGATCTGTGACAGATTCATAAATCCCTCCATTCTCCCTTTTCCATATGGATGTCTAACTATCGCCGCATCCGCCCGCAAAAAAAGAAGAAGCCCTGTGGACTTCTCCCGACGTTATCGTATCATGCGGTTTTCATTGCGTCAAGTGACAATTTATGACATCTCGCGACTCGTTGGCGGACCATGCCTCTTATCAGGTTAAAGCGTTTGGGAACCGAGCGGTTACAATCAAGCCCTGTCTCGGGGGCGGGTGGGTGGGACACGCCAACCCTCTTCGCACATGTCTGTCACTCGCAGAGCCTGTTTGAAACCGAGTAGTTACAATCAAGCCCTGTCCCGTGGGCTGGTGGGTGGGACACGCCAACCCTCTTCGCACATGTCTGTCACTCGCAGAGCTTGCCCCTCCAACTCTTTATTCAGCATACAACTCCAAGTCTGTTTGCATCCCTCTCCACATTCAGCGCTCTCCGTCGCCTTTGCTCTGCGCTCCCCACCCACCCGCCCAACAAGCCTTTCTACTCTTTCGTCCCCTTGCTTCGCGTACACAAAAAGCCGATACATGAAACCGCTTCCTGCGTTTCAGCCCTGCTCCGTGGGCTGGCGGGTGGGACGCGCCAACTCGCTTCGCACATGTCTGTTGCCCGCAGAACCTTTCCTAACCCGATCAGTCACGAATC
>CAYUZP010000205.1:0-3288 GCA_964449655.1 uncultured Oscillospiraceae bacterium
AACGCTTCGATTTCGGCTGTGACAGAGAATCTCAAAATGAGAAACAATAAAAAACGACCGCCAACGGCGCGAAGCTCGTCAACAGTCAGTGGTGCACCCAGCAGGATTCGAACCTGTGGCCTTTTGATTCGTAGTCAAACGCTCTATCCAGCTGAGCTATGGGTGCATAGCCTCATCAGGAACAGGCATCATTATAGCGCGCGCGAATGGGGATGTCAATCCTTTTTTGCGCATTTTTGAAACTTTTTAGGCAGCAATGCTATAAAGAACGCATTTTTAGGCGTTCGTGATTTTCTATTTTCATGCCTGACAGAGGCGACTTCTCAAACATCCTTGAGGGATGGCGCTCATTCCAGAACAGATGAATAAGCGCGGTTCAACGACAGAGGTTGATCCGCGCGAACATGACTGTCCGATGGTTTTAAAAACCTGTAAAGCTGAAGATTGAGTCCGGAAACTGATTGGCCTGCAAATGCCCAAGCGTATGTCGGAGAGGGTATCGTCCTGATGTGTTCGTCCATTTCTATGTTTCTCCAAATTCCGTGTATCTACATCGATCAGGGAAACGCGGATGCCTTCGTTTTAAGCACTGTTCGTGTTGATGAACTTTGAGGCTGCAAAGCGCCATCACACAAAAGGGCGGTACGACGTTTTCTCCATGACAAATGATTCACTTTATCATGAGGGGGACAATGATCACATGCTGAATGTCGTCAAAACGGGATTTCCAGAGGTCCGTACTTTTTTACAATGCAGATTTTAAAGCGGTTCATGATGACACGTATGTGAACCGTCTCCGTTCACGCATGAGGTTCATACTGCACGCGTTGATGATCAAAGCGTTCGTCAGGCTTCCAATTCCGCTTTGAAAGCGCGAATGGCGCCTGCCGTTTGCGCATAATCTGCTTTCACCTGCTCAAAAAGCGCGGGCGCTTTATCAAGCTCGTGTGCGCGAAGCGCTTCAGTCAGGTCATGACTGGATTGTCCCAGACGCGTGAATCCCAGGTTTTGGCAGACGCCTTTGATGGTGTGGCTGGCGCGAAACGCCTGATCCCAATCCCCACTGGCCATGGAACTGCAAAGCAAATCGTAGCTTCCGTCGTCCAGGAATTTCAGCATGAACTTCTGAACAAGCCGCTCGCTGCGCAAACGACCGAACACGTCGTCAAAATCAGCCTGCATCGCTGCATAACATTCCTTCAGCGTCATGTATTTTCACTCCTTCATATGATCTTCGATTTCTGTGATGACGAAAAACGGCTCGCGCGTAGAATCGTCAAAGAAGCGATAGCGCCCTTTGCCGTCGCGTTTGGCCGCGTAGAGCGCAGCGTCTGCGGCGCTGAAAAGAGCGTCATATGAATCGCTGCCGACAAGCTCTGACAGCGCAATCCCCATTGTGACGGAGATGTTGAATTGCTTATAAGGTCCGCAAAGGCTGTGAAAAATGCGGTCCACGATCATATGGATATCGGCGGTTTCGGGGTTGTATTGGAGGAAAAACATGAATTCGTCGCCGCCCGCGCGGCACGCGATGTCCGAACCGCGGACACTGGAGAGCAGGCGTCTGGCGACTTCTTTGATCACCTCGTCTCCGAACGGATGGCCGAAGGTGTCATTTGCGGTTTTGAAGAAATCGAGGTCGAAGATCACCAGTGCGAAATGGCCGGAAGGCTGATCTGAAAGCCGCGCCTTGATGCGGGTCATGGCCGCGTTTCGGTTGAGCAGACCGGTCATCGGATCCTTTGAAGCTCGATCTTCCAGCTCGATGAACTTTTCACGGGTATCATGGATGTCGAGCGCTTTGCCCAATACGCCTTCAAGCGCGCCGCTAGGCGACCAGATCGCCCGCAGATGGATGCGGTGCCAACGGGCCTGTCCGTCGATGGTGAGCAGGCAATCCAGTTTTGTCTCAGGATCTTCGCTTGTTGTGCTGTGGACGATCTCCGATAGGTTCTCCCAAACGCCTTCCCCCAATACGCGCTGGAGTGATGGATCGCTTGCGGGGTTGTTGATGATCTCCTCCGAACCCATCTTGTCCTCGGTGGGCGCTGTGATGCTGAGCATCGGCGGATCGGGCGTGTATTCAAAGGTGATCTCCCTGTTCATGGCGGAAAAGAAGCTGTTTTTCATGCGTTCATGATCCAGCAGGCGCAGTGTGCGGTCTGAAACGCCGCTGCGGTTGATGCCTGTCGAGGAATCGACGATGTTCTGAATCTCCCTGCGTGCGATTGCGCCTTCGCTGTTCTTGGCGAGTTCCCTGCGGATGTGCGCGGCATTTTCAAGCAGACATTCGATCAGCAGCGGATTGAATGCACCGCATTCTCCGTTGGCGATCATGCGAACCGCTGTGTCGTGAGGGATAGGGGCCTTGTAGGAGCGCGGACTGATCAACGCATCATAGACGTCTGCAAGCGCGACGACCTGCGCGGAAATGGGGATGTTGTCGCCTTTGAGTCCATCCGGATATCCTCGTCCATCATATCGCTCGTGATGCCATCGGCTGATCTCATAAGCCGTGCGAATGAGCGGATCGCTGCGGTGTATGGGCAATGTATCCAGCAGCTCCGCGCCCTTTGTGGTGTGCGTCTTGACGATCTCGAATTCTTCCTTTGTCAATTTGCCGGGTTTGCTGAGCAGTTTTTCATCGATGAGTATCTTGCCGATGTCGTGCAAGGAAGAACCGATGCTGATCCTGGAGATGTCCGCATCGGTCAGGTTGTAACGGTCTGTCTTCTGCACAAGCGCGCGAAGCAGCATCTCGGTGATCAGCCGAACCTTGAGCACATGTGTACCGCCCTCTCCATTTCGGAATTCGACGACTTGACTGAGGATTTCGATGAGCATGCTGCTGCGCCTTTCGGTCTCGTAAATCTGTTCCTCGACCATGGCGGTGAGCTGCTTTTGCTTGGCATACAGGAGCAGCGTGTTGACCACGCGTCTGCGGACGATCAGCGCATCAAATGGGCGGGCGATAAAGTCGATGACGCCCAGATCATACGCGCGCTCGACCTGCTGAGAACCGCTCTCTGCGGAGATCATGATGACCGGCACGGAACGGATTCTGCCGCTTTGATTCATCGCTTCAAGAACACCAAAGCCATCCAATCGGGGCATCACGATATCCAAAAGCATCAGTGCGATGCCGTCCTTCTTGGCGCGCAGCACATCAAGCGCCGCAACGCCGTCCTCCGCCTCTATGATTTCGTATTCATCGTCGAGCATATCCGCCAGGATGGAGCGGTTCATCTCAGAATCATCGACGATGAGGATGGTCTCTTTTTCCATATC
>CAYUZP010000206.1:0-3284 GCA_964449655.1 uncultured Oscillospiraceae bacterium
GAGGCTACGGCTTCTTTTGCGCTCTTTTTTCAGCCGACTCCGAATGGCGATTCATAGCTAAGCTGGAAGAGACGGATTTTGCACTCGCCTAAATACGTTGCTTGTGCAGGAGACATTATGTAACGCTTTGTTATACAGTTAAGCCGCTCGTTTTTTTGCATTTTTTACTGAATGTGTTTTCTTCCTTCTAATCCCATATCATCAATCGCTTTTATGTTGTTTGAATCCCACTGTAAATACAAATTTATCTCAAGACGTCGCACTATAAAAGCCATGCTTCTCAGTACAATGGATATATGAAAATAAAAATCCCCGCCTAATTTCCAGATTCAGACGGGGGGGATATTATTCTGCATTATTGCTTGTTTCGTCTCATATAAGCCGGAACACCACTTAGATAATCGCGACTGCTGCTAGGCCGATCATCATCTTTTGGTATGCGGTCTTGCTGTGTTGACTGTCCCTGCATATCCTGCTGCATCGTCGCATATGGAGATACGCGCGATCCGTTCATGCTGTCATTGAAGAACGATGGCACATCCGGTCCATTTGCAGCGTTTCCATTGTTCCCGTTTTGTGCAGGGGCGTAACCGCCGCCCATCGTGTTGACCGGTGTATAAGATGGATCGTAACGGGGAGCATAAGTTCGCTGTGAAGTACTGCTTTGATAGGTTGGCACACCATAGGACTGAGGTACATATGGCGCTTGAGAAGGAAGTGAAGCGGTTCGATCGCTGCTGCTCGCGCGTGGTGGAAATGGAACTTTTTCAAATCCTGTTGCAATGACCGTGATACGCACTTCGTCATCAAGCGTATCGTCTATGCCTGCGCCAAAGATGATATTCGCCTCGCTGTCCGCAGCGTTCGTGATCGTTTCCACGGCATCGTTTATTTCGACAATGCTGCACTGCGAATTGCATGTAACATTGATGAGTACAGCCCGAGCGCCATCGATACTCGTCTCCAGCATCGGCGAAGAAATTGCATTCTGCGCTGCCTCAGCAAGCGCCTTTTCACCTTTGCCAAGGCCGATGCCCAGATGTGCCATACCACCGGATTCCATAACAGCTTTGACATCTGCAAAATCCAAGTTGATCAGTCCGGTTGGTGAAATCAAATCAGAGATGCCCTGAATTCCCTGACGGAGCACATCATCTGCAAAGTTAAATGCGCCTGCGAACGTCGTCCCCTTGGGGCATACCTGCAAAAGTCGCTCATTCGGGATGACCACCAGCGTGTCAACGCGCTGCTTGAGCTCATCGATGCCAGCCTCAGCTTTGCGCATGCGAGTCTTGCCCTCAAAGGCAAAAGGTTTGGTGACCACAGCGATGGTCAAAATACCCATGTCACGCGCAATTTCTGCAACGATAGGCGCAGCACCTGTGCCCGTGCCTCCACCCATACCTGCTGTCACGAAGACAAGATCCGCGCCCTTGAGCGCACCAGAAATTTCCTCTCGGCTCTCCTCGGCCGCTTTTTTTCCGATTTCCGGTGTCGAGCCTGCACCGAGTCCCTTGGTCAATTTTTCGCCGATTTGGATCATCGTTTTTGCTTTATTGGTGCGAAGCGCTTGCACATCAGTGTTGATCGCAATGAAATCAACGCCCGTTACGCCGCAGTCTACCATACGGTTGATCGCATTTCCGCCGCCGCCGCCACAGCCGACGACCTTTATAGACGCTGCCGGACGCTCTTCCACTTCATTCTCAAACATCAGGAACTCCCCCTTTGTTAACTGATAACCCGGTTTGTGCCATAGCGCTCACCCGCGGAGCCTGCGTTTCAGGCGATCAAACAACCTCTCATCCTGTTCTTCCATATCAAGCGCATTATTCACGAGTTCCAACAAACCGCTGCCGCTTGCATAAATATGTGCAGGCTTGAGCTTGGTCGTCTTCACCTCTGCCTCACGCACATTGCGACCAAGGTAGTTAGAGATATAGATCCTTGCTGCTTTCATGCCCATCAGGCCGCCGCCTGTCATATAAATCGGAGACCAGTTGCCTAAACGAATGCCACTTTTTTGAATCGCGTCATTGATTGCATCCAATATCTCTTCCACGCGCGGATTGATGATGGCGCTGACCTGACCGGCTGTAAAAACCTCCATTCTCCCATCATCACTAGGCACTTGAATCTCCGTGTCCTTTTGAAGGTTGAAGGCATAGCTGCGTTTGATCTTTTCGCACATCGACATCGGCCGTTCCAAACCGTACACCAAATCCAACGTGATATGCGCGCCGCCCAAAGGAATCACCTTTTGCCAAATTAGCGCATCTCCTTCGATGGCCATAACCTCTGTCGAAAGATACCCGACGTCGATCAGAATCGCTGTGTTGTCCCTTTCCTCGGCATTGACGATTTGCATCGCTTCACCAACCGACGTGGAGTAAAATCCGCGAGCCTCAACATTCAGTTCCTTCAGTCTGTTGGTGATATCATTAATGAAAAACTGATCGGCAAGGACAAAACCGATCATCCCTTCGAGTGTGGATCCCTTCTGATCAACTGGTTCCAAGGTCTTCTGCTGAGATCCATCCACGCGAAACCACGCCGGCGAACGATGAATGATGACACCCGTCGGCCTATCCAGCATCTCGGTTGCTTGTCGCTGCAGCTTCTCCACGTCTGCGCCGGTGACCCTTGGATCTGCGCCTTGAAGTGCCACACTTGTCTCGATCACATATACACGGATAAATTCACTGGGTACACCGACGTAAACCTCTCGGATAGGTCCTTTCGTGTTTTTTTCGGCTGCTGCCAGTGCGCTGGCAATCGCATTATTAACATCCCCCGGATTGTTCCATTGCCCATCCATATATCCATCGTACTGCGCCATGCCAGCTGAGGTAATCGTGATCCGTTGATATGCACTTTCCTCTGCCACCAACACGAGCACTTTGGACGTCCCCAAATCGAGCACCGTCGTGGTTTTCTTCATAAAATCTCATGCTCCTGTCCGCCTGCAAATGTAAGCCTGCCTTTAAAAGCACAACAAGCCCCTGTTCGCTGTCAAATCATCGCCACATATTCGATTCAGCGCAGATAGGTATTTCGGAGCCAGTTGATTTCCTCTATGATTATTCCAATTTATTTTAACCCATTATGTCCCCTTTTTCAAGTCACTTCGACAAATCTTGTCGCATTTCACGATAAAAAATTTAGGGGTCTGGGGTCTGAGCAGGTTCTGGCGTCGGCTCAGCGGTTGGTACAGGCGTAGGCGTGGGCAAAACAGCCGGAATAAAATGCGCATTTTTCCCATTGGAAACATCAATTTTTGCTCC
>CAYUZP010000207.1:0-2455 GCA_964449655.1 uncultured Oscillospiraceae bacterium
TATTATACTACATTTCGGCTTCCATCGCACCTGCTTTTCTGTGCGGTGGTGCCTATGCACGGAATCGACGAATTCCTGATAGGCTGGCGAGCTAGTGTCGCCGTTCGCTTCCGCAAACTTGACCCACTTTACGCCGCCGCCTTCACTGGCAGATGGATTGATCTTTCGGCCATCGATTGTGCGGCCATCTTCCGTCATATTTTCCGGTGAGTTGTCGCGAATGAACCGCTTATAATAGTCATGATAGTCCGCGTATTCGTTGACCTCCAGGTATTCGGAACCCCACATCATGCCGTTGGTGATCTCGTTGCCGATGGCAACGATGGATGGTGCAGTGCCTTGATCAATCAGCTCTTTGATGTAATCGTATGTAAAATTGTAGACCGCGTCAACCAGCTCATCAAACGAGAGCTCAGCCCATTCGTATGGCTTTGGCTGGTTCTGCGGGTCAGACCAACTGTCTGAATAGTGGAAGTCAATTGCCAGTTTTTGTCCTGCACCGACAATATACTTGGCATATTCCTTCTGTGCATCGGGTGAACAACTTGTCGGAGAGTCATCGACCTCCGGCCAATTTTCAAGGTCTATCGCTTCATTGATATCCGCCGCGTTGCGCCAGTCACCCTCGTTCTTAGGCGCATTCCAGACACGCAAGCGCGTAGTATCCCATCCCAAATCCTTTGTAAGACCAAAGTAGTTTTCACCTGTAGTCATGGACGCTTCGGTCAGCCGTCCTCCACGCACGCCTTCCATAGCTGGATCATTATTGACATTGTAGTAGTAGAAATTATCATAGCTTACGGTCGAGCTGTCGGAACCGTTGTTCATATCAGGGCGCAGATAATTGAGGATTCTCATCTCACTCAGTCCGCCTGTGCCTTGCGTTATGGTTAGTTTAATATAGCGCAGCTCCTCAAAGGCAAAGATGTCCGTGAAGTGCGCGCTTATTGTCTCACTGTCGGTTCTATCGGCGAGTACAACAAAGTTTTCGCCGTCAACAGAACCTTCAAGCCTGTACTGATATACAGACGCGGGGTCGGTAAAGTCCATCTCAATCTTGTGAACCGCGTTATACGCACCACCGAGGTCGACATAAAGCACAGCCGGAATCGCGTCCCACACCCATACGGTTGCTGTATCACCATCGGCCACGTTGATAGCTTCGCCAGAATCTGCATCAAATGTCACCCAGTATTTGCCCGCAATGTTACTCTCGGCAGGCGTATACGACGCTTCTCCCTCCAGCGCAAAACTAGACATTGGGATCATTGTGAGGAGTATGGTCAATGACAAGAAGAGAGCGGCTGTCTTTTTCATGTTTCGAAATCCTTCTTTCTGCTCTTAACAAATGTTTGCATTTAAAGACATTTACTAAAAAACTGTCAGGCAGATTAAAGCGCATCTTCTCGTGGTCCAGGTAACTGAACCTTCTCAATAGCACGCAGACTCCACCTGACAGTCCGGCGATCCTCCGGTATTTATTTTGTTTGGAAAATCAAATGAACAACTCAATCAAAAAACTTTAAATCAAAACGAGACTCAAATCGATGTGAGCGCGCCGCTCATGCGCTGGTCATTGATGACCACATTGTCGAGCATGAGATTCATCACGTTTTCAAGTGTAAAATTGGTATTCACGGATTCCTTGATCGTGATATTGCGAAGCAGAACATTTTGAAGCGGATAACCTTTCGGCGCATGCGCGTCGAAAACGCTGCCAGTTAGGCTTTCCACCGTGAGATCCTCAAAAACGAGGTCACTATACACGGTCGGGAAGTTACCACCAAGCTCACCCGGATAATTCATCTGGAACCAGATAAAGTTCTCAAAATTAGCAATCTGCATGTTGCGCACGCGGATGTGCTCACAAGTTGCGCCTCTGTCTAGATTCGCTTTAAAGCGGATGACGTTGGCGCCGTCGCGTAGAATATTGTCTTCAAAGAAGACATACGCGATGCCGCCGGACATTTCAGAGCCCAGTGCAATGCCATCTTCTCCGCCCATATCGTTCTTGCGCACAACAATGTACTTGGAAGGCAAGCCAACCTGACGACCGTCATAGTCGCGTCCGCTCTTGACCACAACAGAATCATCGCCGGTGTGGAAGGTGTTCTCTTCAATAATGACATACTTGCAGGACTCGACATCCACACCATCATTATTGGCAAACATGGAATCCACAGTAAGACCGCGTACCTGAACGTGATTGGAGCAATTCAGATGATTGATCCAAAATGGGGAATTGGTCACGGTATAATCCTCGAGCAATACGCGCTCGCAGTAGTTGATCTCGATGATCGGTGGACGAAGATAATGCCCCTCGCCAAAGACACGCTCCTCAACCGCAACACCTTCTGCGCCATAGAGACGAAGCTGTTGCTGATCGGGTGATTCCATGGATTTCCAGCTGTGGAAGACGCTTTCCGCATTACCGTCGATCTTGCCGGGACCGGTG
>CAYUZP010000207.1:2465-3250 GCA_964449655.1 uncultured Oscillospiraceae bacterium
GGTGAGTGCGATGTCATGTTCGCCGTATGCATAGATCATCGGCGAGTAATTCATCAACTCTGTGCCCTCCCAGCGGGTCTTGACAACAGGCAAGTAATCAGCCGGTTCAGGGCTGAACAGCAACAGTGCTCCATCGTCAAGATGCAGTTCAACACAGCTCTTCAGTACGATCGGTCCTTTGCTGTAAAAAGTGCCTTCAGGAATGACGACCTTGCCGCCACCGGATGCACTTGCCTGATCAATCGCATTTTGAATTGCCGGCCTTGCGTCTGTCTCTCCGTCGCCTACCGCGCCCAACTCCGTAATGTCGATCACGTTGTCTGTCGGAATGATCGGGCGCTGGACAAACTGCACGATGGCAGAAGCCATGTTCCAGTCTGCTTGCGTGGATTCCTCACCCGGAAAATCGAATTCAAAGTTTAGTTCGTCTTCCGCCGATGTGGTGAATGGCACTGCAACGCAAAGCAACGCACAAACCAAGAGCAGAAATTTTTTCATGGCAGATTCCCTCTTTTCACTGTTTTCGGTTCGTTCATAATCATCCTTCGGGGAAACACAGAAAAAAGTTGGCCAACATTCTCCCTTTAATTTATACTTTACTCCCAAAGAAACCATCTGTCAAGAGCCTTGCATGTAATATTGGCTAAATTACCTATTGAATTGTCCGCTCGTTCACTGCATCATCGTTTTATTGCTTCTGCAACCTCGATAGAAGTAAGCTGAACTTCGGATGCTCATGTTTTATGTCCATTCTCATTTTTATGAATGTATCCACCAACTTCTCT
>CAYUZP010000208.1:0-3241 GCA_964449655.1 uncultured Oscillospiraceae bacterium
CGGCAACGGTACGGGCGGACCTGGCTATGCCATCAAAGGCGAATTTGCACAGAATGGCTTCGCCAATCCCCTGCAGCACACGCGCGGTGTGCTTTCCATGGCGCGCAGCATGATGCCTAACTCCGCAGGTTCTCAGTTCTTCGTGATGGTTGCAGACGCGCCGCATCTGGACGGGGCCTATGCCGCATTTGGCAAGGTCACCGAAGGCATGGAGACTGCCGACGCGATTGTCTCGGCCCCGCGTGACAGCAGGGATAAGCCCTATGAGGCGCAACGCATGAAGTCTGTGCGTGTGGAGACGTTCGGCGTGCCCTATCATGCGGAAAAGATCAAGGGCAGATGATGAATGAGAGCGTCTTTGTAGCTGCCATAGTGAAGCGCGACGCAGACCATGCCTGTTGGGGTGGAACGGAAAGACGGCTGCGCGATTCCCTAAAAAACTTGCATGTGTACTGCTTAAAGGTTTGTATGCTTTAGGGATTTCAATGAACATCGCGAAGCCTTACGCACATTCTGACCGATCCTGTGAACCATATTGATGATCCCACATTGCTGATGGAAGGATTTTGCCGATGGAACTGCTTTCGCCAGCCGGTAATCGTGAAGCGCTCATTGCGGCGATTTCCTGTGGCGCGGATGCTGTCTATCTGGGATACACCGCGTTTGGCGCGCGCAGCTATGCGGGCAATTTCGACGCGGATCAGCTCAAAGAAGCGCTCGATTACGCGCATGAACGTGGCAAAAAGATCTATGTCACGGTCAACACGCTGGTCAAACCCGACGAGATTGGCGAGCTTTGCAACGTCCTCGAGCTGCTCTGCTCCCTCGGCGCAGATGCCGCATTGGTACAGGACATGGGCGTGGTGCGCATAGCACGCGAGCGCTTTCCAGAGCTGACGCTGCATGCCAGCACTCAGATGACCGTCACCAACGCGCAAGGCGCGAAGCTTTTACATGATCTTGGTTTTGCACGCGTCGTTCCGGCACGGGAATGTCGGCTTGACGAGCTTCGACTCATGGCTGACACGGGCATCGAAGTGGAGGCGTTCGCACATGGTGCACTCTGTGTCGCGGTATCTGGACAATGCCTGTTTTCCAGCATGGTGGGCGGGCGAAGCGGAAACCGTGGACGCTGCGCACAGCCCTGCCGCATGCTCTACAGCCTAAACGATGGCACGCGCGGTTACTTGCTCTCGACAAAGGATCTGATGACGCTTGGGCATCTGCGAGAATTGCGGGACGCGGGCGTCTGTTCGCTCAAGATTGAAGGACGCATGAAGCGGCCTGAATATGTCGGTGTAGTGACGCGGGCATATCGCAAGGCACTCGATGCCTTGGCAGCAAACGGTGACGAACGGCTTGACGCGAAGACGCTTGAAGAACTTTTGCAGATCTTCCATCGCGGTGGGTTCACGGAAGGGTATGCGATGGGGAAGAGCCATGCGGCATTGATGAATTGGGAACGGCCAAATCACGGCGGTGTGCGAGTCGGCGAGATCGTTTCAATTCGCGGAGCATTGGCGAAAATGCGAGTCGAGAAGGCGCTACATGACGGCGACGGATTGCAGACGCGCGGAATACAAGAGATCGAAGTGACATATTCCGGAAAAGATGTGCCCGCAGGAGAAATGGCGATAATTCGCATCGCGCAAAGTGGCGTACAGGCCGGAGATTCGGTTTATCGGTTGACCGATGCGGCACAGATGACGGATATTAGATCGCAGATGGCACATGAATACACTCGCATTCCATTGAGCGCGACGCTTCGTGCCATGCCGGACGAACTGCCGGTTTTGATGCTTCAAGACACACAAGGACATGCTGTGCGCGTGGAAGGCGAACGGCCCGTGGAACGCGCGCAAAAGCTGGCACTGAACAACGATACTGCGCTAAAACAGATAGCGAAGACAGGCGGCACACCATATGAGATCACGCGGTTTGTGTTGCAGAGCGAAAACGCGTTCATGACGGCATCGGCGCTCAATGCACTGCGAAGAAATGCTTTGGATGCCATGAGACAGGCGCGAACAGCCGTGGTTCGGCAAAGATTACCCGGCATGCGGATGGATTGCTCATGGGTGTCCGAAAAGCCGCAACTGGTCGTCAAGAGCGCTCGGCTGCATGATGCGCCAACACTGCTCAACAGCGGTGCGGACGCCTTTCTCTGGCAACCCAACAGTCTTCTGATCGATGATTTGACGCATGAGCTTCAACAGAATCCAAATGTATGTACAGCGTTTGTGTTGCCGGTTGTGACGACGACGCGAGAGCTCAGCGCGCTATATGCGTTTGTTTGTGAACATAGCGCGCGATTTGAAGCCGTTGTGCTTCAAAATATCGGTCAATTTGCGTTCGATTGGCCTGTGCCGGTCTGGGGCGGGCAGGGCCTGAATGTGATGAACGGGGATTGCGCCCGCTTTTACGGAGCATTAGGCGCAAAGCGCGTCACAGCATCCTGCGAGATGAGCGAGACGGAACTGCAAGCGCTGACGGCGGATGGCATAGTTTATGAGATTGAAGCATACGGGAGAACACAGCTCATGCTTTTGTCACACTGTCCACAAAGGACGATGGCTGGAGAGACGACGCGCGATGCGAAGTGCTGCCGTTGCGAGCAAGAGGGCGGTTGGCCAGCGGTCTACACGGATCGAAAAGGGTATCGCTTTAAAGCGCAACGGCTAAAGTGTGAAGAGGGCTGCATTCTGCGTCTTTACAACAGTGTGCCGACCGATCTGGCAAGATTTGCGGAAAAATTGCGCAGGCTCGGTTGCTCAATCCGGCTTCATTTTACCGATGAGACGATTGAAAGACAGTGTGAACTGACGAGATCCTATCGCCATGTGATCGACGAAGGATCCGCTTTGCACACGCCATATGATACGACGACAGGGCGATTTCATCATCCAGTGGAATGACAAAGCGCAGATCAAACGACGCGGGACTTCATGGGTGATTCGGCACGATGTTTCAATCTCTATGTTATCCATGCGGATGATCGCGCCTATAGAGAAGGGATGGTTTGCATGCTTGCATAAGGGCTTGATGCGTCTATCCCTTTGGCAATTCGTATGTTACCAATCATCGCTGAAGGATCAGTGGTCAACGAAAATAAGAATCAGGCTATAAAAGCAGCCCATATCAACCACTGACCGCTATCCACTGCACATCCTGTTATTTTTAATAACCAATCATTCAATTACAGAATGAGTGACGAGATGTATAAGACTGCAATCATCTTCAT
>CAYUZP010000209.1:0-948 GCA_964449655.1 uncultured Oscillospiraceae bacterium
TGCTCTGGGAAGTGCCTTATTATTTTGTGACCTGCAATAAGCGCCAATTGCCGCGGAGAGACGCTTCGTGCTAAACGGAAAGACGAGAGCAGAGCGACGCATATCGGAATGTGTCGCTTTTGTCTTACTGTTTTCGACACGCGTATTTTCAAGTATGAACACGGAAGCGACATTCCACATGTACATGAAGGAAACTGTTGCCATGGCTCGAGGACGGGAAGATATGCTGATCATGAGACGAAGGCAGTGGAAGCACCTTAGTCAAGGAAGAACAGCCGCTCGGCGTTGATGTTTGAGGCGTTTGTTCTGTTCATTCTGATGGAAATGGCACTCTGGACGAGTCCAATTCTTTGGTATCATGAGCTCGTTTCAATGCTGACATCAAGGGCAAGTCAGAAGGCTGTAGATGAGGCTCATCTGCAGGAAGTACGGAGCATAGCTGCGGATGACCGCTCTTCAGGCGTGCAAAGCGATGCAACGGTCATCATAGATGCTGAGTGTGGATGTGAAGAAGAGAAGTTCCACGGATCAGATTGTGGACTTTGGGCAGAGTATGTTGAGCAGCGACGGATCACCGGTATGCCGTTTGGGTTTTCAGCCTTGTTTTTCAAATGCCCAAACACATAGTGAAGCAGTTTGTCCAAGGATGACTCTTCAAATGTGGATGAGCAGGTAACAGCGGAATGCCTTCATCCACTTTACAGATGAATGCGCCGTAGCCGCTTGGTGCCTATGAAACGAGCGGCGAAAGCTCTTCAGAACTAACATGAGTGGGATATTGAACTACTTCCGTTCAATGTTCCTCATGCGATGATTTGTGAAAGGGATAAAAACAGGATACAAGCTGCCAAGCGTAAGGCCGGATATCACACTTGGAGCAGAATCGACGGGGCTGAATTTCTAGAATCGACGGGACTGAATTTCTTGTCATGAACCGTCCAGTGTGCT
>CAYUZP010000209.1:958-2946 GCA_964449655.1 uncultured Oscillospiraceae bacterium
AATCCCCCGAAAGTTGTCAATACCTTCGGAGGATTCTTTTTTGTTGCTTTTGTAAAAACATTCATGCGGTTGTCCTGGCTTAACAAGCTGAATTTCTTGTCATGAACCGTCCAGTGTGCTATAATCATTACAGCGATATTGGAGTGACGTGGGACGGGGGATGATCATGAACAGAGAGGATATGCTCGCCTTCCTCAAAAACGAGGCGCGGGCGATCGCGCTGATGTTCGGCCCGAACTGTGAGACGCTGGTGCATGACATGACGCGGCCTGGTCATCCGGCCTTGGCGATCTATAACGGCTCCGTGACGGGACGGGAAGTCGGCTCGACGGTGGATATATTTGGCGATATTGGGAATTACGGCGCGGAGGTCTTTCAAAACAAGGATTATATCAACCAGCTCGTGTTGTCCAGGGATGGCCGAATGCTCAAGAGCACGACGCTGCACGCCATAGGTGACGGGTACCATTTTGCGCTGGGCATCAACATGGACATCGCCAATATCGTCCGCGCCGAACAGCTTTTGAGCGAACTCACGGTCACGAGTGGAGAGCTTCAGCAGACGTTGATGCAGGACGCGCGCAGCCAGCTTGAGGAACTCTTGCGGGAATGCATCAGCGCGGTGGGCAAGGATCCCTCGCAGATGAAGAAGACCGATCGTATGCGCGTGATCCGTATGCTCTACAAACGCCGCGCGTTTACCTATCAAAAGGCCGTGGCGATCGTAGCGGAAAGGCTCGGTGTATCGCGCTACACGGTGTATAAATACATGCACGAGCTGGAAAAAGCTGAAGCTGCGGGAGCGATTGTGGACGATGAGCAGTGAACGGTGCATGTCGTATTCACAGCGTGGAAGCGACCAGAAAACAGAATAGACAGAACGTGCCGGTTGGATGTCCTGAAAAGGGCAAAAAGCGGCGTTCACTGGGTTTTGCAACAGATCCAAACGTACCCTCTGCGAGGGAGGAATGAGCATGAATTACAATGATCCGACATTTACCTTGCTGATCATTGGATTGATTATATCCATCTATGCGCAATGCAGAGTTTCCTCGACGTTTGACAAATGGAGCAATGTGCGCTCGAAAAGCGGCCTGACGGGCGCGCGCGTTGCCCGTATGATCCTCGACCAAAACGGCGCGAGCAGCGTGCGAATTGAACGCGTGCCCGGCAAGCTGACCGATCATTACGATCCAAAGGATGGCGTCCTTCGTCTGAGTGACGCGGTGTACAATTCGGTGTCTGTGGCGGCGTTGGGCGTGGCCGCGCACGAGGCGGGTCACGCGATACAGGACGCCGAGATCTATATGCCGCTGCGCGTGCGGCAGACGCTGGCGCCGGCGGTCAGAATCGGCTCTATGGCGGCGATGCCGCTGTTCGTGCTGGGATGCTTTTTTTCAAAGAGTTCGCTGATCAACATCGGTATTCTTTGCTTCGTGCTCGCGCTGCTCTTCTATCTCGTGACGCTGCCCATCGAGTACGACGCATCGGGGCGGGCTGTCGCGCTGCTCTCCGGCGATTTTCTGCCGGAAGAGGAGATTCGCGGCGTGAAAGCCGTCCTCTCTGCAGCGGCGTTCACCTATGTGGCCGCGGCGCTTCAGGCAGCGCTGGAGCTTTTGAACCTCGTGGCCATGCTGGTCGGCGATGGGAATGACTGATGCGATAGCGGAGGCTCCGCGTGCCAAAGGTCTCCTTCGCTGCCCGTTTGAAGAACGCATATCGACAAGCTGTCAGGCGGATACCTGGCGGCTCTTTTATTGACGGGACATTCATCTCCACGCAATGCACATGCGGCAAATCACAACATGAAGGATCGACGGCAGCGATGTCCGATTCCTTAGAAAGCGCACAAGACAACCGCATGAATGAATAAAGGCGCCACCGCACAATAGCGCTCTATGGAAAATAAGCAGAGGTGATGTTGGCATCTGCCTGTTTTGTGAGTGTAACGCCTGCGGTTTTCCGCTTGCGACGCACACCAAATTCAG
>CAYUZP010000209.1:2956-3240 GCA_964449655.1 uncultured Oscillospiraceae bacterium
GCCTCGGTATCGCGTCTTCTGATCCTTGCCTCGTTTGTTGCTTATGAGCGCGCCTTCACGCTTTTCAGTGTCAGGTAACCGCTGGCACCATAAACGGTTTCCTCTTTATTTATCAGCAACTTCGGCACCACGCTGACCCATGGACATTTGCCCTGTCAATTTCACAGCATGTACAAGCCCGCGTTCCTTGTTAGCGCCGATAGGATCGTGGAATCTACGATGCGCCTTTTTCAGTATCAGGCCCTTTGCAGTCAGCATACCTAGTATAATGATTTTTAATTAAC
>CAYUZP010000210.1:0-3236 GCA_964449655.1 uncultured Oscillospiraceae bacterium
GGGGTCAGCGTAGCCGAGAGCCGTCAGATTGCTCTCGTAGGTGGCTTCCTCTATGGAAGTGAGCGAGGCCAGCAGGTCGGAGAGCTGTCCGGTGTCCAGTGTCAGGCTGAACGCTTCTTTCAAAGCGTCTGCATCGACATGGAACGCGTCGGCGATGCTTTCGCTCAGATAGGAGGACAGCCCGCCCATGGCTTCCCGGATGCCTCTGCCGATCTGAGCGGTGATCTGGGACATCACCGACTCCGCCGCTTCCTCTATCCGTTTTTCTACCCCCTCCTCTATCCTTTTCCCGTAAGTCTCAAACATCCGCCGGACATAGCCTCTCAACGCGTCCGAAATCTGTTTTTTTATGCCCTCCGCGTCGATCATATCCCTCAGATTTTCCGCTATGACACAGGCCGCGTCGAAAGTTTCCAGATAGTCGGACAGATGCGAAGCGATCTTCTCGGCGGTCGGCAGCCCGTTCTCGTCCGCGTCCGACTGATAGCCGTCCGCCCGTTCAGAGACAAGTCCCATGAGCTGCTCCCGGGACACGGCCGCATCCGGCAGGCGCAGATTGTCGTCGGCCCATGTTCTTACGATGTCCAGCGCCCGCCGCGTCTGCAGATACCCTGTGAAATACTGCGCGAGCATCTCTCCGTCGGTATATCCCTGCTCATCGGCATACAGACGGAAATCGTCGGCAAGGGAAACGCTCAGCAGGGAAAGCTGCTCATCCGAAACGGACAGATCGTCGCACGTGACAAGTATCTCATTAAAAAAGTCTGATAAGGCGCCGATCACCCTGTCACTTTGCAGATAAGCGGAGAACCCGTCGGCAAGCTGTGTGAAATCCGCCTCCGGATCGTCTTTCGCGTACGCACAATAGCCTGAGAGCAATTCCGCGGCAAGCGCGCACAGATCGTCGGCGGACACCTCGATCTTTAAGTCTTTCAGGATCTCCAAAGGGTCCGGGCTGTCCGCGCCGTCGCCGCCGGTTTCAAACAGGATCTCCTCCGGATCGAGCAGATCGGACAGCTCAAACATGCCGGAAAGACCGCCCGCGGCCGCGCCGAGATCCAGATACGAAGTCAGATCGGCGGCGCCGGACAGTCCCTCTTCCAGCGCGGACGTGTCAAATTGGAACGCGTCCGCTATCTTTTTGGCGTCTATATGGAACAGCGAGGACAAATCGACGTCGGGCGTTTTTTTCGAGCCGAATTTCTCGCCAGTGAACACGTCGATGCCCGGATGCGCGATCTGCTGCCGGACAGCCTTGCTCGCGGCGGCATGATCCATCAGATGCCTTGTCAGATCCGCCGTGTAATAGATGCCGGTATTCAAAATGCCGCCATCCGCCTCCTCCGCCGGCTCGACGATGCCGACCACCCGCAGGGTCTCGCCTTTTCTGGCGAGCGACTGAATGCGTTTATGATTCAGAGTCCGCTCGACCCAGACCCCGTACTTTTTATCATGCCGGTAGAAATCGGATGCGTCCACCACCTTGAAGCGGGCGCCGAGGATGTCATCATATTGATAGGAACCGAAATCCTCGGGCATATCCACTCTGTCCCCTTCCAGAAACTGGCTGACCATATCCTGCAGTTCCATTGAATCCCGCAGCCCGAGCGTGTACATCGTGACGTCGTTTATGTTGCCGCCGGCGTTGAGCACGACGACGCACTCGTCGAAACCTTCCGCCCAGCGGCCCGCGACGACCTGATACTGATCCGCGTACACGCTGCTGTTCGCGGGAAGTTCGAAAAAAACGTTGTTCGAAAACATGGAGGCGAACGGACTCGCGCTCGCTGAGAGAAAACCCGCGTTGATGCCCGAGATCATGGAGTCTGGGTTTACCTGGCGGTACCCGTTTTTGTCCCGGAAAAAGATCTGCGGCGTGATGTTGTAGGTGTACTCAACCGCTTTCGCGTAATCGTAGATGCCGGATCCGTTCTCCATGAATCCGCGAAACGATTTCAGATCGTTCGAATTGATCACGGAAAAAAGCGTTGTCAGCGTCTGCAGAACGCCGATGTCCCCGGGATCATCCTTTTCGACGCTGCCTCCGCTCATCAGGGAATCGAGGCTGACGCTCGTGCCCGAGATCGAGATGGGATAGGCATAGAGCATGGAATTCTGCTCGGATGTTATGTAGGCGTTGACGCCGGCGCTCGCGGCAAGGATGATGGCGATCCCGATGATCCCGATCGAACCTGCAAAAGAGGTGAGGAAGGTCCTCGCCTTCTTTGAACGCAGATTGTGAAAACTGAGCGACAGTGCCGTCAGAAAAGACATGGATGACTTTTTGCCGGTGTTTCTGCCCCGCGTTCCCTCCGGAGAAGCCGGCTCCTGTGCGGCGGAAGTACTCTCTGTATCGGGAGCAATGTCCGGCAGCGGATTCGAGTCGGAACGCATCTGTCCGTCCCGCAGCTCGATGATCCGGGTAGCATACCTTGCCGCCAGCTCGGGATTATGCGTCACAAGCACGACAAGACGGTCGCTTGCCACATCGCGCAGCAGATCCATGACCTGGACGCTCGTCCCCGAATCGAGCGCGCCCGTGGGTTCGTCCGCGAGCAGTATCTCCGGATTGTTGACGAGCGCGCGGGCGATCGCCACCCTCTGCATCTGTCCGCCGGAGAGCTGTGCGGGCAGTTTGCCGCGCTGTTCTCTCAGCCCGACCTTTTCCAGGGCTTCTTCGGCGCGTTTTTTCCGCTCGCGCTTTCCAACGCCCGAAATCGTGAGCGCCAGCTCGACATTGGCAAGAATCGTCTGGTGCGGAATGAGGTTGTAACTCTGAAAAACAAAACCGATCGAATGATTGCGGTACGAATCCCAGTCCCGTTCGCCGTATTTCTTCGTGGATACGCCGTTGACGATGAGATCGCCGCTGTCGTAATGGTCGAGGCCGCCGATGATGTTCAGCAGCGTCGTCTTGCCCGAACCGCTCGGCCCGAGTATCGCTACAAACTCGCTGTCGCGCAGGTTCAGGCTGACATCGTCGAGCGCGTTCTGGAGCAGGTTCCCCGTCCTGTATGATTTGTGAATATGTCGTATCTGCAGCAATGTGAGATCCCTCCACTCTGTCAGCCGTCCTTTTTTACACGGATGTCATATATGAGGCCGCCGGATCAGCCATTTATCGGGCAGCACATATATATCAGCGTGAGACACAGCCCGATACAGAACAGCATCAACCCGAAGGAGAGGCTCCGCCGGATCAGCGTGTTCGTCTCCTCCGCCACATCGTGATTCAT
>CAYUZP010000211.1:0-1341 GCA_964449655.1 uncultured Oscillospiraceae bacterium
ATCGATTGGTTGCAACCCTTGCGCAGAGCTTTGCTGGCAGAGAACGCCGTAGGCACTGTCGATCAAGCTATGATCGCGGCAATGCCCGTCAAATACAGCTGCTTACGTTTGTTAGGTTTAACGTGCAAAGTATTGGTAATCGATGAAATTCATGCCTATGACGCGTATATGAGCCAAATCATCGAACGATTGCTGGAATGGTGCCAAGCCCTGCATATTCCAGTGGTATTGCTTTCGGCAACGTTGACGGCGAAAAAACGAAAACAGCTTGTAGAAGCTTACGGTGGACATTTAGAGTACATAGATAATCATTACCCTCTGATCACACAAGTCACGGATCGGCAAACACAGCAGATAACCGTGAACGGCTGCACCAAGGAAGGCAGTTTTCACTTTCGACAGATTGACGGGTGGGGGGAACCGAAAGTCATTGCCGAGCACACTGTCACGCGAGTCAAACAGGGTGGTTGCCTGTGCGTGTTGATGAATACCGTTGCTCAAGCACAAGCGGTTTTTCAAGAAGCGAAACAGGCAGCTGATGCAGATACAGTGGTTATGCTGTTTCATGCCCGTATCAAAGCAAAAGCACGGAATGACCTGGAGCGGGATTGTGTTCAAAAGTTTGGCAAAGAGGGTACACAGCGTCCGGGTAAGGCGATTCTGGTGTGCACGCAAGTGGTGGAACAGTCTCTTGATGTGGACTTTGACGGTATGGTGACTGAAATAGTGCCTATCGATCTGCTTCTACAGCGGGCAGGGCGGGTGCATCGCCACCAATGGAGAAAACGGCCTATTGGAATGGAACATGCTGTAATCGATGTGCTTGTACCAGAGGGCTCCGCGTTCGGTGCAAGCGGCATCGTTTATGCACAATGGTTGCTTGAGCAGACACGACGTCTCTTGCCGCGAACGATACACGTCCCACAAGACGTGCGGGACGTCGTTGAGACAGTATATCACGATCCAGAGCTGGGAAACATTTCAGAAGAGTGGGCCAGGATGATGTTTTCAGATGATCAAAAAAAGGCTCAAGCAGGTGGAAGCATGTTGCCGAAACCTAGCGCGCAGCGCTTCTTTGGCTGGGATTTAGACGAATGCTTTTTCATGGAGGAACCGGATGAGGGAACCGCAGCAAGGACACGTCTTGATTCGTGCTCAATACGTGTGGCACTTCTTAAAGAGAAAGAGTTTAAAAAAACGGTTTCGCTTCCGTATGATGCTGACCTTGCACGCAATGCTTTTGATCATAGTTTTACCATACGGGAAAATATGCCTGAACGGGTAGAAGATGGAATGGTAAAAGGAAGTGGATTAACAAGGCGTTTGTTACTGATCAATGAG
>CAYUZP010000211.1:1351-3234 GCA_964449655.1 uncultured Oscillospiraceae bacterium
TACCGGTGCGAATTGGCTCAACTGTCCTTGACTATGATGAATTGCTGGGCGCAATCACAGAAGGGATGCAAAAAACATGACATTCAATGTGCTCACAGATCCATGGATCCCGACTACAGGTGGAAAATTGTCGCTCCTCGATGCATTCGAAAACGCACATGTCATTGAAGGCGTTCAATGCGTAACCCCGCTAGAAACTGTTGCTGTATATCGATTGATGATCGCTTTTGCAATGGATGCATTACAGTTGCCTTCGCGAGATGACCGGATGGCATCACTGGAGCGTGCCCGCTTTGATATGACAGATGTCCGCGCTTATATAACCAGATGTGCTGAGGAAAGTGTTTCATTCGATCTGTTTAACGCCAGAAGACCATTCATGCAGGCTATGTTTGATCCCAAATGGGATAAGGAACCTAAGCCTGCTTCAAACATGGCATTGACAGTACCCAGTGGAAATAATCACACTTTCTTTGATCATCATGCTTTTGCCAAATTTGCTCCAGACGAAGCATTGCGTCAGCTGTTGACATCCTATTTATTCTGTACTGCAGCTATACATGATTACCCTTCCTCTGTCAACAACACGCCTTGCGTATATGTGTTGCTTCAAGGGAAAAACCTGTTTGAAACCTTGGTGCTCAATATGCTCTCCATCGCTGAATGCGGAAATATTGCATATGGAAAACCAGCGTGGCGAACTGCGTGTCAGGTGGTGCCAAAGAAAGAATTTGCACAAGTGGATATGTTGTCCGCGTTGACTTGGCAACCGCGCCGTGTTACGACGATACCTGATGAAGACGGCTCAATCACACGGATATATTGGCAGCAGGGACATAACTTTAAGGGTAACGCGCTTTGGCGGGATCCGCATGTGCCCTATCAACTGAAGAAGGGCAAATATTCATCGCTTAAGCCAGAGAAGGGGCGAGCTCTTTGGCGTGATTTAGGGGCTTTGGCTGCGTCAAGAAACGAAAACCATGGTTGGCAGCCACTGGTTGTGGTACAAAATAGACGGGAGGACGAACCCCTCTGCAGACTCTTTCTGACAGGGCTGATCACCAGTAAGGCATCGCCGATTGATTTTATTGCGGAGAATGTTAATTTGCCACAAAGCGTGCTCTACGCTGAGGATTGTGGGGATGTACTCCGCAGGGACTTGTTATTCTTTGAGGATTGCGCTCAGGCGCTTAACTTTGCCGTCAAGGACCTGTATCATGGTGTATTAGGTCCCATCCTTATGAACACTTTTTTTGCTTATACCCACGATTATATCTACAACGAATATCTTCAACAATTGGGGAACTGCGAGGATGATGAGGAATTTGTTGCGTTGAGGGATACAGTTCACGAACAAGCGCTTAGAATGTTGCTGAATACACTTGATCGTGAAATGATGCGCTTTGGAAATGAAGGGAGGATGATGATTGAACAGGCAAAAATACGCAAGACTGTTATAGCTATATATTATAAAAAGAGGAGAGAAAGAGAATGCATGAAAACGAATCTGTAATTGAACGCGTGAAGCGACTTTCTATTGGTGAGCGCGCAGCCCTTCGACGAGCGGCGGGTCAGCCGCTTTCCATGGCAGATGGTCGCGCGTTGGAGGCATTGTTTCATGCATTGTCGTCAGAGAAGGAACCGTGGGAGCAGGAAAGGTGGTTTGCAGTACTATCAATTGCTTGCTTGTGGGATGTCGAGGAAGCACAAATCGGCAATAGCATGCCACGGATGTTGCGTGCGTATTCGCAAGCGCATGAGAGCGGGGGCATGGATAGCCGATTGCGCAGTTTGTTTGATGCCCGCTGGGATGAAGACGGTTATCTCTCGGGGAAGCTTGCCAGGCTTGCACGAATGCTTCGGGCTGACGACAGATATTTCAT
>CAYUZP010000212.1:0-2309 GCA_964449655.1 uncultured Oscillospiraceae bacterium
GCGGCTATTGGCAGCGTCACTTCTCCTTCAAGATCGTGCGTTTCGCACACGCGTGTGAAGTTTTGAATAACCGATGATTCGATTGCCGAAATCATCCGTTTGGTTCACCACCGCGCGGCATATCACGCCATGATTCGCTTTCGATGGGACCGCGTTTTCCGTAGCAGACAGCGGCAGTCGAGCGTGAAGGGGGATCGACATTCATGATGAATCTGCCCTTTTTAGCTTCCATGGCGCTTTGTCTGACGCCGGTGAAAATTCATCAACGGGTATGTATTCATATATGCATCAACAAACAAGATAAAATGCAAATAGGCCGCGATGACAAGCCTATAATCAGGTATTTCGCAAAACCAGAAAATAAAATGGCAGAAATGCTTGATTTTCACGTGCGGATGATTTACAATGAATCAATCAAGTCAGGGCTTGCCGGCCGCTTGGAGGTACGTATGAACTCGAAATTTTTGATTTACATTGTCAAGCGCTTTGTGATGGCGGTGTTGACGATTTTTCTGGTCATTGCCATCACGTTCTTTGTGATGCATGCGATTCCTGCCAGCCCGTTTTCCTCAGAAAAGGCCAAGTCCGACGCGGTCATCGCCGCACTGGAGGCCAAATATGGCTTTGACAAGCCTCTGCCAGTGCAATTCTTCAATTATCTCAAAAACATACTGCACGGTGATTTCGGTTTGTCCACCAAGTGGATCGGCTCTACAGTCAGCGAGCTGATTGCCGGAGGCTTCTCTTACTCGGCAAAACTGGGCTTGAGTGCAGCAGTGCTGGCGATCGTGCTGGGCATCGTGCTGGGCGCGGTGTCAGCCCTCAACCGGGGCAGGCTGATCGATAAGATCATACAGGTGACGACAACGGGACTTGTATCGATGCCTTCGTTCGTCATCGCGACATTGCTGCTGATCATCTTTGCGCTCAAGCTGGATTGGTTCCCGACGATGGCCAACCAACCCGGCGGCATGGTGCTGCCGACGCTGTCCCTTTCGCTCTATCCGATGGCCTACATCACCAGGCTTGAGCGCTCGAGCATGCTCGATGTATTGGGTCAGGACTATATCCGCACGGCAAGAGCGAAAGGCGTGAGCAGAGTGAAGGTCATCTTCAAACACGCGCTCAAGAATGCTTTGGGGCCAGTCGTCACCTACGCGGGTCCGATGATCGCCAGCATATTGACCGGTTCCATGGTGGTAGAAAACATCTTTTCCGTTCCGGGCTTAGGCCGCCTGTTCGTCAATAGCATGCTGCGCACAGACTACATGATGATCATGGGCATGACGATCTTCTTGGCCATTTTGATCGTATCGATGAACTTTATAGCCGATATTATCTGCAAGCTGCTCGATCCGCGTATCGATCTGTCCTGAGGTGAAAAATATGGAAAAAAGGCTCAAGAAAAATCCGCTCAGTTTTCAGCTCGATCCCAATTTATTGCAGCGGGCCAGCGATGAGGAGAAGGCGCAGATCGTCACTCAGCGCGAGAGCGTCTCGTTTATGCGCGACGCGATGCGCCGTTTTGTGCAGAACAAGATCGCCATGATCAGCTTGGCTGTACTGATCATCATCACGCTGATCGCAATCTTCGTGCCGATGGTCTATCCCTATAACTACACGCAGCAGGACGTCTCAGGCAAGTATATGAAGCCCTTTGAGTACTCGCCACGCGAACAGGCGCGCATTGCCGCCGGGCAGAAGGTCTTTCCGCACATCATGGGCACGGACAATCTGGGGCGCGATTATGCCATACGCGTCATATACGGCACGCGCATATCGCTGATGGTCGGCTTCATTGCAGCGCTGATCGTCGTGCTGATTGGCATCATGTACGGCGCGATATCGGGCTATTGCGGTGGGCGGGTTGACATGATCATGATGCGCATTGTGGACATCATCTACTCGCTGCCAGACGTGTTGATCGTCATATTGCTCTCTGTGGCCATCAAGGACGTGATCAGCACATCCAAAAACCAATTGGTCATCAAACTGGGCGCCGGCATGATCTCCATCTTCATCGTCTTTGGCCTGCTGTATTGGGTGGGCATGGCTAGGCAAGTGCGCGGGCAAATCCTCTCCATCAAGGAGCAGGAGTATGTCACCGCTGCCAAGGCGATGGGCGCATCACCCCTGCACATCATACTGAAACACATGATTCCCAATTGCATTTCCGTCATCATCATCACAGCGGCAATGCAGATTCCAAGCGCGATCTTTACCGAGTCGTTTTTGTCCGTGGTTGGCATGGGCGTATAGATGCCGATGGCCACACAGTTAGAAAGGTTGAGGCTGCGGGCGTTTTCACT
>CAYUZP010000212.1:2319-3210 GCA_964449655.1 uncultured Oscillospiraceae bacterium
CGTCGAACTTGAGCGTGCCGAGATAGGTCTTGAGGACCTTGCCGTCGGCGCCGATCAGCACGGTGTAAGGCAGGCCGCCGTTCGGATTGCCCAGCTGGCGCGACAGGTCGGTGGCGTCCATGCCGCCGATGTAGATCGGGTAGGCGATCTTGTACTTGCCGGTGAACTCGGCAATGTTGGTGGGCGTATCGATGCCGATGCCCTCACTGGGCAGCCTCGCATCGGACGCGCGCAGCGGGTTGGTATCCTATCCGTATATGCTGCTCTTTCCGGCGCTGACGATCTTTTTAATCGTTCTCTCCTTCAACCTGCTCGGAAATGGTCTGCGCGATGCGTTCGATCCCAAACTGCGTTCATGAATGATAGGAGGTAAAGCGACATGGCCATGCTTGAAGTCAGAGACCTTCGCACTTCCTTCATGACGTCTGCAGGTGAGGTGAAAGCTGTCAACGGCGTATCGTTTAATCTGGATTCCGGCAAGGTGCTGGGCATCGTCGGCGAGTCCGGCTCAGGCAAGTCGGTCACGGCGTATTCAATACTGCAGATACTTGCCTATCCAGGACGCATCGTCGGCGGGAGCATCAAGTTCAAGGGGCAGGAGTTGGTCGGCGCAGGTGAGGAGACGATGCGCAGGATTCGAGGCAACAAGATCTCCATCATCTTTCAGGATCCCATGACGAGCCTCAACCCCGTCTACACCGTCGGCAACCAGCTGATCGAGGCGATTCTCCTGCATACGGATCGCAGCAAGAAGCAGGCAAAGGCACGCGCTGTGGAGATGCTGAATCTGGTCGGCATCAACGAACCTGAAAAGCGGCTCAAGCAGTATCCCTATGAGCTTTCCGGCGGCATGCGTCAGCGCGTGATGATCGCCATGGCGCTGGCCTGTGA
>CAYUZP010000213.1:0-3196 GCA_964449655.1 uncultured Oscillospiraceae bacterium
GATCAAGGTTCCGGATGGCTACACATTTGACAAATCCCAGGAATTCTATATCGATATCGCGGGTGGAGATACGACATTCGATGTGATAAAGGACTAAAGCCGATTGTTTGTCACACAGGGCGTGTCTCCAAAGAGGCGCGTCCTTTCATGGATCGATTTCATTTCCGCTGAGAATTGAAGGAATAGGACATGAGGGAGAGATCGTCAATGAAACGAAAGATATTTGCGCTCGTCGTAAGCGCTTTGATCCTTCTGGCATTCGGCTGCGCGTGGGCGGAAGAGCCGCAGCTCTATCAGGTCGGCGACACCATCGAGGACTTCTCTTTTACCGCATACGACGGCACGACTTACACGCTGTCCGAGGTGCTCAAAGAGAAGGATATGGTGCTCATCAACCTCTGGGCGACGTGGTGCGGCCCGTGCGTCGATGAATTTCCGGCGATGGAGCAGGCTTACCAGGCATATAGCGACAGAATCGAGATCTTCGCGCTGTCCTGTGAGCCGGAAGATACCGACGAGGTCATCGCGGATTTTGCCGCTGAGAATGGCCTGACGTTCCCGATGGGGCGCGATACGCCGAATTTCAACGCGTCGTTCGGTGTGACCGGCATTCCGACATCGATCTATGTCGATTGCTATGGCACGATCTGCCTGATCGAGGTGGGTGCGCAGACGAACCCGGATGACTTCGCGCGCGCCTTTGACATCTTCCTTGAGGAAAATTATGACGAGTCACAGCTGCTTGAAGAGGTGCCGCGCTTGATGCCCGACGTCGCGCCGACAGATCCCGCGCAATTATCCGCCGCGTTGAACGTGGGCGATGCCGAGATTACATTCTCCAATCCCGAGGACGAGTATAACTGGCCGATGATCCTGGTCGAAAAGGACGGCAGGACGGCTGCCGAGTCGACCTGCATGGGACAGGGCTCCAGCGTTTCCGGCATCGAATTGACCGTGAACGCACAGGCTGGCGACGTGCTGACGTTTGAGTTCAAGGCATCCACGGAGGAACTGTGCGATTTCGCGGTCTGCGCTGTGGACGGCAAACAGCTGTTCATGGGCAGCGGAGACGTCGATTGGATGGATTGGACGGTTCCCTTTGAGACCGCGGGCGAGCACAGCGTGTCGCTGTATTACAGCAAGGACGGCGCGGTCGACGAGCTTGAGGACAAGGTCTGGTTTGCCAACATCGAACTGGTCACGGGCGAGGAGGCCGCGGCGATTCTCGCGGCGCTGCCGGATTATCCGATCAGCGACGAGGTGACGCTGACGCTGTGCAATGAGGACGCGAAGGAGATCGTGACCATCGACAGCGCGACGGGGGAAAGAGCAGAGCTGATCGACGCGGCGCTGTATATCGTCCCGGGCGGGGAGGCCACGTTTGTTGCCACGCTGACCGAGGACTGCGATCCGCGCACGGCCAAGATGTCCACAGCCGATGCCACCTACAGCTACAGCGAGCTGCTCACAGATGGGCAATATGTGCTTCATGCCAGCAGCAATGGAGAGATCGGCTTTGGCGCGGCGATTGCCTCCCCTGACCCGACGGATTACTCGAGGGACATCTCCATATTCTTCATGTCCGACGAGGCGGCCGCGGACGAGTTCATGAATATGTACTCCTACGGCGACGCGCAGTATACCTGGGCCTACGCGGACGGCTCGCCCAAAGAGAGCGAAGAAGAAGCCGTTGAGCTCGTGCGGCCGGATGCTCAAGCGTCCCACATCGTACAGCTGGGCGAAACGCTGCCCGATTTCTCCTTCACCACATTTGACGGCAAGGAATACTCGCTCTATGAGACGCTCAAAGAGAAGGACATGGTGCTCCTCAACCTCTGGGCGACTTGGTGCGAACCGTGCCGCGACGAGTTCCCATACATGGACGAGGCCTATCAGGAATACAAGGACGACGTCGAGATCTTCGCGCTGTCCAGTGATCCCTACGACACCGACGAGATGATCGCCGATTTCGTTCAGGAAGCGGGCATGAGCTTTCCGACGGGCAGCGATACGCCAGACATCAGCGGAGCGTTTGACGTGGGCAGCATACCGACGTCCATCGTCATCGACCGCTTTGGCACGGTCTGCCTGATCGAGGTGGGCGCGCAGACGAACACGGATAACTTCCGCCGCCTGTTTGACGTATTCGTGGGCGAGGATTACACAGAATCGAAGCTGCTTGAGGAGATTCCGCGCGTTGAGGTCAACGTCGAGCCGACCGATCCCGAAAAGCTGGCCGCGGCGCTGAACACGGGCGATGCCGAGATCGTATTTTCCAACCCGACAGGCGGATACAAGTGGCCTGTGGTTCTCACCGAAAAGGACGGCAGGACCGTTGCGGAAACGTCCTGCACAGGGCAGAACGACGGCTTTTCAGGCCTTGATTTGACCGTGAACGCGCAAGCCGGCGACGCGCTGACCTTTGAATACAAGACGTCCACCGAGGATCACTGTGACTATGTCATATGTGCCGTGAACGGGAAAGAGAAGATTATAGGCACCGGCGAGGTGGACTGGAGAACCTGGACGATTCCCTTTGAGACCGCGGGGGAATATGCCATCTCTCTCTACTATCAGAAGGACACATCCGCCGACGCGGGCGAGGACAAGGCGTGGTTCTCGAATTTCAAGCTGCACAGCGGAGAGGATGCGCAGCAGGCCATCGCGGCCATGCCGGACTATCCCTACAGCGACGAGGTGACGGTGCGCATCGCCAACGAGAGCGCGCGGGAGATCGTCATCATCGACAACGCGACCGGCGAGCAAGTCGATCTGTTTGGCGCACCGACATTTCTCGTTCCTGACGACGAGCTCACGTTCATCGGCACGATCACGGAGGATTACAATCCCGAGTTCGCCTATTTCGCCGAGTTGAACTCGCGAGCTATCCTCACAGACAAGCTTGTCGACGGGCAGTACATCTATGACATCGGCTGGGATGAGATCTACGGCGACACGAGCGTGATCGGTGTCTGGCCGGATCCGAGGATTGCGGAGATGCCGATGGTGAACTTCATCCACAATGAGGCGGCGATCGACGCGATGATCAGCGGCGCTGTCGACGAGGAAGGCAATGCCCTCTATCATTGGGCATACAAGGATGAGTTGACGGAAGACGGCGTGCAGGCTGAGCCAGAAGAGGAAGCTGACGTGGCGGATCTGCCCGCCGAGGTCGATTATCGCCTGCTCTTCGTCG
>CAYUZP010000214.1:0-1101 GCA_964449655.1 uncultured Oscillospiraceae bacterium
ACAGTCGGGGATTTCCCGCGTGATTCATTCCCCCGCCATCCCTTGACCCTGATCAAAACGCATTCGCGTCATCTCCCGAATTTTCAAACAACACTTTACCTTCATGGACTTTGATGTTATACTATATCGGTGTAAAAAAGTTGTGTTTTTGCGATCAATGGAGGCATCGTCCCTTGCATGAATGGCTAGACACCGTGCGCGGCGCGTTTGACACGTTCGATATCCGGGAAATGAACCCGCTGCAGATGGCATACATCGGCGATACGCTGCATGATCTATATGTGCGCTGTCTGCTGCTCTCCCGACGCACAAGCGTGGGCACGATGCACAAACAGGCCGTGCGCATGGTGAGCGCGAGCGCACAGGCTGCGATGCTCAAGGCCATATCGGCGGATCTGACACAGGAGGAAGCGGAAATCGCACGCCGCGGGCGCAACGCGCAGGCCCATCACGCCGCACCCAGGCACGCCAAATCGGCGGATTACGCGCACGCCACGGGGCTGGAGGCGCTCTGGGGCTACCTGTTCCTGACGGGACAGGGCGAGCGACTTGAATCGCTCATCATGACGGCGCTCTCGCGCACGGAGGAACTATGGCACGAGCAAAGCTGAAGCTGTTCGCCTTCGCGCGGGCCATGCGGTTTGTCTGCGCCAAGCTGCCATAAAGACGACGCGCTATATCGATGACCTTTATGCTGTATACATGTCCAGTTTAGCCTGTATTTTGAGAAAGGAGTCAGTCTATGCCGTACTACGATTCATTTACAAAGCCAAAGCACAACAAGCGGGACGATTGGCGCGACGACGAGCGCACGCATCGCCCGGCAAGGGATCCGCTGGCAGGCCGGCCAGAAGCGCGCCGCTATGCCGATCGCCCGGCTCCGCCGCCTCCGCACCAACCGGATCACCCGGCTCCACCGCCGCCTCCGCAACATCAACCGGATCACCCGGCTCCGCCGCCTCCGCATCATCCGGATCACCCAGCTCCACCTCCGCCTCCGCATCATCAACCGGATCACCCGGCTCCACCGCCACCGCAACATCAACCGGATCACCCGGCTCCACCGCCTCCGCATCATACGGATCACCCGGCTCCACCGCC
>CAYUZP010000214.1:1201-3179 GCA_964449655.1 uncultured Oscillospiraceae bacterium
CAACCGGATCACCCGGCTCCACCGCCGCCGACGCACATGGCCGCCGAAAACCTGCTCATCGGCCGCAACCCGATCCGCGAGGCGCTGCGCACAGGTCGTGACATCGAAAGGCTGCTCGTGGCGCGAGGGGATCTGACAGGATCCGCGCGGCAGATCGTCGCGATGGCGCGGGAGCGGCACATCATCGTGCAGCAGGTCGATCGCGCGCGTCTTGACGCGATGTCCCCCGGTCATCAGGGGCTGATCGCGGTCGTCTCGGCTTATGCGTATCACACGGTGGAGGACATGCTGTCCCTCGCCAGACGGCGCGGCGAAGCGCCTTTCCTGGTGATATTGGACGGCGTGACGGATCCGCACAATCTGGGCGCCATCATACGCAGCGCGGAGTGCGCGGGCGCGCATGGCGTGATCATCCACGATCGGCGCGCTGCAGGGCTGACACCCGCTGCGGTCAAGGCGAGTGCGGGCGCTGTGGAGCACATCCCCGTCGCGCGCGAGGTGAATTTGACGCGCACCATCGACCGGCTCAAGCGCGAGGGCATTTGGGTCTACGGCGCGGCCATGCAGGGCGAGGACTATCGCAAGGTCGACTTTGCCGGTCCCGCCGCGCTGGTCATAGGCTCTGAGGGGGACGGGCTCTCCCGCCTTGTCGCCGAGCACTGTGACCGGCTGGTCGGCGTGCCCATGCGCGGACAGATCGGTTCGCTCAACGCATCCGTGGCGGCGGGCGTGCTGCTGTTTGCCATCAGGGACGCGAGGGGCTGACGATGAAACCGCTGCTGCTCGTGGACGGTTACAATGTGATCGGCGCTTGGGACGTCCCCAGAACAGAGAAGCTGAGCATCGAGGAATCGCGCGAACGGCTCGTCGATCTCATCGCTGACTATGCGGGATATTCCGGCGAAGAGGTGATCGTCGTCTTTGACGGGCATTACACGGACCGCACGGCGCGCACGCACACGAGATCGCACGGCGTCGAGGTCGTATTTACCAAACATGCGGAGAGCGCGGACAACTATATCGAAGCGCTCTGTCAACAGGCGCCCAAGTGGCGGCAGATCCGTGTGGCGACGAGCGACGCCGTCGAGCAGACGGTCACGATGGGGCGCGGCGCCGTGCGCATCTCATCGCGCGAATTTCTCTTGCAGCTCAAGCATGTTCGTCAGCGGGGAAGCGTGCACATGAAGCAGGAGCGCGTCTCCCGCGGGGACATCCTCTCCCGGCTTCCGCCGCAGCAGCGCGAGATCTTCGAGCGCATGCGCAGGGGCGAGGACTGATCGCATGACCAAGGAGGATGCGATGGACTTTGACCGCATGACCGACGAGGAGGTGGCGCTGCTCGCGCAGAGCGGCAATGCGGAGGCGTCGGAGTATCTGCTCAACAAGTACAAAAATTTCGTGCGTTCCAAAGCGCGATCATACTTTCTTGTCGGCGCGGATCACGAGGACATCGTCCAAGAGGGCATGATCGGCCTGTTCAAGGCATTTCGCGATTACCGGCCGGACAAGCTATCCTCATTTCACGCGTTCGCGGAGCTGTGCGTGACGCGGCAGATCATCACCGCCATCAAGACCGCGACACGACAAAAGCACATCCCGCTCAATTCCTATGTCTCGCTGAACAAACCCCTCTACGATGAGGAGAACGACCGCACGCTGCTGGACGTGATCACCGAGGGGCACGGCACGGATCCCGAGGAGCTGCTCATCGGGCAGGAGAACTACGTGAGCATCGAAAGCCGGATAGATAAGATGCTCTCGCCCCTGGAGCGCCACGTGCTCAGTGCGTATCTTGACGGCAAGAGCTATCAGGAAATCGCCGACATGCTGGGCCGCCATGTCAAAAGCATAGACAACGCGCTTCAGCGTGTCAAGCACAAGCTGGAAAAGCTCATGAGAGAACGCGAGGGTCAGTAGTAGCATTGGGCTGAAAAAAAGTCGGTTCTTTCGTTGTAAAAATAGGCGCGGGATATTGACA
>CAYUZP010000215.1:0-3178 GCA_964449655.1 uncultured Oscillospiraceae bacterium
GAAAACGTTAGACCCATCCCTTTGGCATGAAAATGATATTAAATCGATGTATTTATTCTTCGACCTGTCGCTCTTTCCAATAGGCAGACATTTGAGCGCTGGCTCAAAAAAACATTGGCCAATACGACCGGATGAACGGTGTATTGGCCAATCTTTTTATTCTGTCATCATGCCACAAAATGTCTGTGCTGCAACATGATATCGCCCTTGGATACCAAGGACGATGGCTCAAAACTTCCTTTCAGCGAGCGCTGTCAGACCGTCGATTTCATGATCTCGGAGATTTGGCGCATGGTTTGCATCGCCTGTTCCAGATCGTGCGGGTCGATTTCCTCACGAATGCGGGCGTAACAGGCATGCATCCGGCTGCGCTCGCCTTCCATCAGTTCGATGGCTTTGTTCGTCAGCGCGACATAAGATCTGCCTTCCGATCTGTCCGTCTTCCATGACACCAGTCCTTTGTCCTGCAGGCGCTGTATCGCCTTTGACAGCGCAGGCATTGGCAGGTTCATATCCGTGGACAGATCGGAAAGATAGACCCTATCCGATGTCTCTGCGCGCGTGCGGATACGATAGAGAAACAGGTAGTCGGCGCGTTCGATGGTGTTGAATATGCTGTCTGCGTTGAAGGTTTCGAGGAAAAACCTTTCCTCTGCCTGCCTTGAAGTGTTCTCGTCCATGGCAATCTCCTTTCCATGCGTCAACGGGACGCTCTGTCTACATAGGCTTGCTTTTTGCACAAGCTCATGTACGCGGGACGAATGATCTTGTTCGCCGAAACCAGCTCTTCGAGCCTGTGCGCGCTCCATCCTGCCATGCGCGCGACGGCGAAGATCGGCGTAAACAGTTCCATGGGGATGCCCAGCATATCGTAGACAAAGCCGCTGTAAAAATCGACGTTCGGGCTGACCCCCTTGTAAATCTTGCGTTCCTTCGCGATGAGCTGCGGGGCGAGTCTTTCGATCATATCGTAGAGTGCGAGATCCTTTTCACGTCCCTTTTCCGCTGCGAGCTGGTTGACAAAGCTCTTGAAGACGACCTCGCGCGGATCGGACAGCGAATAGACGGCGTGACCCATGCCATAGATCAGTCCCTGATGATCAAACGCCTCGCCGTGCAAGAGCTTGGTCAAGTAGGCGGCAACCTCGTCCTCGTCCGTGTGGTCACTCACATGCGATTTGATGTCCTCCATCATCTTCATGACCATGATGTTCGCGCCGCCATGCCTTCCGCCCTTGAGCGAACAGAGCGCCGCTGCGATAGCGGAATAGGTATCCGAGCCGGAAGAGGTGACCACGCGCGTGGTGAACGTCGAATTGTTGCCGCCGCCGTGCTCCGCGTGCAGCAGCAGTGCGACATCGAGCACGCGCGCTTCCAGTTCGGTGTAACGCATGTCAGGGCGCAGCATGCGCAGGAAGTTCTCGGCGGTCGATAGCTCCGGATCGGGACGGTGGATGTACATGCTCTCGTCCTTCTCGTAGTGATGGTAGGCGTGACAGCCATAAACGGCCAGCATGGGCATGATGCTGGTGAGCTGCACGCATTGCCTTAGCACGTTTTCAAGACTCAGATCTGCGGAAAATTCGTCGTATGAGGCGAGCGTCAGCACGCTTCGCGTCATGGAATTCATGATATCGGCGCTTGGGGCTTTCATGATGACATCGCGCGTGAAATTGGTCGGCATGACGCGGCAGTCGGCCAACGTCTGGCAGAACACACGCAGCTGGGTATCGGTCGGCAGTTCGCCAAAGAGCAAC
The DNA here is from genome assembly GCA_964449655.1 of uncultured Oscillospiraceae bacterium. Classification (GTDB taxonomy): domain Bacteria; phylum Bacillota; class Clostridia; order Christensenellales; family Aristaeellaceae; genus Ventricola. The sequence continues at coordinate 1,758 of CAYUZP010000215.1, forward strand.
AGATACGTCGCCTCTTCGAACGCAAAGCGCTTTCCGTCGCTGCCGCGAATGAGATCCTTGACATCGTAGCCGCGGTAGAGCAGTTCGCCGTCACAGGGGATCTTTTCGCCGTTGTCTTTAAAATCGAACGCGCGCACTTCGGAGATGTTCGTCAGTCCTGTGAGCACGCCTTTGCCGTTTTCGTCCCGCAGTCCGGTCTTGACGCCATATTCCTTGAACAGATCTCGACTGATCCGGTCATTGCTCATACACAGTCCGGCTTTTTCCCTGAAGTAGCCATTGAGTGATCTCATATTTTCCATGCATATTCCTCCCGTTTGATCGGTAAAACGCGTCATGCGTCCAAGATAAGATACCCTCTGCCATGCTGCCTGTTTGCAGGCACTTTGTAAAGCCCATGGGAGTGGCTTACATGGACTGCATGCAAGCGTTACATCGACCTAGTTTTGACCTTGTGATCCCTATTGACAGATGTGTTTTGAACACTGCATCACGGACAATGCCGCAATGAATAAAACGCATCAAACCCTTGCATTCAGCCTGAGACAGATACCCACCATCTTCCTTTGAATCCGCAGATAGGCCTCGGCATCTTCAGGCCCCAGCATTTGAAGCGCGGATGCTACGGTCTTGAGCATCTTCTCTCTTCTTGACAGGATCTCGGCGCGCCCCGCATCGGTCAATGTCACCCGGATTTGACGGCTGTCCCGCGCGTCTTCTGCTCGCAAAACCCAGCCCTTTTTTTCCATGTGATGCAGCAGTGCCGTGATGCGTGCTGAACTCACCGCCATCTCCCTGCTCAATTCCTTTGGATACGCGCCGTCGTCATGAACGAGCAGATAGCTCATCGCGAAGAATTCTCCTCCTCGCGCTAGCTTTGTCAATTGCTGTCCTGCGCCGGTCTTAAGCTGTTCAGCCCGTATGATCAGAAACTCTTCGGCCATTTCGAAATAATCCATAGCGTCCCTCACAATGCTAACAATGTTAGCGATTATACCGGATTCCTCACAGTCTGTCAAGCATTTCACGAAATCAGTGGCTGCAGACATAGGATTTATGATTCTGTAACAATTTACTGATCTATGTGAAATTGCGGATGCAGCTTCAATGGATGTTCCCTGATTTTGCACAAATTCGATATGAATAATTGTCCTAAATTTGGATATAAAAATTATAAAACATTACCAATTAGAGTTGTGCTCGAACGTTTCGCTTTTGGTCTACAGGTCTGCTTCATCATTTTCAGGCGGTGCGCCTTACCCGGCTACCAGTGAATGCTCTGTACAACATGACAAGAATGCTGTATAATAAGAAAACATTCTCTGAACATTTGCTTAAAGCGGTCAGATTTGACAAACTGGGCTGTGCAGCAGAATGCGGCATTTTTGGTCCACCGACACAGGCTCGTATGCAGAACAAGC
>CAYUZP010000216.1:0-3178 GCA_964449655.1 uncultured Oscillospiraceae bacterium
CTCAGCGACCATGTCAGCGCCAAGCGCTGCCTCAACGACAGCGTCAAAGCCGAGCGCTTTCAGACCAGAGACCACCTGGCCGAGTTTGGCATAGGTGAATTGGCTGGACACGGAAGGCGCGACGACTGCATACAGCTTGTGACCCAAGTATTTCTTCTTCATCATGTCGATGACTTCAAGGATGTATGATTTATCTGTGATCGCGCCAAAGGGGCACTGATATACACACGCGCCGCAGGAGATGCACTTTTCGTTGTCGATTGATGCAGCGTTGTCCTCCGTGATGCTGATTGCCCCCACCTTGCAGGCATTGCGGCATGGACGCTTTCGGTTGACAATAGCCGAATAAGGGCAGACCTTGGCGCATTGGCCGCACTCGACACACTTATTCTTGTCGATGTGTGCAGTGTGATTCTGGTCAAAGGAAATTGCGCCTCGGCGACAGGCATCCTCGCAGCGATGTGCAAGGCAGCCGCGACAGGAATCGGTGACCTCATAACCCGCAGCGGGACATTCATCGCAGGCGATATCGATGACCTCGACGACGTTGGGATTCTCCTTGTCGCCACCCATAGCCATTTTGACGCGTTCGGCTAGTATGGCGCGCTCCTTATAAACGCAGCAACGCATCGTCGGAATTTTCCCGGGTACGATGATCTTCGGGATATCGATCAGGTTCTCCTGAAGCGTGTCATTCCACGCCTGCCGTGCAACCTCACGCAGAACCTTGTATTTCAGATACTGAACTTTCGTGTCGAATTTTCTCACGCTGCGTTCCTCCTTTAGGCAGTTGAGCGTCTAGGTTCCGCAAAGAATCAAGTGGCTGCTTCACCTGACCACATTCTCCATCGCATCTGGCTGCAGGGGTAAGTGACAGTGCGACAAAATCATCGCCCCGCGTCCAAATGAACCAAACCAAGAGTGCTTATCGCAGGTCGTCTGTCCCGTCGCTTTTGCCCTTTACTCAAATGCGCGCGTCGATTTCCTGTTTCACCTTCGAAATGAACGCATCGAGCGCCATCGTGCTGGTCTGATCGGTCTCGCGATCACGCACAGCCACGGTTTCGGAAGCGATCTCTTTTTCACCGATGATGAGCATATATGGCACGCGGTCGATCTGCCGCGCCGCACGGATCTTGTAACCGATCTTCTCATTGCGCGTGTCCAGTTCGCAGCGAATGCGCGCTTTGCGCAACGCTTCGTACACATCCTTCGCGTAATCGAGGCTCTTGTCCGAAACGGGCAGCACCTTGACCTGCATGGGAGCCAGCCACGTGGGGAATTTGCCCGCATAGTGCTCGGTGAGGATGCCAATAACTCGCTCAATCGAGCCATAGCAGACGCGGTGAATCATGATCGGGCGTTTGCGTGTGCCGTCCTCATCGACGTATTCGAGATTAAAATTGAGCGGCATCTGGAAGTCCAGCTGAATCGTACCGCACTGCCACGTCCTGCCAAGGCAATCGCGCAGATGGAAATCAATCTTAGGTCCGTAAAACGCGCCGTCTCCCTCGTTGATTGTGTACGGCAGATGCATATCCTCTAATGCGTTTTTAAGCCCGTTGGTCGCCGCCTCCCAATCCTCGTCGCTGCCCATGCTGTTCTCAGGCCGAGTCGAAAGCTCGATAAAATAATCGAACCCAAACTTCTTGTATACCTGATCGATCAGATGCACAACGCCGATGATCTCGCTTTCAATTTGGTCGCGTGTCATGAAGATGTGCGCATCGTCCTGGGTGAAGCAGCGCACGCGGAACAGCCCATGCAGCGCGCCCTTCAGCTCATGGCGATGGACAAGGCCCAACTCACCGATGCGCATTGGCAATTCGCGGTAGCTGCGCGGCTGACTGCTGTAGACCATCACGCCGCCAGGACAGTTCATGGGCTTGATGCAGTAGTCCTCACCGTCGATCTTGGTCGCATACATGTTGTCCTTGTAGTGATCCCAGTGGCCGCTGGTCTCCCAAAGATGCCGATTCATGATCATCGGCGTGGAAACCTCGACATAGCCGTTATCCGTATGGATCTCGCGCCAGTAGTCGATCAATGCATTGCGGATCGCCATGCCATTGGGAAGGAAGAACGGGAAGCCCGGACCTTCGTCGCTGAGCATGAAAAGCTGCATCTCTTTGCCGATGCGCCGGTGGTCTCGGCGTTCCGCTTCTTCAAGGAATTTGAGATATTCAGACATCTCGTCCTGATTACGGAATGCGATGCCACCGATGCGTGTGAGCATGATGTTGTCCTTGTCGTTCTTCCAATATGCGCCGGAGAGCTGTGTCAATTTAAACGCCTTGAGCGCTTTTGTATAGGTCAGATGCGGGCCGACGCACATGTCGATGTATTCACCCTGCTGATAGAAACTCAATTCTGCATCCTCAGGCAAGTCGCCGATGTGTTCCACCTTGTAGATTTCACCGCGCTCCTGCATGAGTTTGATGGCTTCGTCGCGAGGAAGAATGAAGGGCTTGATCGGGAGATTCTCCTTGACGATCTTGTTCATCTCTGCCTCGATCTTTTGGATATCGTCGTCGGAGAGCTTGATATCGCCTAGATCGACATCATAATAAAAACCCTTATCGGTCGCGGGACCGTAAGCAAAGTGTGCCTGCGGATAAAGCCGCTTGACCGCCTGCGCGAGAATGTGCGCCGCTGTATGACGCAATACATGCAGTTCCTCTTCCTGCGGACATTCAGCAACCGTTCCGTCTTTGTAAATGACTTTCATAGCGTCAATCTCCTTTGCCTGTATATGAGTGCATTCTTCGGGACGAAAAAGCTCGTCCCTGCGTGATGAGGGACGAGCGGAATATCATTCACAGCCCGTGGTTCCACCCTGATTGGTGCTCTTTGGCGCTGTAACGCGCGCCGCGCGGTCTGATCGGCAGGTGGTTTTCGCCTCTTCACCCAACAGCGCGCTTACAGCCTGGACGTGCTTCTCTGTAGATGGGACTTCGTGGGGGGTACTCTCCTGCGTCATTTCAAACAATGACAGTATAAACGCGCGGCTATTAAAAGTCAAGTGGGTAATACGCATGGTAGGTCGATTTGCAGCGCCTGATCCATACCCAGGATTCACAATCATGTTTGTTTTGGCGATTTATATGTCGAAAATAAGAACGTGCATTGTAAAATGAACGTGAACACCTGAAAATTGAAAATCCATAGAGACACTCCT
>CAYUZP010000217.1:0-3158 GCA_964449655.1 uncultured Oscillospiraceae bacterium
TCGTCGCTTTTGCTTTGCGCGCCCCACCGCGCCCGCCCAAGCCACTTATCTATTCTTTCGTCCTTCCAGCTTCCGACTTTCTTCCTGCCTGCCTATTTTCCGCCACAGTCGGCGGCAGGCTCCGGTCCCACCCAACCAACCCTTCTGTTCTTTCGTCCCCCAGCTTCCGACGTTCTCCCCGCCCGCGCGCTTTGCCTTTCATCGGATACGAGCCCAAAAAAACCGACGCCTTTGCTGCGCCGGTTTTCATGTCAGGACTTGCGCGTGAGGGGTTTGAGGTGCCAGATTTTCTCGTTATATTCGTTGATCGTGCGGTCGGAGGAGAACACGCCGCTCTTGGCGACGTTGATGATCTCCTTGCGCGTCCAGGCCTTCTTGTTCAGGTAATCCGCGCCCAGACGCGTCTGTGCCGCCTGATAGGAACCAAAGTCCTTGAGCACCAGGTAGGGATCGGCCATGCCGCCATTGTCAGAAAAGACGAGCGCGTGATAGAGCCCCTCGAACATCTTCGGATTGTCGGGCGTCAGCGAGCCGTCAAAGAACATGTCCAGCGCGCGGCGCAGCTCGATGTTGTTCTCATAGATGTCCAGCGCGCGATACGTGCCCGACGCGTAGAGCGCTTCGACTTCCTTGGATTTCATGCCAAAGATGTAACAGTTGTCACTGCCGACGAGCTCCGCGATCTCGACGTTTGCGCCGTCCAGCGTGCCGATGGTCACCGCGCCGTTCATCATGAACTTCATGTTGCCGGTGCCGCTCGCTTCCTTCGAGGCCGTCGAGAGCTGTTCGCTGACCTCGCTGGCCGGCATCAGCATCTCCGCTGTGGACACGTTGTAGTTTTGCAGGAACGCGATCTTGATCATCTTGCTCGCGCGCGGGTGCTGTGCGATCTTCTGCGCGAGCACGTTGATGAAGTGTATGATCTCCTTCGCCCTGCGGTATCCTGGGGCCGCCTTCGCGCCAAATATGAACGTGCGGGGGGCCATCGTGTAATGCTCATCGCTGACGATGCGGTTATAGAGCACGAGGATGTGCAGCGCGTTGAGCAGCTGACGCTTGTACTCGTGCAGCCGTTTCACCTGGACGTCAAACATCGAGTCGGGGTCGAGCACGATGCCCTGATGCCTGTTGATCCAGCGCGCAAAGCGATCCTTGTTGTCGCGCTTGACCTTCGCGAATTTGTCTATGAACGCCGCGTCGTCCGCGAACGGCATCAGCTTTTCCAGCTCCATCAGATCCTTGCGCCAGCCCTGGCCAATCGTCTCGTCCAGCAGATCGGAGAGCGCGGGATTGGCGAGCATGAGCCAACGCCGCGGCGTGATGCCGTTTGTGATGGCCATGAACTTTTCGGGCATCACGCGATAGTAATCGGCGAATGTCGAGCGCTTCAGAATATCGCCGTGCAGCTGGGATACGCCGTTGACGGCCTTGGAATAGGCGATACACATGTTGGCCATGTGCGCTTGATCGTAGGCGAGGATGGCCATGTGACCGATGCGGTCCCACTCGCCCGGGAAGCGTTCGAACAGCTTCTGGCATAGCCGGCGGTTCAGCTCGTTCATGATCGAGTAGATGCGCGGAAGCGTCTCGCGAACCATGTTTTGCGGCCACTTTTCAAGCGCCTCGGCCATGATCGTGTGATTGGTGTAGGCGACGGTGTTGGTGGTGATGCGCTCCGCGTCCTCCCAAGAGAGATGTTCCTCGTCCACCAGTATGCGCATAAGCTCCGGAATGACCATTGCCGGATGCGTGTCGTTGATGTGGAAGATCACCTTTTCGGGCAAGAGCTCCATGTTTTCGCCATAGATGCGCTTAAAGTCCTTGATCGCGTATTGCAGCGTCGCGCTGACCAGGAAGTACTCCTGCATCAGGCGCAGCTTTTTGCCGTTGTAGTTGTTGTCCTCGGGATAGAGCACCTTGGAGATCTGCGCGGCAAGGGAGTCGGATTCCTCCGTGGCGCCGTTGTAGTCGCCGGCGGAGAAGCGCTCTAGATTGAAATTCGTGGGCAGCACGGCGCTCCACATGCGCAGCCGGTCCACGACGTCGCTGTTGTAGCCGACGATGGGCAGATCATACGGCACGGCGATGATGTTCTCGGTGTTCTCAAGCGTCACGTAGTTGTGCCCGTCGATCCACTGCTCGACGAGCTGGCCGCCAAAGCGGATGACGACGGCATCGCGCTGTGTCGGAATCTCCCACGCGTCACCGTAGGTCAGCCATTCGTCGGGAACCTCGACCTGCTGGCCGTCCACGATGCGCTGGCGGAATAGACCGTACTCGTAGCGGATCGTGCAGCCCATGGCCGGAAGGTTCAGCGTGGCGAGGGAATCGAGAAAACATGCCGCGAGCCGGCCCAGACCGCCATTGCCAAGCGCCGGTTCGGGTTCCTCGTGCAATACGCCGCGCAGCGTCAGCCCCAGCTCCTTGAATGCTTCCTCGTATTCCTGTGTGGAGCAGAGGTTGAGAAGGTTGTTGTGCAGCCAGCGGCCCGTGAGAAATTCGATGGATAGGTAGTACAGCCGTTTGGCCTTTTCGCTTCGGCGGGCTTCCTTTTCAAAGCTCCACTTGAGCATGATCTGGTCGCGCACGGTCGCGGCGACGGCGGCGTAGATCTGCTTGGGCGTCGCTTCCTCGATCGTGCAGCCGTAATAGCGCAAAAGCTTGTTGAGAATGGACTCCTTGATGGTGTCCTTGGTGTATTCGCTTTCAAGAGGCATGAAGAAACCTCCTCATCGGGATCAGCGCGGTTGCGTCCGCGCGGGGTTACTAAAATTGTGCGGTTAAACAAAAACAATGCGCGTCTTTTCGCAAGCATGGTTTTCTCATTATAACATAGAACAGCTTATGTGACAAGATCAAAAACGGGCGGAAATTGGACTTTTTGGGATACAAAATAAAAGAATCCTCCGAAGGTCTTGACAACTTTCGGGGGATTTCCTTATAATAAACGGGGTGTCACCCAACAGGGTGGCTCGCCTACACGGCAGTTTTCAGGTAAAAAGCTCTAAGGCAATACCGCACAAATATCCGCTTCCTGCAAATTTTTCGATTTACGCCTAGGCATCCTCCGCAATTTGCAATCGCAGCTGACGTAAAACTCATCCGTCTGCCAGATGTCTCTTTTTGTGCGGTATTGCCTTAGAAATAATTGCATATGA
>CAYUZP010000218.1:0-3156 GCA_964449655.1 uncultured Oscillospiraceae bacterium
ATCGCCCTGAAAACATTGATTCTCCAATGTTTTTCGATTCCAGCAGGAGAAACTACTTATTTCTCAGTACTACAAGCATGATTGTTTCATCTATCTTGATGGTTCTTCACTTCACTTGCTTTATACAATTCTTGATAGTATTGCTCGAACCATTTGGCACGATACGCAACATCATATCGGGAAAAATCACCGGTACACAAGCGATGATCCGTATCCACTCTCAATGCCTCTTGTGCCCACTGTTCAGCATCATCACTCAAGGAAAGAAAAGTCATATCCTCCCGCACCTTAGTTACCAAAGGAAGCTCTGTAGATGCAACCACCTTCAAGCCCGCCAGCTGTGCTTCTATGACCGCAAGACCCAAGCCCTCATATCTGGATGGAAAAATAAATACATCCATTGCCTGAAGCAGTCTATTGACATCATCACGCCTCCCAAGCAGCAGAACATCACCCGTCAAGCCGAGTCTTGCGATCTTCTCCTCTGCTGAGTGCATTGTTTCGCCGTCTCCAATAAGCATCAATTTTGCATTTGGTCTCTTTTCATGAATATCATGGAAGATATCAATAAGAAATTCCTGATTTTTCTGATAACAAAATCGCCCGACATGTCCCACCACAAAGGACCCATCAATTTTCAGCTCACGCCTGACTTCTGTGCGAACTGCGGGATTATATGCAAAATTATCCGGTATTATGGTAGGATAAATAATAGCCACCTTACCCTCTTTCACAGCTTGTTCCCCAAACATCCAAGTAGCTGCATGCTCCGAGCAAGCTGCATAATGTGTAGCGTATCGTTTTGCGAATGGGCGCAGTACTAATTTTAGCATCGTCTTTAAACCTTCACCTTTGGCTGCTGTGGTATGGTTATCAATGATGCGTACGGGCACGCCCACTTCTTTAGCAACGTAGAGTGAAAACGCTGACATAGTACCAATATTTGACTGAACAATATGGTACTTGTTTTGTAAAAAAATCTGTTTAAGCGCACACAAATATCTTCTCAGATGTTGATATGAGGGAACTGTATATAGGTGCCCACCGAGAAGCTCAATTTCATCTCGTGGAATCCTAGTAGAATCATCATTGGCTATAAAGTCAAACTGAATTTTATTGTGATCGATTGTGCGGCAACGTCTCATAACTTCGTTTTCAACGCCATATCCAGTCACACAACCGAGCACTTGTGCAACACGTAATGGTTCGGACATTTCTCTCTGCCACCTTTCTCTTTTTGTCTTTGTACAGACATCTTCAATCATCCTGCACAGCTTTATAAGTTTCATCCATTTTCCGCCTATACGTCAGGCCATTTTTTCATATCTTCGTCCATATCCTATTGATATCCCGATTAAAACAGAAATAATTGTTCAAATCGTTATCCCATATAGAAGACAAACTGAAAAAAGCGCTTTGAGCGTGAGATCCAAAGTCAGCACGAGTTGCGCAAAAACAATCATACTGAGTTATAGACGCAAGATCAGGAAGCAAATCGCAAAAGAGTTAGGCGTTCGTTAAGGACGATTCCAAGCGTCAAGAAGCGGTATAATAAGGCGGCGCAAAGGCATTAAATACCACAATGTGCAAACATCCGGCTGGAACGAATAGAATGCATACGCCGAGGACAAGCGTGCGTCATCAAAGGGATTATCACAGATCAAACACCGACAAATGCGTTTCAGGGCATGCGCATGGACAAGGAACGGCATTAAGTCAGCTCAATGCACAGTGCTTTCAAGATAGGTCACCCCGAGCAGCTCACCCGAATCTCATCATGATGCACAGGGGAAGATGATTGCCAGATCATTGAGGCGATTTTCGTATCGCGGAAATCACGGCATCAACAGCATCTTTCCAGAAATGCAGAAAACAGCACGCCATACACCTGTGTCATCATGCAACCGCGCACAGGCTTATAGAGCGCGATGAGCTTTCCAAAACTTGTACATCAGATCATCGAATCGAATAACACAACGCCCACTGCAGAGATGCAGGTCATCAGCATGTGCGTCATGTTCAGCGAGAGCGAAATTTTGCCGGACACGATGGCGTCCCAGTGCTCTTCTATGGCGAAGCTGCCGATGATCGAAGATTCAACATGCTATCACCAGCACGAAGTAAAGCGGCGTTCGTCAGCATAGATCTTCGCATATTCAGATATGCGATGGATCTCCTGCAGGATGATCTGCCGCTGTCCGTTCAGCGCCAACAGCCAGTGATGCGCCAATGCGAGTGCAAGGCATTCGTGTGAATCACCGATCGCCGCACAGCCCAGGAAGAAAGCAGTAATGATGGTGGACAGTGCCTTATAGATGACGAGACTCCAAAACTGTGAACTCAGTGCCCTGCCGTCAAACTCCTCGCAATTCTACCAGCGTATGTGAAGCTGCGTTCCTCGCTCCAGGAAGCGGAATAGTACAAACCGCAAAAGATGTAGCCGCCAGTAGTCGTAATCCATCACGTGCAAAAGCTTTGGCAACAGACGTGCGCGCTCACTGATCATGCATCCATCACATGACTTCCCTTAAAAGCAATCACATGGCAGCAGATCATTGTTTAAAGAAAACCCATTGGAAAGGTGTATCGATGTACCATCCGCTAATGTACATATCAAACACGAAGAGTTTCACAGCAAGGATCACTATGATCGCCAATGGTACGAGCAAGCGCAAGCGGCTATCATTCTCCTTTTTTTGCATGATGGGGAAACTCAGCATCCGCACGACGTCCAGACCGGTCACGATCCTGTCAACCTGGGGCAGAGCAGCCGAGAACAGCTCCGCAACCACGCAGATCACCATCACCCAGCTCATCCATTCAAAGTCCTTGTCTTGCTCCTGAAAACGTGCCAGATAGAAGATATGCAGCAAGACGGTAAACAGCGTGACGAGGAAGCCAGCGAGAGAGAAATTGCCCGTGTCATAAAATCTGCCGATATACCTGACACCGAAGCGGGTGAACGTCAGCAAAAAGCGCAGCAACACACGAAACAGAGGATAACCAACTGCCGCGAGCAGCATGACAGCGATGCATCGCTTCGGCGTAGCACGTAAGCCATAGATAAAATAGAGCGGTATGAAGGTGATTGCTGAAGTGTGAATCATGATGGCAATCAAGTTGCAGAAAAAGTATTTCTTCCAGTCCCTCGATTTC
>CAYUZP010000219.1:0-3151 GCA_964449655.1 uncultured Oscillospiraceae bacterium
ACAGGATTGGCATACGAACTTCATCATATCGGACAGAAGATGGATTCAACGTTGGCGATTCTGACTAAAGCCGAGCATATGCAAGGAGGAAATAATCAGATTTGGCACACGCTGGATGGGCCTTCGCAGATTCAAAGAGATGTATTTGGCAAGCAGAAACAGCGTTTTTGGAAGGATTTAGCAGAGATATTGGGAGAGTGATCATGATGCAGACGTTTTCTGAATGGATGCAGGGCAGAGAAGGTTTTGCCGCGAGAGGTTTTGCGACGAATGAACAGATTGCAGAGGCTGAACGCAAACTGGCGGTGACTTTTGCGGACGAATACCGCGAGTACTTATCAAGCTTCGGCGCAGCGATGATCGTCGATCACGAGTTGACAGGCATTTGTACATTGCCGCGTCTGAACGTTGTGGATGTCACGCGGGAGGAAAGGATCAACAACCCAAACATGGCAGCGAATCTCTATGTGATCGAACAGCTTCATATCGATGATGTGGTCATTTGGCAGTCCGAAACCGGAGCAATATACGCCAGCATCCCCGGCGCGCAGATCGAGTTCATCGCCAGTTCGCTCAAAGCCTATTTGGAAATATGAGACATGATCCGCAGGGACTTTTATGCGTTGATTCATATCCAATCCATACTGCTCACAGCGCTGTACGTTGTGTGCGACGCCTGATGCAGAAAAGTCGATCGTGAGTTGATCGTTTCAGTGAAAGCGCACCAAAACAAAGAGGCGACACGCGATAAAAACTGCTCAGCCTGCCTTTGATGGCCGTGCTGGTGTGCACCACGTGCCTGCCTGCAGTCGCTTTCGCTGAAGCCCTTCATTTTCTGCAAAAGACATGGGCGATCCGGCTGCCCTATACGAGGATACATGCATGTCTATGCGGACCTAGCGATGGAGATCATACTGTGTAAGTGGGTGAAGGGGAGAGACATGTCAAAACCGGGTTGGCAGCGCGCGCTGGAGACGAGACTTTACGGCATGAGCAGCATGAAACTGACGCACGATGCCCAGGCGCTCAGCGAAAGCTATCGGATGCGGACGGGACGTGGCGAGCGTCTGGTCACGCAAGCGGAGGAAGCTTTGGCATATGCGGCATCACGCATGCCCGCGACAACGGCGGCGGTGCGCAGCGCGTTGTCATCTGCGCTTGCGGCGAGCGGGCTGTCGCCGCGGACGATGCTAGACTGTGGCGCGGGAACAGGCGCGGCAAGCTGGGCGGCAGATGAACTGCTTCCACTTGAACGTGTGGTCTGCCTAGAGCGTGAAGAGCAAATGCGGCGCATTGGAGCGATGCTGATGCGCGAGGGAAGCGCTGTGTTAGCCAACGCTGCTTGGTGCGCTTTTGATTTGCTTGAGGATAAGGCACTGCCTCGAGCGGATCTGATCGTCGAGGGCTATGTGCTTGGCGAATGGGCAGAGCGTGATCGTATCGCCGCGGCGAAAAGAATGTGGGATGCGACAGAACAGATGCTGTTGCTGGTCGAGCCGGGCACGCCGGTTGGATTTGAAAATTTGAAGGCGGTGCGTAAAGCGCTGTGCGCAGACGGCGCGTTTGTCGCCGCGCCTTGTCCGAAAGGCACAGCGGGACATTGTCCCATGGTCGGCGGGGACTGGTGTCATTTCACAGTGCGCGTGCAAAGGACGCGGACACAAAAGATGCTCAAGGGCGGGGAAGCACCCTTTGAGGACGAAAAGTTTGCATACCTCGCGCTGACGCGGGAAGCGCCAAAGCAAGCATGTTGTGCGCGTGTGCTTCGGCATCCACAGATTGCGCCTAGACAAATCACGCTGACACTCTGTGAGGCGGGGGAGAAGCGCGAATGCGTCGTCAGGAAAAAGGATGCGCTTTGGAAGCGGGCGAGAAAAATCGGCGCGGGGGATGCGCTGTGATGGTTTCTAAATCTGTATTAATCGGCGTTTTGAGAAAATACATCCCTGTATCATGTCAGGAAATGAATCATCGAATGTATAGAAGAGATTCATCAGGCTTTGTGGTTAATGATTGAACCGAAAGTCGACAGTGGGCACATCCCGACTGTCAGATGTGTCCATCATCATGTTTCTGATAGCGTCTGACATCATTTTGAAATTTCTCCTTAGCGCTTATCCATCAATCAGTCACAGATGCATCGAAATAATCTTTCTCCTCACGATCACAGCAAAGACAATATCCTTAAGGGCAACACCGCTCAGAGATCAGGCAGCAAGAATGTGATATCATACCGACATGAACAAACCCATCTGTCTGTTCAACCTGAACGATAAACCTGCGCAGGTGCGGACGAAGAAGCAAGAATGTTTGGGAATGGCAGAACGCATCATTCTTGTGGGGGAGAATGGCTATCTCTGACCAAACCGTATGATGACAAAGGAGAGCGCCGTAACAAACCCTACGATTTGGAATGGATACTCAGGATCGTTCTGCTTCAAAAAATCTATAATTTGTCTGATGGACGCCGTGGCGGAAGTTATGGCCAGTTATGCCCTTTCGTAGTTTTGCGAGATTGACTCCAGCGGTCAGGTACTGGAGAGATACGTTGAGATGGCTCGCAATCTGCTTATCGAGAACGGTCTACAGGAGAAGATCTTTAAAAAAAGGTATCCCTGCTTTTGAGCAACCGAGGTTTGATCCTGACATAAGGCCACATGGCACTTCGGTTATAAAGCGTCCATCGGCGCAGACAAGGATATCGGCATTATACACACGCTGGTTTGTAACGCTGTGAACATGCATGGTTTTGTGAGCCTCGGGACAACAGCAGTTGTTATGGAAGATTTTAAAAGCCAATGATAGTTTCTCCTGCAAAATATTTGCGGGGCTGGCAGGAACTGGCCGTCCGTTAAATTGAGTCAACCTCTGAAGAGATTAGTTTACGGCCAACGGTTTTGCGATATTCATTGATATCTTAACGGAATGCCAACATCATATTCAATATACAAGGCTGCCACTATACAGCCCTGCTACTCACCTCATCGGGTTCTGTAGTATGCCAGCGTCTACAGCGATAGAATAACAGAAAACAAAGCGACATGTAGACCGATGTAAGGTTTCTATTTCATAACCCTATCGGTACTTTTTTACAGAAAGGCGGATTATAATATGGGAATCGGAGGCTCGACGGTAGGGGATGAACTGCGGC
>CAYUZP010000220.1:0-3137 GCA_964449655.1 uncultured Oscillospiraceae bacterium
CTCTTGTACCTTTGCCAAAGATGCACGAACACGCGATAATTCGTCTAGATATCGATGAAGTTGCTCGTATTCTTGATTTGGCTGAAAAAGGCGACCAGCTTCCTGAAACATATAAAAAATATCATAAAATCACACAGAAACGCGATCTAGCTATTCTTTCTCTTTTTTTAGGAACAGGAATTCGCATAAGCGAGTGTGTTGGTTTGAATATTGATGATTTCGATTTTGAGCAAAACGCTTTCGTTGTCACAAGAAAAGGTGGCAAAGAAGTCATACTGTATCTATCTGATGAAGTCGCCAACGCACTCAAAGCTTATTTAGAAGAACGCACAAAAATTGACGCATTGCCTGGACATGAAAATGCTTTTTTTCTATCCATTCAACGTCGCCGGATTTCACAACGTGCCGTTGAAAATATGGTTAAGAAATATGCTATGATCGCTGCCCCGCTTAAAAAAAAGATCAGTCCGCACAAACTCCGCAGCACATATGGAACCAATCTTTATAGAGAAACTGGCGACATTTACCTTGTTGCGGATGTGCTTGGCCATTCAGATGTCAATACTACTCGCAAGCATTATGCGGCAATTGCCGAAGACCATCGCCGCATCGCCGCTGAAAAGACCGTTCTTCGTGATGAACATCATAGGAATAAACTTACAGGCCCTGAGCCAAATCATGAATCAAAATAAAAGCAAGTGAAAACTGAAGTTGTAGTATACATAACTGATATAATCCATAGTGTTTGGTCTGTGGGAGTATTGATTTACCAGCAGTCAACTAAAGGATTATAAACTATGAACAATCCAAATTTAGCAAAATGTATCAAAAAAATTAACACCCCAATCGTGTATGGGGAACATCAATTTAAATGGAGGCGTTACGATTGAAAGTTGGTTTTATTGGCGCTGGCAATATGGGCGGCGCAATCATCAAAGGTATTCTTCGGAAAAGAATTATTTCTCCTGATTTAATTTATATCAGCCGTAAACATCCCGAATATAGCGCAAATTTTGCGGAACAAGGTGTGCATGTTTTGGGTAACAATATTGAGCTGACCAACCAAGTCGATTGTGTATTTCTTGCTGTTAAGCCAGCGATTCTTCCCGATGTATTGCAAGAGATCCGCGAATTTCTGAAGGATAAGCTCGTCGTTTCCATCGCCGCTGGTTGGACATTTGAGATGCTTCAAGATGCTCTTCCAGATTCTGCGCGTTTTGTTCGGGTGATGCCGAATACCCCGTTGGCTGTTGGAGAAGGAATGAGTTTGGTGAGCAGTCATCGAACTTGTACGGACGAAGAATTTGCTTTTGTGCGTTCCATATTTGAAGCGGCGGGCAAAGTAGTTGTTCTTGAAGATTCGGTTTATATGCCTGCAAATGGAATCAGCGGATGCGGTCCGGCTTTTGTATACATGTTCATTGAAGCGCTCGCTGACGGTGGAGTGCGTTACGGTGTGCCGCGTGCTTTAGCTTACGAATTAGCAGAACAAACCTTGATAGGCGCAGCAAAAATGGTACAAGAAACAGGAGAGCATCCGGGGAAATTAAAAGATGCAGTTTGTTCACCAGGCGGGACGACGATCGAAGGAGTTTTTGCATTGGAAAGTGGTGGATTCCGCGCAGCTATCATTGATGCAGTCGGAATGACCATTGAAAAAACACATAAGCTTGCGAATCATTAGTGCCTGTTTCCATATGGAGATGTTTAATGATGTAAAATTATTGTATAAACCATGAAGATTGATTGTAAAATTAAGTTGAACACTTGAATAGAAAAACGGACCCATAACCGGCATCCCGTGGTAGAATGGATATATCGCCGAACATCAGCTATCCTACATATCAGTTAAGAAGGAATCCATCAGAATGAGCAGAACAAACATTCAAACATCAACGTAAAAGGCGGCTGTTTCACATTGCCCAAGGTGCTTCCACTGTCTTTTTTATGATCGGCATATCTTCCCGCGCTCTGAACATGACCCCAGATTGCCTGCACGGATAGGATTGCTTCAATCCATCTGTCAGCTCTTCTATTCTCGTTTCCATATCTTGAGTATTACTGTATGGCCGCCGCATTTCGGTTTCATTCATATTGTTTTGCGGATATGGCCTTCATTCTGAACATTCCGCCCGGTTTCGCCGTTTCGCACGGGTGCGGGATGTTCTTTTTTTGACGCATTGGATTTGCAGGGTTTGTCAAAAAAACGCTGATTGATTTGTATCTTTTGAATCTTTCGGGGTTCTTAAATTCATTTTTTGTAAAGTTTCTCATGAGAAATGGCAAATAAATGAAAATGATGCAATTTTCACAATTTGGGAATTGACATCGGCGCATGAACGGAATAGAATATTGTCAAGATATCTCTAGGGTTGTATGAATTTCAAGTTCGGTTTTCCGCTCTTGTGAACGCGCGGGCGGAATGCATCCGGGATATCCAAGATTCTCGCAAACTCGGGCGGGCGCGCCCCTGTTGCACAAAATGTGAGGAGGTTCAATCATGAAGAACGCGAAGAAATGGCTGTCCGTGTTCCTGGCGCTTGTGATGTGCCTGAGCATGACCAGTGTCCTAGCCGAGGCTCCCGATCCCGAAGAGCTCGACACGATGGATTACGACGAGGCCAGCGACGCGGTCTATGACTACGCGCTGGGCGAGTTCTATGCGGCTTATTCCACGGCAAAAGAAGAGCTGGATAACACGGATCTCCGCCTTGCGCTGATGGCTATCGCTGAGGCAAAGCTTCTGGAATCCGGTGTATTTCTGCCGATCCAAGGCGACGGCGGCAGCTATGCCATCAACCGAGTGGTGCCGCGCACGGTGACGACCACCAGCTGGGGCGTTGACGAGGACAGGTATGCCACGATCTTGGTCGCCAATGAGCTGATCAAGTCCGCCGACCGCACAGCCCTCACGGAGCTGTGGAGCGAGGCGGAAACGGCGGACGATTACTTCGCAGCCGCCAAGCAGTATCTGGCGGACAACGGCTACACGCTGAGCGATACCTATAACTTGAACCAGGGCTGGGAGCTGCAGACGTGGGATACCATCGCAACTTCCATGACGTCTGACTCCTACTTCATCGCGCCGACCTGGACCGGACTGCTTGAGTACGACGCCAAGAACGTGCAGCAGCCCG
>CAYUZP010000221.1:0-3119 GCA_964449655.1 uncultured Oscillospiraceae bacterium
CGCAAAATGAACAAGCTTTGCAGGCAACAGACACTCGGATGTGAATTTACAGTCCCCACCCACCCACCCACGCAGCAGGGGCTGTATAACCCGCATGGAAGGTTCCAACATATTTTACGATGAACGATATATGTCAAATGAGAAGCAAAACCAACAGCTATCTATTCTTATGCAGAACCGACAAAGCGACGGGTCATATGCGGTTTAACAAAAAGACAAGCGCCCGCAACAGATGCTATGGCGCCTGTCTTTATTTACATCACGAAGGGAGATGTCAAAAGCGCTGATCACGCTGTCTTTAAACCTCCAATTCGCCCTGATCGCCCCGGGCATACGACGCGGTCAGCACATCATCCATGTCTATTGACGTCTCCGTCTTCTTGCCGGACAGCTTGGCGCGAAAGAACCCCTCCCCGATCGCGGTCACGAGCAGGTTCACGCGGCTGATCTGCCCGTTTTGCATCAGCACGACGCATATTCTGCGCTGTCTTTCCAGCGAATACCGAAGAAAGCGATCCACCATGTCATGCCTCTTGTGCCGCGTCCGGTGCGGGCGTTTCCTCGGGCGCGGGCGACGGGCTTGCAATGTTCGTTTCGTCCGTCTCGTCTAATTCGGGCACGATCTCGCGCTTTACGGCATACACGCGCACTTCCGGGTTCTCATAGGCGAGTGTGAGCTGGGGCAGGCTCTCTATGCCCTGCAGATCGACATCGAAATCGGCGCGTTCGTAATCGCTGATGAACACGTAATCGACGTCATACTGCCCCAGCACAGCCGCGTTTTGAGCGGGCTGTTCATAGAAGCGCTGGCAGTCGCCCGCCTGCTCGTCATAGGCGAGGCCATGGTAGTAGACATAGAGGCTGCTGCCGCACACTATCTGTCTTCCAGCCAGGGAGCAGACGGGGTTCAGGTGTTCCTGACCGGTGAGGAACACGGCATCGCGCGGCGTATTTTCATCGATCCACTTGGCGGCATCGACGGCGTCCGCGGAGTACAGCTGATAGCTTGAAATGACCTCGCGGGCGATGGACAGCGAGCCGGAGAGCACGCTTGCCGCGATGAACACACCGCACAGCAGCACGCGTCCGCGCAGTCCCGCGAGCCTTTGCATGATCACGCTGCCGTAATCGACGGCGATGATGACGGCAAACATGTACCAGATATAGAAGAGCTTATTGTTATCGTATTCATTGCGCTGGAAGATGACCAGTTCCGCGACGACGAACACGCAGGCCATGCCGCACATGACATCGCCTCGGTCGCGCCTGAACGCGTCAAAGCACGCGGCGAGCATGAGCAGGAAGGGCAGTCCCGCGTTCTTGATCCAGAACCAGAAATAGCCGTCGATCAGACCATTGCCGTCGTGATTGTTGACCCAATTGAATTGGAAGCGCAGCGCACCGCTCTCGACGGTCTGACGGATGGCGTTGCCAAGCAGCTGCGGCAGTGCGAGTGCGAGCACGACGGCGAGGTAGACACCGGCGCGGGCCAAAATGCCTAGGCGTTCCTTCCTCCTCGCGTCGGGCTTCACGGGATTGCCAAGGCGCTCCGCTCTGCGCGTATTGGGGCACAGCACGAGCCTTGAAAGCAGGAAACCGGCGGAGAACAATCCGATTGCGAGGAAGGTATGGGTGTGGATGAGCGGCAGCGCGCTGGCCCAGAGGGCGAGCAGCAGAGTTTGCCGCATGGACTGTGCGCGTTCGGCGCTGAGCAGCAGGTACAGCACGGGGATGCCCATCGCCCAGCCGCCGAGCAGCGCGCGCTGTGGGATGAGCAGATCCGCGATGACATTGGAAAAGCGGAGGTTGAAGTCGGGCTGATTGGCAGGCGTCTTGTAATAGCCGGTGAAGATCTCCTTGACGCGCGCGAAACCGTCGGCGATGGCCATATCGAAATCGTACAGGAAGCCGAGGCCGCCGTTGAGGAAGAAGAGCGCGGCACAGACGATGAGCGCCTTTTTCCGATTGCCGAGCACCTGTCTGGCGAGGATCATGTAGCCCGCATACGTGAGCGCCATGAGCAGTGTGCCGGGGACGACGATCGCGGTGTGCAGATCCATGCCGAGCATGAGCATGGAGGTGGAGAGGGAATCGGTCAGGTAGGGATAGGAGAGCTTCGTGTTGGCGAGCAGCGGATAGGAAGGGGGAAACGGCTTATCCCGCATGGAAGTGATGAAGGAGAGATGCATGCTCAGATCGCCGTAGGTGGACTGACCGCCCCAGAGCGAGCCATCCGGGTGTTCAAGGATCATGTGGGTATGCTGCAAAACCGCGGAGAGCACGGTCAGCGGCACACAGACGATGAGCACGGCGATGAGCGTTGACTTATCCTGCGGGCGCATGGGCGTGACGGGATGACTGCGATCGCGCAATAGAAAGGCGACAACGAGCAGCGCGAGGAGCGCGATGACGGCTGCGTTGTGCGCTTTGAGCGTGAAATCGAATAGATACGCGCAGAGTGCGGGGAGCTGCATGAGCAGCAACATGCCCAGCGAGAGGCCCAGCCACACGCGCGTGACGGGGTTTTTCCCGGGAAGCAGGAGTCGCACGGCGATGATGCCGCCAAACAGGAATATGGCCAAATACAGTACTGCCGTCATCATTTGGAGGGCCTCTCTTTCGGCGCGGTCGAAGGTCGTCTCTTAAAATTTCGCGGTCAGTGGGAAAATACGATTGTTTTGTAAATCTGCGGGAACGGAAGCTGCGGCAAAAGCGGAAAAGTCACTTGGGCGGGCGTGGTGGGGCTCGCAGAGCAAAAGCAACGAGGATTGTGAAGCTGATTCCCTAGTGATTGTGCGTAAACCGTTGTCATTATTCTAAACGCTTCAGCTGACTTTACCTATTTTGGGTAACGTAAGCTGCGGAAAATGTTTAAAAGTCTGTGGGGGGGGTGTGGTGGGGCAGGAAGAGCAAAAGCCGCGATACTTGTGAAGCTGATTCCCTAGTGATTGTGCGTAAACCGTGGCTTGTCAAGTAGCGTGACACATGACATGAATTCGAGCTTTTGAGCTCTTGTTGAAATCTCTAGGCAACAGACACTCGGATGTGGATCGTCCGCTCCCAGTCCGGGAAACTGAATAGTCGCGCAAGCGCTCCTTTCAGTTTCCGACGTTCCGCCT
>CAYUZP010000222.1:0-3086 GCA_964449655.1 uncultured Oscillospiraceae bacterium
CCTTCTTGACCCTTCCTTCATTTTGCGCGTTCTGATGAAAAATTGATTTCCGTGGCTCATCTGCACGCATGGTTGACAAACTGTTCCAATTCACTTATAATATTCCCATCAAGGCGAAGACGGGGAAAGCGGACGCATCCGCCGCAAGAGAGCGCAGCTTGAGGCTGAAAGGCTGCGCCGGAAGGGATACGCACTCGCTCCGGCCCTCATCAGCTGCAGCGCCAAGAACGCTGCCGTGCGTCCTCGTTACGGGCAAGAGGTGGGCGGAGCGTTGATTTCCGCCAAGCCGGGTGGCACCGCGAAGCAGCATTCGCTTCGTCCCAGCGAGGGGCGGAGCGTTTTTCTTTTGCTTGTGCCCGCAGTTTTCGTTACGCCCGATTCCCATTTCACATGGACAGGAGAGGAGACTACCATGGCAAAGAAGAGCCAGCAGGAATTCGTACAGCACATCACCCCTCGCGACGAGGACTTTTCACAGTGGTACACCGACGTCGTACGCCTCGCCGAACTGATGGATTACACGCCCGTGCGCGGCTGCATGGCCATCAAACCCTACGGCTATGGCATCTGGGAGCTGATTCAGCAGCAGATGGATGCTGAGTTCAAGCGCACAGGACATCAAAATGTGTCAATGCCGATGCTGATTCCTGAGAGCCTTCTTTTAAAGGAGGCCGATCATGTCGAAGGCTTTGCGCCTGAGGTTGCATGGGTCACACAGGGCGGCACGGAGACGCTTCCTGAGCGGCTTGCCATTCGCCCGACCAGCGAGACGATTTTCTGCACGATGTATGCCAAGTGGGTACAGAGTTGGCGTGATCTTCCGCTGCTCTACAACCAGTGGTGCTCGGTCATGCGCTGGGAGAAGACGACCAGACCGTTTTTGCGTACGTCGGAATTCCTCTGGCAGGAAGGGCACACGATTCACGCCACTGCAGAGGAAGCGCAGGAAGAGACGATGAAGATGCTCGGCATCTATCGTGATTTCTGTGAAAACGTGCTGGCCATTCCGGTCTATTGCGGTCAGAAGAGCGAAAAGGAGAAGTTTGCCGGCGCGCTCGCGACGTATTCCGTCGAGGCGATGATGCAAGATGGCAAAGCGCTGCAATCCGGGACGAGCCACAACTTCGGGACCAACTTCGCTGTGCCGTTTGAGATCAAGTATCTGGACAAAGACGGCACGCAAAAATATGCGTATGAGACGAGCTGGGGAACGAGCACGAGGCTCATAGGCGCGATTATCATGACACACGGCGACGAGCGCGGCTTGAAGCTGCCGCCCAAGGTTGCCCCGATACAGGTGGTTGTCGTGCCGGTCGCAGCGCACAAACCGGGCGTGCTCGAAGGCGCAAGGGATGTTGCCGACAAGCTCACGGCGGCGGGCATGCGCGTGCGCTTTGACGATCGCGACAATGTGACCCCAGGATGGAAGTTTAATGAGTGGGAGCTGAAAGGTGTTCCGCTGCGCGTGGAGATCGGCCCGCGCGATCTCGAAAACGGGCAGGTCGTCTGTGTGCGTCGCGACACGTTCGAAAAGCAAGCGCTGCCGCTTGAGGGCATTGTAGAGAAGATCGCCGCGACGTTGGAGGATGTGCAGAGGAACATGTTCGAGGTCGCTAAAGCGTTTCGCGACGCGCACACCGCAGACGTTCACAATATGGAAGAGCTGGAAAAACAGGTCAATGGCGGCTATGCGAAGGCGATGTGGTGCGGCGAACAGGCGTGCGAAGACGAGATCAAGGAAAAGTTCAGCGCGACAAGCCGCTGTATGCCGTTTGATCAGACGCCCATCGGCGACACCTGTGTTTGCTGTGGCAAGCCCGCGCATAAGGTGATCTATTTCGCCAAAGCTTATTGATCATTTACCGATTGAGGAGGCGGGGTGCGGCCTACCTGATGGTAGCGCTTTTGGTTTTCCTCTGTGCCGCAGCTCTCATGACAGGTGTTCTAAATACACAGAAGACGTGGGCAGAGATGGTCTATACCAGCCTGCGCTTCCCGGCGGAACCGCTCTCAAAGCCGATGCAGGGATCCGCTATGGCCCGATGCACGGGGCCAGGACTTGACTTGCTGCCTTCTTGGGCTTTGGAAATGCTTTATGGCGATTCCCGCAGCATACGGTTTTGCGCGCTTTTCCGAAAAACGCGGGGTGGTGGCTGTTGTCTTGGTGCTAT
The DNA here is from genome assembly GCA_964449655.1 of uncultured Oscillospiraceae bacterium. Taxonomy (GTDB): domain Bacteria; phylum Bacillota; class Clostridia; order Christensenellales; family Aristaeellaceae; genus Ventricola. The sequence continues at coordinate 2,172 of CAYUZP010000222.1, forward strand.
GCGCAATGTGTATGCTGCTGATGCTCAGCGCTCAAACGCGCAAGGGGGCCATTGTAAAGTTCGGCGAGGGCGCGAGAACAGCGCTGACATATTCTGAATACCAGATCCCCGGAACGGATGTGCGCGCTATCGATGATCGTGGACTGCATATAGAGGGCGATGTTGTCGCGACCGATTAAAGAGCGGCACGAACATCGACACGCACATCGAATCAAGAGGGGAGGGAAGCGTATCGTTTCCATGGTTTGGTGTTACATGCCATGCGGCTTCGTTGGGGAATGAAACGGTTTCGTGGACGCGTGGGGTAAACGACCGATTGACCGTGACGATGCCTGTGGGAACGAATGCCCAGCTGCATGTGTGGTTTGAAGGTGTGCCTTTTTTTCGTGCGGGCGATACCGTCTCGCTGATCTCCCTTGCCGTGCTGGTGGTACTGATATGGCGAATGCGGCGACATCCGGTGAATGGCACGAGAAATGTTTTGAATGAAAACGTTAGGCCCATCACTTTGGCATGAGAATGATATCAAATCGATGTATTTAGTGTCTCCCGCTGGAATCAAAAAACATTGGAAAATCGACGTTTCCCGGGTGATTCATGGTATAATAGGTGCAGAGAAATGAAGGGAAGCACGTCAAAAACCGCGCACCTGCAGGAGGGTTTCGAATGTACAAACGGCATACAGGACAGGTTTCCATGCTGGAATCACCCGAAATGTTGGACTCATTGCCGCTCGATCTGAAGCCAGAAAGGCCAGAGAGCGATCGATTCCAGAATGGCACTGGGAGTCCTCCTGATCAAGCCGGCATACAAAGCCATGTCAGACCGTTGAGATTGCCATGAACCCGTATCCTCAGTACTTTCTTGGGTTGCGTGAATATCGGTACGAATGACCTTTGATTCCAGCATGATGAC
>CAYUZP010000223.1:0-3065 GCA_964449655.1 uncultured Oscillospiraceae bacterium
TATCGCGATAACATATAGAGATGCCGGAAAAGATTTTGGCGCAATTGAGGTTTTTTCCAACTATGAGGAAATGAGATCAATAACTGCTAAAATTTTGCCATATGTTAAGTCTGGTAATTTATCAGACATTATGTTTTTACAAAATCGATTTAATCTTAATAAGCTTTACGAAGATTTTCCGGAGTTTCGTAAAATTATTAGTAGCGATGGACGTGAGCGCAGAATTGTCAGTTCTTCGTTTGAGAAACTGTCCGTTTTTCACGTTGCTTCTGAAAGTGACAGTGACATTAGGATTCTTGGAATTATTGGCAGTAATCGCAGAGGATATCGTTATATTTCAAAAAGTTATATTGAGGATAACGGAAATCTGAATTCATGGAAGGTGTTGCTACCCAAGGCAAACGGCAGTGGTGCAATTGGAGAAGCATTGCCCACACCCCTTGTGGGAGAACCCCTTGTGGGGTACACCCAATCATTTATTGGTATCGGTGCTTTTAATACGCAAAGTGAAGCTGAAGCGTGCATGAAATATGTAAAGTCAAAGTTTGCACGAACTTTGCTTGGAATTTTGAAGATCACGCAGGACAACCCGCCAGAAAAGTGGCGCTACGTTCCCCTCCAGGACTTCACGCCTTCTTCCGACATCGACTGGTCGAAATCGATACACGAGATTGACTTACAGCTATACCGCAAGTATGGGCTTGACGAAAAGGAGATCGAATTTATCGAGACGCACGTCAAGGAGATGGCCTGACGGGCGTCTTTCCCATTGCGTTTTTTTGCGAGAGCGCGTATAATGAAGCAGACAGCTCCATATCAAGTGGAAAGCGTAAAATCGAACAGATCAGGAGGAACATCATGAGAAGAATGATCAAGCTGCTCACGGCCCTGGCGCTGAGCGTATCGATGCTATCTACGTGCGTGCCGCTTTGCGTGATGGCCGAGGAAGAGGAGGATCCCGTGCTCGCGTCCGCGTACGACGGCGAGGTGACCGTCACGCTCTCGGAAGCGCGCGAGGAATTCGAGTGGTCTCTTGAATACTACCAGGTGATGTACAGTCAATACGGCTATTCGATGGACGCGTATGACACGTCTTTTCAGCAGAGCGTGGCGGCGGAGGCTGTGCAATATCTACTCTCGCGCAAGATCGTCGAGCGGCATGCGGCGTCGATCGGGTATGTACTGGACGAGGAGACCGACAAGCGGTTTTTAGAGGAAGCGCAAGCGCAGGTGGACACGATGCGCGAGAATCTCCGGGCGTATGCGGGCAGCTATGGCTATACGGAGGAGGAGCTAGAAGAGATCGTCGCTTCGGAGATGGAGAGTGCCGGTTACACGGTGGAGGACATCTACGATACATCGAAGCTGAGTGCCGAGCTTGCCTACATCAGCGATTACGCGTCACAGGGTGCCGAGGTGACGGACGAGGAGATTCGGGCGTCGTTTGACCAGCGCGTCGTCGATGCGCAGACGAAGTATGCGAGCATAGACACGTTCATCACAGACTATCTAAACGGCGAGGAGATTCTCTACACACCGGAAGGCGTGCGCAAGCTGCATGTGATCTTCTTTAACAAGGAGGACGCGACGCAGACGGATGCGCCAGACGCGACAGCGGCGCCGGAGGATGCGCAGGGGATTGACGGCTTGACTGGCAAGGCGAAAGCGCAGGCTGTGCTGGATCTGATTCATGGCGGCATGGACTTTGACGAGGCGATGCTTACCTACGACGAGGACGGTTCATCGGAGGAAGTGCTGCTCAGGGGCTATCCGATCGGCGAGGGCGCGCAGTCCTTTGGCGACGCGTTCAGGGACGGTGCGCTAGCGCTTGCGGCGCCTGGAGACGTGAGCGACGTCATCGAGACGGATTACGGCTATTTCCTATTGCGTTACGAGGAGGACATGGTGCCCGGGGCCGTGGCGTTTGAGGGGCGCGAGGAGATCGAGGCCGATGCGGCGCTGGAGGCGAAGAAGCAGTCGCTCTACTCCGACTATGTAGCCAACATGTTAACCGAGGCCAATGCGGTCTTCAACGACTTTACGCCGCTTTACCACGTGCGGGAGGCGCAAGCCGCCTATGCGAGCGTCGTGAGCGAGGCCGAATTGACGGGCATGCCGGAGGGGCAGGCTGTGGCGATGCTTGAGGCGGGCGCGTCGCTGGACGTGCTGGGCCGCATTGAGGTATCAGGCGTCGAGTACGCGTTTGTTTCGGTGATTGGGACGGCGTTCAAGGGATACATCCGCGTCGACGAGACGCAGGAGCTGGACGAGGCGAGTGCGCAGGCGGTGGACAACACGGCGCTATCGCAGGCTGTCGAGACGACGCAGGCGCTGCCGACGTTCACCATCGCGATGAACGACGGTTCGCTGATCTACGGCGAGCTATATCCGGAGACGGCGCCGGAGTCTGTGGGCAACTTCATCGAGCTGGCGAATTCCGGCTTTTATGACGGGCTGATCTTCCATCGTGTGATTGCGGGCTTCATGATTCAGGGCGGCGATCCCTTGGGAGACGGCACGGGTGGCCCGGGCTATACGATCAAGGGCGAGTTCTCTTCAAACGGTGTGACGAACGATCTATCGCACACGCGCGGTGTGCTTTCGATGGCGCGGGCGAACGATCCCGACTCGGCGGGCAGTCAGTTCTTCATCATGCACGCGGATGCCGACTATCTGAACGGCGACTACGCGGCCTTTGGCAAGGTGATCAATGGGCTGGACGCGGTCGACGCGATTGCCTCCTCGCCTACGGACAGTGCCGACAAGCCGATGAGCGATCAGATCATGCGCACGGTCTATGTCGAGACGTACGGAAAGACGTATCCGTTCACGAAGCTGCCCGAGCAGTGAGAAGCTTCATGGGCGGGGACGTCGACGCATACAAGGATGGGAACCAACAAAGGACGGGAACCATATTAATAAGCCGTGGGGTAAACGCCTCACGGCTATTTTTTGGCAGGGGAGGGGGAAAATACGGGGACTTTTGCTACGGGAGAATTGACAAAGCGACTTGGGCGGGACCGGAGCCTGCCGCCGCTAGTAGCGGAAGCAGGCAGGCGGAGCGT
>CAYUZP010000224.1:0-3029 GCA_964449655.1 uncultured Oscillospiraceae bacterium
TCTTGCGCGAATGAGCGCCCAATCCTATGGATAAATGTAAAGGCCGCATCCTTGACGGGAGGATGTGGCTTTTGTTTATCGGTATATTGTGGATTTTCTGAATAGAGGGGTGTTATGTCATTGGGCATGTCCGACACAACAACAGAGCTTTTAATTCGCATTCGACGGAAACATGATCTTTAAAATCAGGAACATGAAGGCTGAATTCAAAAATTTTCAAAATTGCCTTGACATGACGGATCGAAGATGGTAGAATGAAAGAGTGTTAGATGGACATAACAACCGCTGAAAAGCGGCTTCTTTTCAGCGGTAATGTTAGTCTTCACTAACATAAAATTCAACTGTGAAAGGAGAATGATCAATGAAAAAGGGATTCTCTCTGATCCTGTCCGTGGCGATGATGGCGTGCCTGATGGCGAGCGCATCTGCCGAGGAACTCATCTACGGTACCATGCACATTCCCTTCGCCGACTTTTATGCGGAGGAAGGCGTCCACGGCGAGGTCGACGCGGTCAGTTCCGCAACCAACAGCAAGTGGCAGAGCGAGAGTCTCGCCGCAGGCAGCTACAGCGTCGCGCACGAGAGCGACCCGGGCGGCGACATTCTGGGCGTCGTCTATCCTGTGGCTCTCTCACAGGCAACGCTCGATGCGCTCGGTGAAAACGACTATGCATTCACGCCGATCGACAGCATCCCTGCCGCATATAAGCTCGTCACCCTCGAAGGCGATCACGCTTCCTTTTCCCCTGTGCAGGGACCAGAGCACAGCGTAGACGCGACCGTCACCCTCACGACGCAGACAGTATGGGGGGATTATCAGCTCGACATCCATTCCATCAACAATCAAGACGGCACTTCAGACATCGGCACACTGTACGGCGCGCTGGTCAAGACGACGGATGGCGCTGCCTATGCGATGCGTCAGCTCGAAAACATCTGGCGTGATGAACTCTCCTGGTCCTCCGGTTTCCGCACCGTTGAACCGCATGACTGTCCGTTGGCCTATGAGGATTATATAGACATCATGGGCAAGACGATCTGTGCTGTCACCTACATCACAGAGACAGGGTATCACACGATTCAGACGGATCTCTACGTCCCCATCAAGTTTGACGGTGGTGTCACGGTCAATGACGCCCCTGTCGCATCTGGAAGCGCCGCTGTGACGCTGACAAATCTGCCCGACGACTTCGCGCCTGTCTTCGCTGTGTCCGGCTTCGAAGCCTCCGCGAATGCCGAGGCCATCACATTTGACGATGCCCTGCCAGGCAGCTACACGCTGACCGTCTCGGATGAGAGCGGAAAATACGCGGAACTAAGCGCCAATTTTGTGCTGAGCACGGATATTCTGCCCGTCGTCTATGACGCAGAACAGAATCTGTTGATCGCTGCCGACGGTGTCGATCCCGATCTGGCCAGCGCATTCATAGCGAACATCAACGCTGTGACGATCGGCGAACAGACTTATGCCGCATCTGGACGAGGCGCTGTCAGCATCATCAACGTCGACGGCGAGGTCGACTTTGATGCCGCAACGGTCAGCGGCCGTGGAGCCGACGCAATCGAAACGCCCTTGTTTAGCGAGAACGGTGAATATACGCTCACCGTCGCTTCGACAGGATTCGATCAAACCCTCACCTTCACCGTCACCGTTGAGCGCTGAACGATGATGCAAAGGGCAGCCCCGGCGTCTATACGAGGCTGTCCTTTTTCATTTGTTGCCGCAAGCGCCTGACCATCGCCCTATGAAAGGAAATGAAGTGTCCACATGGTTCTCGTCTGTTCACTGCTTCTCGCGGGGTTGATCGTGCTCGCCGGAAGGAATTGGATTCGCGCACACGCGGGCATCAGCTATGCGCTGGCCGCGCTTGTATCGCTTACCGTAATCGTCCTAATCTGGAGCGGCGCGACGTTCCCTCGCTGGGTAGACGCATTTTTGCCCATTTTCACGCAAGGCGGACTTGCAGGCGCGCTGTTCATCATCGTCATGTTCGCGGCCGCTGTGCCCGATGGCTCCGCGTTCATGCGCGCGGTCATGCCGGTGCGAGGCGAGTTGTCCATACTCGCATCTATCCTCACGCTGGGACACAACATCGCGTTTGGTCGACGCTATATCACGCGGCTGATCCATCGGGAACCGCTTTCCGCCGCAATCCTAGGCGCATGTCTTTGTTCCGCCGTGATGCTCATGATCATGCTTCCGCTGTTCGTCACATCGTTCAAGTGCGTGCGCAAGCGGATCCAACCATCGCGCTGGAAACGGCTTCAGCGGTGGGCCTATCTCTTCTATGCGCTGATGTACGTACATGTCATGCTGCTCAACAGCCACAGCGCACAATTGGGCGGGATGAAAGCGCGCATCAATATGACCGTCTACAGCGCGGTCTTCATTCCCTATGGCTGCATGCGTGTGGGCAAAGCGCTGCGCAAACGAGGCCACTCTTCGCGGGCGATTTCATGCGGAGCTGCGCTGCTTCTGATCTGCGTGTGCTGCAAGGTCTGGTCACCTGAATTGAGGCTTACCCCTGTAAACGAAGCGGCAGCATACACCGATGGGAAGTATACCGGATCGGGTATCGGCTATAATGGGCGAATGACCGTGTCCGTGACCATTGAAGATGGGCGCATCGCGGGCGTTCGCGTGACCGGTCATGTCGAGGATGAACCGTACATTTCCGACACGATTGAAGGGATCATTCCCGCTGTATTGGAAGCGCAGTCTGTCGATGTGCAAATCGTCAGCGGCGCAACCAGCAGTTCCGACGGAATGCTTACAGCCATTTCAAAAGCACTTGAGCAGGCACAGAGTACTGACGGCACTGTTTATTGACACACCAAGAAATACTTAGAAACAGGACTGGTTTATGGTATATATAGAGATATGGATGACGAACTGAAAACCGATGCACTGCACATGGGTGCAATAGGGCAGTATGGGTTGCGCAAGATAATCGTACAGATGCTGAAAGACGACAAGCGCGGACGGCCTGCCGGGTTAAGCAGGGTACTGACGCCTGAGCAGGAGAAGG
>CAYUZP010000225.1:0-3011 GCA_964449655.1 uncultured Oscillospiraceae bacterium
TATTGTTAATCAACTCGGTGAATTTTCTTTGACTACCCGTAAAAATGCAGCTTCTTCGTTATTAGCAACTTTTAGACTCTCCCCCATCGGTTCCGCGCTGCAGCAAGGCGTACAGGTCGGCAAAGGCAGCTATACGCGAATCGGCTGGGAGACGCCGCACGCGGTCGCGCTGCTCTACGCGCTGTACCTGTACGCGGAGCACACGGGCCGCCGCTCCTTCACGTTCAGCGAGATGATCGACGCGCACAACAACCCCGACGCGCCGGGCATATCCCCCGCCGACATCTACGGGATACCCGTGAAGACGTTCCGCGAGCAGGTGCAGGGCCTGGCCATCGCCTACACGAAATACATCCGCGTATCCTTCATTTCCAACCTGGACAACATCATATTGGAAGACTTCTCCTCGACAGACGTGCTCGATCTCGCAAAAGAATAACGAAAAGGAGGCTTCGCGCGGCCGTGGAAACGTATTCATCCTATCTCAAGCTCAATGAGGGCTTTGAATCCGTCGTAGACATCAGCGCCGAACAGCGCAATCCCAATCTCTGGCGTGAATACATCGTCGGGGACGACATGGAAACGCTCGTCGAATTTCTATGCAAGTCGCTGGGCAACGAAGGGCCGGACATGCGCCGCTCCTTCATCGTACAAGGCTCATACGGCACGGGCAAGAGCTACGCTGCGCTCTTCGTCAAGCACCTGCTGGAAGAGCCGCCCGAGGTCATCGACCAATACCTCGCCAACTCTTCGCGTCTCGCGCAATATCGAAACCGCTTCATGAAATGCCGCCGCAACGGCGACTACCTCGTGATCTGGAAGACCGGCTGCGCGGGTATGCGCACGGGCGACATGATGCTGCTCGAAGCCGAACAGGCCGTGAGAGAGGCGCTGATCGCAAAGTTTGGCCCGGAAGCCGATCTTGGCTCCGCGTCGCTCGGGCAGACCGTGCGCGACAGGCTGAACGACGGCTCGATCAACTGGGACTATCTCCTGCAGACGACCACGCTCGGCGACGACTACAGCTCCGTGGACGAGCTGCGCGAGAAGGTCGCAAGCGGCGACATCGAAGCGCTACAGCGCACGGCCGCCGTGATTCGCGCGCGCGGCTGGGGGCTCATCAACAACTTCAAGACGTTCAAAGAATGGATAGCTAGTGTCATTGACGCGAACGGGCTATCGAAGAGCGGCATATTCTTCATCTGGGACGAATTCACGGAGTACGTGTTGCGCAGCACCGATCACACGGTGATACAGCAGATGTCCGAGTTCACCAAGGAGAAGCCGCTGTACATGTTCTTCGTCGTGCACACGGTGCAGGAGTTAACCGACCAAATGGGCAAAGACGCCTACCAGCGGATCGTGGGGCGCTTTCACACCGTCCAATTCCACATCAACTCGGACATGGCCTTCGATCTGATCCAAGGCTCGTTCACCGTGAAGAACAACTGCGAGGAATAATAGTTGGAAGGAAGCGCGCCAAACACCGCTTCGTGAGATCCACAAGGTCCTGCCCGATCTGACCGGGCTCAACGACAATGTCAGCGAGCGCATCGAATCGATCTGCCCCGTTCACCCGATGACGATCCGGCTGCTCTCGCGCGTATCGGAGTCGTACGCGGCGGCACAGCGCACGCTTTTCCGCTTCATGAAGGATCAATCGACGCCGGATCAGGGGTTCAACGGCTACATTCACAAATACGGGCCGTATGATCAGGCGTGCTGGCTGACGCCGGAATGGCTGTGGGACTACTTCTTCACACGCGAAAGCGATTTCAGGGACAAGGATACGAAAGCGGCGGAGTACATCCGGCACTTTGAAGAAAAACGCGCTCTGGTCGAAAACGACGAGAACACATTCCGCGTGTTCAAGGTCGCGATGCTGCTGTTGGCGACGATGTCCAGCGTGCAGGGGCTTACCGGAATGCGAAAGCGCACGCAGGACAATCTGGCCGCGACGGTCGAATGCCTGAAGGACTGTCTCGCCGGAACGATGAGCAAAGAGCTGATTGACGACAAGATCTGTATCCTGAAAGAGGACAAGCTGCTCAGCATCGACGACCAACATTCCGACATTGAGACGCAGATTCAGATGCCATTTAAAGCAGGACGTGACGAGCTCGACGCGGAAATTGAAAAGAACGACACCCATTATACCCGTTACAGGATGTTCTCAAAAGGCGAGCCCTTTGCTACCGCGCTTGAAGAGAAGGCAGTCCCTGATGGAGATGCGATCAGCAAGCGGATCAAAGTGGCCGCGTGCTGCGCGGAGACGAATTCGATCAACATGCGCCTAGACGAGATCAAGAAGGAACTGGATAAATCCCCATACAAGCTGGGGCTGCTGCTCGTCGCCGTGAAGGACGACATGCAGGTCGTCGCGGTGCATGGTGCTCTGGAGAAAATCGCGCAGGAAAGCGGAAAGCGGCTGACCATCGCGCTGCTGCGCAAGCCCTTCACGGACGACAAACGCATGGATTGGATCACGCTGCTGTCCAAACGAAACCTGGCGCAAGAAAAGAAAATCACCGGAGACGCGGGCAAATTTAAACAAGAGATGGACAGCATCCTGAACACATGGGCAGCACAGGCGACAAGCGGCAATCCGATCACCGTGTGGTGCGGCGGACAGGTCTACGAAAACCAATACAGCATCGCGGAGGTGCGCAAGACGATCAAGACGCAGGTGCTGCAGACGCTGTTCCCCTACGCGCCGGAGATGATCATGGAGACGAACACGGCGTACAAGACCTGCACCGAACCCGCTGTGATGGCCGGCATCACGAGATCGACAAACAACGCGCAGATCAAAGGCGTACTGCTGCCGCTGCAAAACGCGGGGCTTCTGAACGTTCCCACGATCGACGCGCTGGCGCAGATGGACGGGAACAACGTCGTGAAAGCGGTCGCGGCGCTCGCGCGGCTGATCCAGGGGCAGATGTCGAGGGGCAAGATGGGGCTGCGCGATCTATGGGATACGCTGCAGGCCGCGCCATTTGGGTATTACAATA
>CAYUZP010000226.1:0-2994 GCA_964449655.1 uncultured Oscillospiraceae bacterium
AAACTTCACAGGCAACAGACACCCCGATGCGGCTTCCCGGTCCCCACCCTCCCGCCCACGCGGCTTTCTGTATACCCTCCTTCACATGTTCCCCTATCCTTTCCCTCGCCGCAACCCTTCTTTAACCCCTGCTTAGCCCCACTGCAAACTCCCTCCGTCTTTAAATTGACAATAGAAAAGAGCCGCCCTTGATGGGCAGCCCTTCGCCGCTCGTTTTAGGATATCCAATACACGCTCATCGCGCCCATCACGCCAAGACTCGCCGCCGCCGCGATGGGCACGCTGATACGAAACGCCCGATGCGCCGTCTTGTGGTGAAAGACACGCATCGCGAGAAGCGCGCCCACGCCGCCAAAGAGCCATGTGCAAAGCAGCAGCGTCCGCTCCGGAATCCTCGCTTTGCCCCGCACAGCGCTGCGCTTGTCCATGCCGTATAACATGAACACGATCGCATTGATCACGCCCCATACGCCCCACAGCGCCGCCAGGATCATGCCTGCGTTTCCTCTTGACCCTTGTCGCTACTCTTTGGTTCAGCGTCCTCGCCGCCGCCCGCGTCTTCCGTGGGCTGACCCTCGCCGCCCGCTTCGGCCTGCGCGCTGTCCTGTTCGCCGTCAAACGTGGACGGCAGCTGGTTCGGCGCCAATATCGCCATGAATTCGATGCCCGTGAGCGTCTCGCGCTCCAGCAGGACCTTCGCCAGCTCGTGCAGCTTTTCCTTGTTGTCGCTCAGGATCTCGTACGCCCGCTGATAGCAGCCCGCGATGATCTCCTGAACCTCCTTGTCTATGCGCGCCGCCGTCTGATCCGAACAGACCAGCTGCACGTCGCCCGACATGTACATCTCGCTCTGCGTCTCCAGCGCCATCATGCCAAACGTCTCGCTCATGCCCAGCCGCGTGACCATCGTGCGCGCCAGTTTCGTCGCCTGCTCGATGTCGTTGCTCGCGCCGCTCGTCACGCGCCCAAAGATGAGCTGCTCCGACGCGCGCCCACCGCAAAGCGTCGTGATCTTGTCCAGAATCTGTTCACGACTCATCAGCACTCTATCTTCCTCGTCGACCTGCATCGTGTAGCCCAGCGCGCCGGATGTGCGCGGCACGATCGTGATCTTCTGCACCGGCGCCGAGTTCTCCAGCTTCGCCGCGACCAGCGCGTGACCGATCTCGTGATAGGAAACGGTCAGCTTGTCACGCTGCGAGATGACGGCATTCTTGCGCTGATAGCCCGCGATGACCGTCTCAATCGCTTCCTCCAGATCGCGCTGGGAGACCTCCGTGCGTCCTGCCTTCACCGCCGCGATGGCGCCCTCGTTGATGATGTTGGCCAACTCCGCGCCCGAACAGCCGCTCGTCTCCCTGGCGATATGCGTGTAGTCGATGTTTGCCTCCATCTTGACATCCTTGGCGTGCACGCGCAATATCGCCTCGCGTCCGGCCAGATCGGGCATCTCGACGGGAATGCGCCGGTCAAAGCGGCCCGGGCGCAAAAGCGCCTTGTCCAGGATCTCCGGCCGGTTCGTCGCCGCCAGGATCACCACGCCGTTGCCGCCGTCAAAGCCGTCCATCTCCGTCAGCAGCTGATTGAGCGTCTGCTCGCGCTCGTCGTTGCTGGCGACGCCGCTATCCCTGCGCCTGCCTATGGCGTCGATCTCGTCGATGAACACGATGCACGGCGCCTTCTCGCTCGCCTGCTTGAACAGATCGCGCACGCGCGCCGCGCCCATGCCTACGAACATCTCGACAAACTCCGAACCGGAAATCGAGAAGAACGGGACCTTCGCCTCGCCTGCCACAGCCCGCGCTAGAAGCGTCTTGCCTGTGCCTGGCGGGCCGACGAGCAGCGCGCCCTTGGGCAGCCGCGCGCCAATATCGCGGTACTTCTGCGGATCGTGCAAAAAGTCCACGATCTCCTTGAGCGCGTCCTTCGCCTCGTCCTCGCCCGCCACATCGTCAAACGTCTTGCCCGTCTGTGCCTCGACGTATATCTTGGCATTCGATTTGCCGAAACTCATCGAATTTCCGCCCATGCGCGAGGAGAGCCTGTTGAACATGAACATGCCCACGCCATAGAGCAGCACCAGCGGCAGCACCCACGAGAGCAGGAAGCTGATGATCGGCGACATCTGCTGCGGCACGATCTGCTCAAAGACGACGCCCGCGTCAATCAGCCGCTCGACGATCTGCGAGTCGTCCTTCACGCGGTTGGTCGTGTACACCGTCGGCGGTACGCCCTCGGTTTGCTCCACGGGTGAAAAGCTGATCGTATCCTCGTTGATCTCGACGGATTTGATTTTCCCCTCCTCCAGCATGTGCAGGAACGTCGAATACTCCACCTCGACCAGGTTGTAGCGCTCGATGCTCGGGAAAAGCAGCAGGTTGAACAGCATGACCACGACCAGCATGACGATGAAATAGATGATCAGCGGTCTGCGCGTATTCTTCTTTTCGTGCATAGCCATTCCTTTCACGGGATTACAGATTGTTCCCGATTGTTTAATATGTACATCATACACGAAACCCGCTGAAAAGTCAATTGACCAGGTTCAAAAGATACAGACAGCGCGCGCAATGCCCTTTTTACACATCCCATCGCATCCTTTGTATATCGTGATAAATACAAGTAGCGCCCCGCCGTGACCATAAAAAGGGCCGTGCCGCTTTTTTGAACGCACACAGCCCCTTCGTATCTCTTTGAATTATTCCGCGTCAGCAGGCGTCTCCGGTTCGGCAGCAGCTTCCGGTTCGGCAGCAGCTTCCGGTTCGGCAGCAGCTTCCGGTTCACTAGCTACTTCCGGCTCGGCAGCAGCTTCCGGTTCACTAGCCACTTCCGGCTCGGCAGGCGTCTCCTGCTCACTAGCCACTTCCTGCTCACTAACCACTTCCGCCTCGGCAGGCGTCTCCTGCTCACTAACCACTTCCGATTCGCTAGCCACTTCAGATTCGGCGGCCGCGCTTCCCTCTTCCTCAAAGTCCAGCCCCTGCACCTCGGCGT
>CAYUZP010000227.1:0-2971 GCA_964449655.1 uncultured Oscillospiraceae bacterium
GCTTTGCGGGCAACAGACATGTCCGAAGCGGCTTTGCGTTCCCCACCCACCCAGCCCACGTGACCGGGCTTTTCCGGAGCTTTACCTTTTCATGCGTTGCCTTTATGTGACCGCAAAACAGGGGCTGCGAAATAAAAAAAGCGCTATCCGGACGACAGGCGTCCCCTGTATCCCAAAAAGCATACAAAAAATGGCCTTGCGCGCAGGACCGCGTTATTCAGAGCGACCTACTGTCACAAAGTCCCAAAGGCTTTTTCGCGGGCAGTCCCGCGCGGCGAGGATATCCCTTGGGCGTAGTGCCCGTCTTGTCCACGATCAGCAGCTTGTGCGCCCAATCCGGATGGCCCGGCACAGGCGCGTCCGTCACCCCGCGCACGGTTCCGCCCAGCATCCCCGCGGCGACGCCAGCGCTTTCCACTTCCTGCGATACGCCTGGCCCCTTGAGCGCGATGGACACCCCGCCCACCGCGACAAAAGGCAGCGTCAATTCCTGCACCACCGCCGCGTGCGCGACCGCGCGCGATACCGCGACGTCGTAACGCTCCCGATGTTCCGGCAGACGCGCGGCATCCTCCGCCCGCGCGTGCAGCGTCTTCGCCCGCAGCCCCAGCCGCGAGAGCGCATCCCGCAAAAAATCGACGCGCTTACGCGTCGCGTCCAGAAACGTCATGTGCAGATCCGGCCTGAGGATGAGCAGCGGCATGCCCGGAAAGCCCGCGCCCGTGCCCACGTCGATCACGCGCGCACCGCTCCCCAGCAGCCCCTGCGCGATAGGCGATACGCTGTCCAGGTCATGCCTGTCCACGCGCTCGTCCTCCCCCATCACCGCCGTCAGATCCATGTGCGCGTTGTATTCATCCAGTATCGCGTGAAACGCCTCAAAGCGGTCAAGCGCCTCGCCGTCCGATTCAACGCCCAGCGCGTCAAGCCCGCGCCGAAGCCTTTCCCTGTCCATCATCTGAGCGCACTCTCCACGTAAAACTTGATCCAGCTGAGACCCTCCTTAATGTGGTTCTTGAGGAAGTACTCGGGCTTTGAGGGACTGCCCCGACCCGTCGCCTCGATGCCCACCTGCCCGCACAGCGCCAGCGCCCGCGCGACATGGTAATCGCTCGTGACGATCAGCGCCCGCGAAAGCCCCCTCTGCCGCATGATCGCCTCGGCGTGTTCAAGGTTCTCCCGCGTGTTGTAAGACGCGGTCTCGGCCACGACGTCCCGCGGCTGTACGCCCCACCCGATCAGCGCATCCCGCATCACGTCGCCCTCCGCGCGCGGTTCGTTCTCTCCCTGCGCACCGCACGTGATGATCAGCCTCGGCGATTCCCGATAAGCGTTCAGCGCGACAGTGAGCCTTCGCTCCAGCGCAACGGACAGCGTGCCGTCCGCTTTGACCTGCGCGCCCAGCACGATGATGACGTCGCTCTCCTGTTCGGCCGGCAGATGCGTCTCCTTAAAATAGACAAACCCGATAAGCGCGCCCAAGCACAGCGCGCCCGCCGCGATCAGCAGCGCGAAAACCATGATCGCCCTCCGAATCCATACCGCCGCCCTTCCCGGCATGTCGCTGCACCCGCCTTTCAGTGTCCGGCCAGCGGGATGTCCTCGCCGCCCTGATGCTTCCTCCCGTGCGTCGACAGCTCGTCAAAGAATGGATCGTTCTCCGCGTCGTCCTCGTCGATCAGCCCGTCGGATCTGAGCATGTCCCGCAATACGTCCATCTCGCTCTCCAGATCGATGAACCGGTATTCGTCCAGCGCGTCCACCTGCTTTTGAAACGCCTTGTCTATCGCCGCGATCGCCTCGGATATGCGCCTTGAGACCTCGCGCGCTTTCGGCGTGTTCGCGCTGTGCTCCAGCTTTGAGCGCGCATCCAGCAGCTTCAGCGTCGTGGGCAGATAGTAGCGCAAAAACGTGCGAAGCTGTGGCAATACCTGCGGCCGCGCCTCCAGGATCGACAGGATCTGCCGACAGCTCTCCTCGATGGACGCGATCTGCGCGGAGAGCTTTTCGTCCGCGATCATCTCGTCTGCATGGTGTATGCGCCTGAGCGCTTCCTGCCCCGCGCGTATCACGTCGCTTACATCCTCCGCGCCAAGGTTTGGCGATTGCGCTTCCTGCGCGCTTTCAGGCGCGTCCTGTGCCTGCTGCCATTCGCGCCTGACCTGCTCGTCGTCCGTCACCACGCAGTCCTCGTCCACATACGTGCCCACACCCTGGTGCTTCTTGTGCCGCGCATTCTTCTCTTCCTTCTCCCGCTCTTTCGCTTCCTCTTCCTCGTCCTTGGCCATCTGCTCCAGCACATGGAACACGATCAGCAGCACGATGACGCCGAACGGCCCGCCGATGAAAAACGAGAGCACGTACCACACGCCTCTGGGCAAGTAATTGATCATGTGCAGCAGCTGTCCGGCCTTTCCCCTCTTCTTCTTGCTCATCTTCGCCATCCTTCCGCCGCACGCGCGGCCATATCGCTTGCAACCATTATACCAAATCCCGCGCCCGCTGTCATTAAAAATATTCCCTGGGCCATATGCCGAGCGCAGTGGGCGGTTGTTCATGACTGATCGATTGCGCGTAACCGTTGCTTTACACTAACCGTGACACATGACACATGACACATGATTCAAACCTCAGAGTTACTTATATAGTCTTCAGGCAACAGACACGCTTGCCGCAACTCGTCCGTCCCCACCCTCCCGCCCACGATACAGGTTTTCACCGTAATCTTTCCAGTTTTTAACAATCCTCGCGCTTACCGAAATCTTTCCAAAAACGAGAAAGCCGCAAAGCATGATATACGAAAGAACTGGCAAAGTCTGTTGGGCGGGCGGGTGGGGCTCGCAGAGCAAAAAGGCGCGATACATGAAACGCCGCTTCCCCGCTGTTTGCGCGTCAACCGTTGCTTTACAATGACCGTGACACATGATTCAAACCTCAGAGTTACTTATATAGTCTTCAGGCAACAGACACG
>CAYUZP010000228.1:0-1862 GCA_964449655.1 uncultured Oscillospiraceae bacterium
TATACTACATTTCGGCTTCCATCGCACCTGCTTTTCTGTGCGGTGGTGCCTTAGTATACATCCAACACTTGAGCAGGCACAGAGTACTGACGGCACTGTTTAAATAAAAGCGAGACGCAAGATGCCTGAAAGCATCTCACGCCTCGTTCATTTCTTTTCTGCCAGGTCTTAAACCGTTCTGCTCGGTAGAACGGTTCTTTTGACCCAATGTCCAGGATAGCGAAAACAGTTTTACATACAGTTTACGTTGACTCTCCCGCATGAAGAACACGTATTTCGCTTCTCCCCGGATATATCCGCCCAATTGCAATCACAAGCAGAAAATTTCGCTCCATTCAAGCTCCGCTGATTGTGGATCACTTGCCATAGGTCTCAACACGCGCATCATGGATCACGCCGGACCAGTTCAGACCGAAAGCAAAGTCATACGCGTTACCCTCGGAGTCGACATAGCATTCCATATCCTGGCCGACATCTTCAAGCTGCGCCTCGACCGTCTCCATATTGGCCGGCTGCTGCATCGGCAACAGAGCGGAAGGCTCGGCAACGCCCGCGATGATCTCGGAGACCGCCTGATCGCTGACACCGAAACCAACCACAATCGCGTCCGCCAACGGCTCGACTTCGCTCCACACCATCGGGTTGTTCTCAAGCATGTAGACGATCACGGGTTTCTCGCCCATGGCAGCTTTCGTCTCCTCGAGCATGTCCAGCATGCCTTCATTGGAGGATGTCACGCTCTTCCCTTTATAAGAACGGTTCTCAACATTGTCGGTGTAGTTGATCTCGCCGGTTTCAGAGTTGATGAAGTTCTTGCCCGGATCGCTTGCGATGGACGTTTCGCGCGCTGTTGTCGCTGTGTACTCCCGATACTGCAGGCTGATCGGTTGATAGCCATTGCCGCCTTCTGCCAACTCCGCCTCGTCATAGCCGGAGCCGCTGCTCGGACTGGTCATGCCCACAATGGCGAGATCCGCTTCCGCAGGATCGCTGGTGATGTCGAAATACTTCTGCAAGATCACAGGAGAGAAGCTCGGCGCGGTCTGTGTCACGCTCTCGCCGGTAAACCAGTTGAGGCTTGTCGTCGTGTAATCGGGGATGTAAACGGTCTTACGCTCGGCCGTCTCATCATACGCGGAAATCAGGTTGTTCTTGTTCTTGAGCAGCACGACAGACTGCAGCTGCGCCTTATAACCCGCTTCCATGAACTCCGCGGAGCCGACGGTCGCAGCGGTTTCCTCCGGATTCAGATACGGGTCCTCAAACAGACCGCAGTTGAAGATGTTCGTCAGCAGGCGCACGCCGGACTCGGCAAAGCGATTGTCGGCGAATTCCTGACCGAAGTTCTCGACCATCATGTCATAAGCGCCCATCACGGGAGCCAACAGGTTGTTTCCGCCGAACTGATCCATGCCTGCCATCAGCGCCTGATAATGACGCTCGACGATCGTCTTATCTTCGACGCCCCAGCACTTGCCTGTGAAAGTCGCATCGGTAGAAGCGTCCGCAGTGATCATCCAGTCGGTACAGGCGACACCATTGAAGCCATAGACGCCGCGTAACAGCTCATTGATGATGTAGTTGCTGAAGCTGTTGCCGAAATTGGTGCCATCCTCCGCCTGGTCGTAGCTGATGGTGTAATACGGCATCACGGCAGCAGCAGAGCCGGTCAAGCCGTTGAGCTTGAACGCACCTTCTGTGAACACATCGACGTGCGCTTGCAGGTTGTCTCCAGGATACACGGCATATTTGCCATAGCCATAGTGTGCGTCACGGCCGCCCTCCTCTGGACCGCCGCTCGGCCAGTGCTTGACCATCGCGTTGACAGATTCCATGCCCCAGCCGAGATCTTCGCCGTCCTC
>CAYUZP010000228.1:1872-2935 GCA_964449655.1 uncultured Oscillospiraceae bacterium
TATCCTGGGACATCTTGCTGTTCTCGCCGAACGTACCATTGACACGGCTCCAGCGTGGCTCTGTCGCTAGGTCGATCTGCGGGGACAGCGCGGTGGAGATGCCAAGTGCCCTGTACTCCGTAGAGGCAATTTCACCAAACTGCCGCACAAGTTCGGGATCAAATGTCGCCGCCATGCCCAGCGAGTTCGGCCACTGCGAGATGTCACCGGTCGAGCCGATGACATACTCCGTCGTCTGCCCGCTGCTCGCGCTGTGGCGCGGATCGGAGCTGTTGTTACACGGAATACCGTAGTCAAGGCCTTCGACGATCGCCTGCAGATTGTTGCTCCACTTGGCGCCGATTTCGGGGCTGGCGACGGTCGTTACGAGGATGTGACGGATCTTGTTGGTGGTGATCGCATCCATCGTCGTGGTCGCATCGGAAGAGGTCGCGGTCAGTTCGGTGCCGGAAACCTCTTCGGACTGCACAGCGGTGTGCGCGCTGTAGAGCATCAATCCGCCGATGGACTCGATGCCGCTGCGTCCGTCCGCAACCATCAGTTCAGTCAGATTTTTCGCGCGCTCTTCAGTGGTCAGCCGCCAGTCCTCGTATGCATCGAGCTGGCCATTCTTGTTGAGATCCTTGAAGGCATAGCCGTCGTTCTCCAGGAGCGTCACGCCGGAAGTTGGGGAATACGTCAGCGTCTTGCCGCCGTCCTGCACAACCTCGATGTAGCCATATGGGGTTTCTGTGGCCGTATATTTTGTGCCTTCCGCCATCACAGTCACGAAGGAAGCGCAAACCAACATGACAGCCAACGCGATGGACAGCGCACGGCGCAGATGGGTTCCGTTCATGAGATACCCTCCTTGTAAAATCTCAGATTCCTCACCTGTACGCGGCGACAATCCCCCGAGCCCGGATTGTTTAAACGCACAAATCAGAAACCATTGAATTTATTATAATGCACGCCGAATTCAAAATTCAACATGCCAGAGTATCCATAATTTGTCTGCAGTATTTTGACATATATGCACAATTCTATTCCATAAATTGCAATAACAATTTGAACGCTTGACTGC
>CAYUZP010000229.1:0-2929 GCA_964449655.1 uncultured Oscillospiraceae bacterium
GCAAAGCCTCACGTCCGTGGAGCACATACAGGCTGTGCAGGTAGTCGTTTTCCTCTCTTCTCGCCTGCGTGACGAGAAAAGCCGTCATGCCGCCGTGTGATAGACGCGGCGAACTGACCATGCGGTAGTCATAGAGCGTTTCGGGAGTGATCTTCATGTCCTCTTGTCCTCATGGTTGCTGCTAAATCTTTTCATCCTCAGCACAGTACACGAAATGCCCTGGCTTGATCTCGCGCAATGACCGCCCGGGACGATCGGGCATCGGCGTGTAAGGAATGCGGTGACGAGTGCGCTCGCCGCGCGGATCGGGCAATGGAATGGCAGAGATGAGGCTGCGCGTGTAGGGATGCAAAGGATCGTTATACACCTCGTCCGCATCCCCCATCTCGACGATCTGTCCACGATACATGACAGCGATGCGGTCGGAGATATACTTGACCATCGACAGATCATGAGCGATGAACAGGTAGGTCAGCTCATGCTCGCGCTGCAGCTCGCGCAGCAGGTTGACCACCTGCGCCTGAATGGATACGTCCAGCGCGGAAATCGGTTCATCGCAGACGATGAAACGCGGTTGAGTTGCCAGCGCGCGGGCGATGCCGATGCGCTGACGCTGACCGCCGGAGAATTCGTGTGGATAGCGCGAGAGATGTTCCGGCCGCAAGCCTACCCGCTTCATGAGTAAAGCGACGCGCTCATCGCGTTCCTCGCGTGATTTTGCCATTTTGTGGACATCGATACCCTCCGCGATGATGTCGCGCACCTTTTTGCGCGGATCGAGCGAGGCGTAGGGATCTTGGAAGATGATCTGCGCATCCTTGCGAAAGCGCAGCATCTCCTGCCGTCCGCGCAGCTTGGTGATGTCCGTGCCATCAAAATGGACAGAGCCTGAGGTGATGTCAAGAAGCCGCACGAGCATGCGTCCTGTCGTCGTCTTGCCGCAGCCGCTCTCGCCGACTAGCCCGAACGTCTCCCCTTCGCGGATGAAAAAACTGATGTCATTGACGGCAGGCTTCATGCCCTCACCGTAGATGTGGGTCAGATGGCTGACCTCAAGCAGATGCTTTTCCCCGCTCAAGCGTTTCCCTCCTTTCGCTCTCGGATGTTGTCGGGCGGCTCCACCTTGGGTGCGCGCGGATCCAAAAGCCAGGTTGCAGCATAGTGCGTATCGGTGACCTTGAACATCGGGGGCTCGGCGAGCATATCCGCCTCTAAAGCATAGGGATTGCGCGGGGCAAACGCGTCGCCCGGCGCGGGATCGATCAGCGTCGGCGGCGTGCCGGGGATGGCATAGAGGGTCGGGGAATCGGTGGAGAGCGTCGGCATGGATGCGAGCAATCCCCAGGTATAGGGGTGGCGAGGATCGTAGAAGACCTCGTCCGCAGTGCCGGTCTCGATGATGCGTCCGGCATACATGACCGCCACGCGATCCGCCATGTTTGCAACCACGCCAAGGTCGTGCGTGATGAAGATGATCGATGCGCCTGTGCGTTTTTGGATATCGCGCAGCAAATCAAGGATTTGTGCCTGCATCGTCACGTCCAGCGCGGTGGTGGGCTCGTCGGCGATGAGCACGGTCGGATCGGCTGCCAAAGCGATAGCGATGACGATGCGCTGACGCTGTCCGCCGGAAAACTCGTGCGGATACTGACGATAGCGCCGCTCCGGTTCTTCAATGCCGACCAATCCGAGAAGCTCTATGGCGCGCGCCTTCGCCTGAGCACGGGAAACCTTCCGGTGCAGCGTGATGGTCTCGGCGATCTGTCTTCCGATGGTCATCGTCGGGTCAAGCGCTGTCATTGGGTCCTGGAAGATCATGGCGATCTTTGCGCCGCGGATCTCGCGCATTTCACGTGCGCTCTTGGTCAGCAGGTTCTCCCCTTCAAAGAGCACCTCGCCTCCCTCGATCTGGGCATTCTTGGCCAGCAAGCGCATGATCGTCCTGCAGGTAGCCGACTTGCCGCAGCCGCTCTCGCCAACGAGCGCCAGCGTTTCGCCGCGCCCCAGCGTGAAGCTCACATCGCGCACCGCCTGCACCATGCCCGAAAAGGTCTTAAAGGAAACGCGTAAATGGCGGACTTCCAATATATTGTCACTCATGTGCTCACTCCTTCATCTTCGGGTCGAACACATCGCGCAAACCATCCGCGAACAGGTTGAACGACAGCATGATGATGCACAGCAGCACAGCGGGAATGAATAGCTGATACGGATAGAGCCGAAGAACCGAGTAGCCGCTGTTGAGCAGCGTGCCGATTGAAGCGTTTGGAATCTTCATGCCCACGCCGATGAAGCTCAGGAAAGTCTCAAAGAAGATGGCTGACGGGATGGAGAACATGGCGCGGACGATGACCACGCCGCTGATGTTGGGCAGTATATGTGTGAGCGCAATCTTGGTTTCGCTCATGCCCAATGCCCGCGCTGCCTGCACATATTCAAGCTGCTTGACGCGCAATGTCTGTGCGCGCACGATTCGCGCCATGGGAATCCAGGAGGAGATGACCATCGCCAATATGATCGATGTCATGCCTGGCTCAAAGACGAGCAGCATCAACACAACCAGCACAAGCGAGGGGATGCCGGAGAGGATTTCCAATATGCGCTGCATGATCATGTCCGTCCGTCCGCCTTTCATGCCGCTGAACAGACCATACGCGACGCCGATGGTGAGATCCAGAAAGGCGGCGACAAAAGCGATCACAAGGCTGATGCGCGAACCGTAGAGCGTGCGGGAAAGCAGATCGCGCCCAAATTCATCCGTGCCGAAGATAAAATTGACGTCTTCCGGCACATTCGCAGCCGCGTAGGCATCCGTCCAAGTGCCTCGAAATTGACGAAAACCGTTGAGTCCATTGATTCTAATGCCCGGGATGCGCGGGGGCAGGTTGCGATAGGATAGATGCTGTTCATTGGGCGGATATGGGGCGAG
>CAYUZP010000230.1:0-2928 GCA_964449655.1 uncultured Oscillospiraceae bacterium
GCATAACGGGCAGCTGTCTGTCTCGGTCACTTTCAGCGAAAATGAGATAACGGCCATTGAGGTGCTTGAGCACAACGAGACGGCTGGTATCTGTGAGGTGGCGATGGAAAAACTGCCTGAAGCCGTATTGCGGTCGCAATCTTTGGGTGTAGATACGATCAGCAGTGCTACAGACAGCAGCAACGGGCTGCTTCAAGCCATTGAGGACTGTGTAGAGCAGGCAGGCGGCGATATCGAAGCGCTCAAAACACGGACCGTTGAAAAAGAGGATCACTCTGACATGGTCTATGAGGCTGATTGCGACATATGCGTTATCGGCGCGGGAATATCAGGCAGCATGGCAGCAGTTCAGTCGTGTGATCTCGGGGCGAAGGTCATTGTGCTTGAAAAGACCGCTTCTACCGGTGTCCGTGGAGCTAGTTTTTTTGTGGTTTCCAGTCATTTGCTTGAAGAGGCCGGACAGGAACCTGTTGACGTTGAAGTTTTTTTCAAAGAATTTATGGAGGATACGAGTTGGCGGGCAGATGGAACACTTGTGCGCGATTGGCTTGAGATGTCCAAATCCTTGGTAGGGTATCTCGAGAACCATGGCCTTAAACTAGAAAAAGCAGCGGTTCCGCTTTCCGGAGGACATTCCTACGAGGGAGGATTCGGATGCACTCAATACGACACAAGTGCCGGCACAGAAATCGAACAGGTCCGCAATGCGCTGATGAAAGCCTTGGAAGCGAATGATGGCCAAATTTTCTTTGAGACAACAGCATATGAACTGATAACGGATGAAGACGGGCGTGTAATCGGCGTCAAGGCGCGCAAGGCCGATGGATCGACGCTGATTGTGCATGCAAAGTCCGTGATCATGGCGACCGGCGGATACAACGCTGACTTTGAGTGGGTCAGCGAGGCATATAATGGTGTTCTGCCAACAGCCAACTTTGGTTTAGAAACAAACGTTGGTGACGGAATCAAAATGGCAGAACAGGTTGGCGCTGCGCGCATCGGTGAGCAGGCTGTCATGCTGCGCATGCCCAGACTTGTTGGCGATTTCAACCCATATAACGATTATGACAGTGGAGATGGTCAGGTAAAGCTTGGCAAACGTTTTCAGTATGCGGTGCCGCTTTTGCCCATGACACTGTGGGTCAACAGCAGCGGCGAGCGTTTCGCGGATGAAGAAGAGGTTTGCTATAATCGCAACTATTGTGGCAATGTTGTCATGTCTCAAGGCGGCTATTCCTACATCATCGTTAATGATGAAATGCTTACCGTGCTCTCTGAGCAGGGTGCAGGGGCGCTTGGCATGACGCAGGCACAGGGTATGGGTTACATTCCAAATTATACCCTGCTCGAGATGGGTTGGGGCGATGTACACATGGTGGCTGACGGGCTCGTTGAACAGGGCGTTGCTTATAAGGGCAACACCATCGAGGAATTGGCTGAGGCTGCCGGCATGAATCCATCCATCCTGAAGGAGACCTTGCAGGTCTATAATACCGCTTGTGAGAAGGGCTTTGACGACACTTTCTTTAAAAATCCTGATTTCCTCTATGCGATGGACAAAGGCCCCTATTATATGTTTACGCAGAACGTATGCGTCTTGACCACATTGGGTGGTATTCATGTGAGCCGTTACATGGAGGCTCAAAGTATGGACCGAGAGAACAGAACCTATAATGCTATCCCCAATCTTTATGCTTGCGGCACCTGCACAGGCGGTTTCTATGGTGACCATTATGCAAATGCCGAAGGGGTTGCACAATCGTTTTGCATGACATCGGCGAGGACGGCTGCCTGCTACGCTGTCAACAATGCGCTGGGAACATCGTATAGGCATCTGGAACTCGGTGAGGAATAGTTTACAGTAGAAACGATTTATCGCATACGAACCGCCTTCTGCTGTTGTGTGTCAAATTGGTAGCCATTTTCTCATCAAGGATTCAGCTTATGGATTCGACGAAAAGCCATCCATTGTAGTCTAATCACAGTATGCATCAGATCTTCAATATATCCCATGTCAAGCAACAGGACAACTTTGAATTTAAAGCTGGATACTCTGTAGCCAATATGTGGCATCGTGAATCCGCTTTCCCTGTGCGGAAATGCAGTGCGAGAAGCAACATGAGTGCCGAATAGAACTTCAGAAGGCAGTGCGTATCACTGCCTTTTTGAGCTTATACGGAAATGGACAATAAAGTGATCCCCTCTTATCGACGGGAACCAAATTTCAAGCCTGCATACATGCAGCGAAATCACTGACGACAATCCATCGGCGGCAATGCGCCGATGGATGCTAGATATTGAACATTATTGTCAACAAAAATGCCATAGTGTTTGTCAAATAAAATAGTGTTTTTACAGCGATGGAGAATGTGACCATTCTTTTTCAATGAAGCAGTTGTCATGATCGATGATTCAGGAATTGTTTCTATCGAATTGACAGGCGAAAAGGAGACGCCTGATGTTTGAGGTGTTGCGCCTCAATCGCTTTCAGAAGTCATTGAAAGCAATGGTGACACGAAAGATGTTGAAGTGGTTGGCTGGTGCGAGCATCATCTCGAATCCGCCTTGCAAGCAATTAAAAGCGCGCTGGCAGCGGTTTGCTGGACGGGACACCGAATACGCTTGAAGCAATGCCGATGGCAGATGCATCTATGAGGCAACCGCTCCTTCCTATCAACGTTCGGGGATTGAAAAAAATACGATTACACTGAGCATTGCGATAAAATAATAAAGTGACAGACATCAAGGTTGTGGATTGTGGCGGCACACTCGCTATTGGCAGGATGAAATTTGAATTGTTATCTGAGAAGATAATCGAACACCAAATTTAGCTGTTGACAGCATATCAAGCACAACAGCTTCATCCGATAGATTTACTGGCGCAATGGCAGATATGATTGCAAAAACAGCGGATAATCCCGATCAGTG
>CAYUZP010000231.1:0-2916 GCA_964449655.1 uncultured Oscillospiraceae bacterium
CTCCGCGGGCGGGTGGGCATTGACGAGCTGGGGCAAGAGTGTCTGTTGCCTGTAGATTAGGTGATAGGAAAAAGAGTTTGTTCGAGTGAAAGCTTGTTGGGCGGGGTGGGTGGGGATTGAAAAGCTTAAAAGGGTGTCTGTTGCCTTGAGACAAGGTGAAAAGAGGAACGGTCCATTCGAGTGAAGCCTGACAGGATGTGTGGATCGAAGATCGTCAGAGCAAGAAGCGTTTTCGTTTGCGCGCCAACCATAGTGACATCGCTAAAACTGAAGCGGACAAGGTCAGGCGTCAAAATACTTGCGAATAAAATAGGCAGGCGTACCGCTCCAGGCATGGCAGAAACTGTTCAAAAGGCGCGAACCGTAGGGCGAGGCGTATTTGTCATCGGGATCATACACTTCAAAGAACGTATCCGCGCCGGCACGCAGCATACCGCCCCAATAGGATTTCATGCAATCAAGCGCCTCGGCTTTGAGACCGCTCTCTATGAGCGCCTGAACCAGGTAATGCACGGCATAGGGCGTCACGGGCCGGAAGGGCGGATTGACGTAGGTGAGATGCTTTAAAAGCGCAGCGTTCTGTTCACGAGTGAACACGCCGGCCAACACGAACCAGATCTGCGAGACCCAGGAGACCTGCCTGTTCGCCCCACTGACGAAGAAGCCTTTTTTGGCGTCATAGAGGTGGGACAGCGCGGCATCGGTCAAGGATTGGACCTGCCTTAAAAGCGACGACGCGGTGTTTTCATCGCCCAGGCTGCGCGCCATATTTGCGGCCTGTTTGGCAGCATAGATCAGTATCGCGTGTGCGCCGGCCTGTTTATTGAGATCCTCTCCCCAATCGAGGAAGCACCACCAGGAATCCCTGTCCGCGACGATGCCCTGTGCGTCCAATTCGCGCATGGAAAGCTGAATCTGTGTCAATGCCGTGGGGAACAGCTCCTGCAGCGTCTGTCTATCGCCCGTATCTACATAATAGTCATAGAGCGTGCTGACGAAGAGCAGCGAGTAATCAAACAGCGACGTGTCGTCCACCTGCTCCGTGCGATGGAACAGGCACGCGCCGACGCGTCCTTCGTTCTGCGTGAGTGCGGCGAACAGATACAGGCAGCGCTTCACCAAAGCGTAATTTTTAAACGTCACCGCATTGGTCAGCGCCTGCAGACGCAGATCGCCCACCCAGAGCCGGCGGTCACGCTTGGGCCCGTCCTCGAACACGGACTGCATGCAGTCGCGCATCGTTGCCAGGGAGACGCGGTCAAGCGCCGCGAGCGTCGGATCGTCCGTGTGCAGCGGCGGCACAGCACGCATATCCGCGGAGGTCACCGCCAGACAGCGCACATCGCCGATCACCACGCGGTACTTGGGTGATGTATCCTCGACGGTGATGCGCAGGTAGCGAAAGGCGTAGCGGCGGGGAAGCGTCACATGCGCGGGCAAGTCATCCACGTGAAGCAGTTCCTCCTGTATCCAGCTGCGGCTGATCTCGCTGTGAACCGAACCGACATCGGCGGCGAGTTCATACGGGATCTCGGCAAAGCGCAGGCGAAGGAAGGCGGGCGCGTCCGGGGGGCTGCCCACGCTTGTCAGGCGAAAGGAGACGGTGCCCACGACGTGTTCGCCAAAGTCCAGGCAGATTTCATCATCCCTGCCCATGGGCGCGGTGACGTCAAAGGAATGAGATTTGGGAATGGCCGCGATATCGCCGTCACGGGGCACGAGTTCGACGGTTTTAACGGGACAGACCGTGCGTTCAAAGCGCTTTGGCTCGAGCGCGCGCGCTTTGGCGAGAAAGTCCTCGTTGACGTGCATTTGAAAGTTCTCAATTGAATTCGTGATCGCCATGTTGTCTCCTTTGCGAGTCGCCGTCAAGCGCGCCAGTATTCGGCTGTGCGCAGACCATCCGGCCAGTCAAAACACTCGTCCGCCTCATGCCATGTCCGCATCGAGAGGCATGTTTCGCCTTTTTCCGATGACAGCTTGCGCGCGGCGTCCACAAAAGCGCTCAATACATCGTGATTTTGCTCCATCTGCAAAAGCGCCAGACGCGCCATCACGGGGCACGCGTCCGCCATGCCGCCTGATTTGAACTGTCCGCGCAGAACGCGCGTGTCATAGGCGGTGCTCTGAAGACGGATAGCGCTCGGGCCGTGTGACGTGTCCAGTACCGCGAAATTCGTGACCCCGGGCGCGCCATCGTCCATGCAGCCTACAGAACCGATGCAGTCGACACTGAGATTGGGCAGGCGGTAGAACGTCGGATTGTGCCCATGACCGCAGACGACGTGAAGCGGCTCATGAACTTGCAGCGCGCGCAGACGGGGCAGCGCGAGTTCCGGCTGTCCAATCGGGAAAAATGGATCGTCGGGCATCGCATGGCAAAAGTGAATCCCCTCCATCTCGATCTGCACGGGAAACGTCAGGTCCTCACGCGTCAGCAGCGCGGCATGAAAACGCAGAGACTCGAAGTTCGCGCCGTCATACGCGGGATCGCCGTCCATCGCGCTGAGGATGTAACGTTCGTGGTTGCCCTGCAGAAGGAACACGTCGTATGCGCGAAGCATCGCGAGTGTCTCGCGGGGACAGGGGCCCAGGTTCACCTGATCGCCCAGGGACAGTATCACGTCGGGGCGTTGGCGTGAAAGCGCGCCCAGCGCGGCCTCGAGCGCGGCGACGTTGCCATGGATGTCCGCGAGCAGTCCGATGCGCATGATCACCCTCCTCATCATTGATGGTTTTCGATTTCTATGCTATAATGTCTTCAACAGACAGGGACGCATTTCCTGCATGGAATGTTTCACGTGGAACATCAGTAAGAAAGCGCGGAGCATGGGAGCATGTTTTACTGAAAGAACCAACCAAGCAGTTGGGCGGGTGTGGTGGGGACCGCAGAGCAAAAAGCATCGATGAATGGGA
>CAYUZP010000232.1:0-2896 GCA_964449655.1 uncultured Oscillospiraceae bacterium
GGTCTGCACTGCTTCCAGACATCTCCTGCTGACCGGCAAGCGCTCCCCATTGTCAAGCGTAACTTCCCACGGCACAATGCTGCTGATGTACAGACAGTTGACGACATAACAGCGATGAATGCGAACAAACTCCTGTCGCGGCAGGCTTTCTTCAAAATACCGCATGTTGTGCTTGACATCCAGTTTGCGCTGGGAGAGATGGACGATTTGACGTTTGTCAGCGCTTTCAACATAGAGGATTTCGCGGGTACGGACAGCGAGATCCTGCCTATCGGCGCGAAGAAGGATGCGCGAGGCGTCGATTGCGGTAAGCGTCGCTGTAAGGCGTTCGAGCATCGGAGGAAAATCCGCGCGCAGGTTCTTCTTGCGAATGAAGTCAAGCGGCTGAACCTTGAACGAATCAAAGACCTGCGACTCAACAGCCGAGACAAAAATGACCGGCGCACTCACGCCCATGCGCCGCAGAGACATTCCCACGGCGATACCGCTCTCACCAGGCAGCGCGATGTCCAAAAGATAGGCGTCGTAGGCAAGCCCGTTTTCAAGCAATGCGGTGCCGCTTGAAAACACATCGACCAGGCAGGTGATCCCCTTGCGGCGAAAGCCTTCGATGAGCATTCGGCGAATCGCTTCCGCATAGACCGTCTCGTCATCCAGCACGGCAATCAAGCATCGCATCTAACACACTTCCCTCCAGACCGTCATAAAGTCTTGTTCCCACACCGCGGTCAGTATAACCCTCTCCCTTGTTTCTGTCAACATTCTCGCCATTCGCGCGATATGGCTGTCAATTCGCGCTAAAAAGCTTTTCATGTTCCCATAGCCGTGCTATAGTAAAAATTAAATTCGGATGGTGCGCAGCGTCAATGCCGGCGCTGTCCGCGTTGAGACTGCACACGCGGATTTCCCGTAACCGACACAACTCACACGATGTAAGGAAAGGAGAGTGTACCCATGAAAAAGATGCTTGCCCTGATTTTGTCCGGACTGTTGCTCTTCACATGCCTGCCTGCAGGCATGGCAGAGAGTCTGCCTACACCGGATGCCAACCATTACACCGTCACTGTCAATGAAGCCGATGGCTTTTGCGTCGTGACCAACCCAAACGGCGGCGCGACACTCAGCTACGGCATTGACAACGGCATCAATTTGCTCGAAGTTGAAGAGGATGGTTTCGTCTATGCATTCAAAGACTTGAGTAAGGATGGCGCGCTGGATCCCTATGAGGATTGGCGCCTTCCGGTCGATGAGCGCGTCGAGGATCTCGCCAACAAATTGACGATCTTCCAGATGGCTGGATTGAAGTTGAACGGCTACATCAGCCCGTCCGCCGACGCCGAAGGCACGCCTCAGAGCTACCACATCGCCGGCATCACCAACAACTTCATCCGCTTTATCAACTACGGTACATCGGCGAACTACGCGACTTCCGCGAAATTTAACAACAACCTCCAGCGACTCTCCGAAGCGCTTGACTGGGGCATCCCGATCAACCTCTGCTCCGACCCACGCAACAGCGCATTGAGTGCTGAGGATGCGATGGCTAGCGACAATCAGGGCGGCGGCTGGCCCACCAACCTGGCAATGGCCGCAACATTTGACCCCACTTGGGCGCTGCTTTATGGTCAGGCAAATGCCGATGAATATCGCGCGATCGGTTTGGCCATGGCTGTTTCGCCGCAGATCGACTTGGCGACCGAGCCACGCTGGCGCCGCTTCTCCGGAACGTTCGGCGAAAATGTCAATCTCGCCTCCGCTATGGCACAGAACTATGTTTCCGGCTTCCAGAGCACATGGAACGGCTTGGGCGAGGACGCCGAGGATCTCGGCTGGGGTGAGGACTCCATCGTGACACAGGTCAAACACTTCCCTGGCGACGGCCCAGGCGAGGCGGGTCGCGAGTCCCACAACTCGACAGGCAAATATGCCGTGTATCCTGGCGGCAACATGGCCGAGCATATCGCCGTGTTTGATGCAGCGTTCCATCTTCCGACGAAAACCGGCGGATCGAAGGCTGTCATGCCATCCTACTCCATCGCATATGACCAGTTTGGTCCGATAGGCGAGCCGCGTGGAAGCGGCTACAGCGCCTACAAGCTACAGACGATACTGCGCGAACAGCTCGGCTTTGATGGGTTGATCGTCTCCGACTGGGGTATCAGCGGCGAACTCGGTGCGATGCAGGCTAAACCATGGGGTGTCGAATACGCAAACGCGAAAGAACTGACGACCGTTACGGAGCGCTTCCTGACAGCTTACCGTGCGGGTATGGATCAGATCGGACTGCCCGGCAATACAATGTACGCCTGGCAGGCATTCAAAGCCGGAGCAGAACTGTACACCACCTATACCGACAACGGCACTGAATTCCTGCAGATGGGCTTCCCGAACTACGACGGCACAGACACAATGATAGAGATGTATCGCGAGAGCGCGCGCCATGCCATCGAAGTATCGATGCTCATCGGCCTGTATGAGAATCCATATGTATCGATCGAGGGCGCTAAAGAAGCATATCACAATCAGACTTACTGCGATTTAGGCTATCAGGCACAGCTGGCGTCTGTGACAATGCTCAAGAATCACAGCGGTGTGATCAAAGCGCGCGACGAAAAACCGACCGTCTACATCCCAATGCTCTTCAAAGCAGCACAGGGTTCCACTTCAATCTCACTCGAGGATGCCAATGCAACCGGCGAATGGGCGAAGTTCGGCTTTGAAACTGCGGCATTCAGCGGTTATTCCGTGGATATCGAGGAAGCCTCCAAATATTTCAATGTCGTCACAGACAGCCTGCGTGAGGGCGCGGATCCAAACAACCTGAGCGAAGACGATCTGATTCGTCTGAGTGACTTTACAGGCGTCGATTTCGCACTTGTCTCTTTGAGCAATCCTT
>CAYUZP010000233.1:0-2894 GCA_964449655.1 uncultured Oscillospiraceae bacterium
CCTTGCTTATCCAGAATCGCCGCATGCGCCGCTGCCAAACGCGCAATCGGCACGCGGAACGGCGAGCAGGACACGTAATTCAACCCAATCTTATGGCAGAAGATGACGGAGGACGGATCACCACCGTGTTCACCGCAGATGCCCAATTTGATGTCCGGACGCACCTCGCGACCCATTTCTGCTGCCATCTGAATCAGCTTGCCTACACCTTCCTGATCCAGCTTTGCAAACGGATCGGACTCGTAAATCTTGTGATCATAGTATGCGCCCAAGAACTTGCCCGCATCGTCGCGCGAGAAGCCGAACGTCATCTGCGTCAAGTCGTTCGTGCCGAAGGAGAAGAACTCCGCTTCCTTGGCAACCTTGTCCGCTGTGACCGCTGCACGCGGGATCTCGATCATCGTGCCGATCTTGATCTCCAAGTGCACGCTGCGCTCATCCATGACCTTCTTGGCTGTATCCTGCACGACTTTCTTGACAAAGGCCAGCTCCTTCACGTCGCCGACCAGCGGGATCATGATCTCCGGATGAATGTCATAGCCATCCTCCTGCATGACCTCAATCGCTGCCTCGATGACCGCGCGTGTCTGCATCTCAGCGATTTCCGGATAGCGCACAGCCAAACGACAGCCGCGGAAGCCCATCATCGGGTTGAATTCATGCAGCTCGTCGATGCGCGCGATGATCTTCTCCGTGGTCGTGCCCAGCTCTTTGGCGATGGCTTCGATCTCTTCGGTCATGTTCTTTGCCGGAAGGAACTCGTGCAGCGGCGGATCCAGATAGCGAATCGTCATCGGACGGCCTTCCAGCGCTTTGTACATGCCCTTGAAGTCCGCCTTTTGATACGGCAGCAGTTTTGCAAGCGCGGCGCGACGCTGTTCTTCTGTATCTGAAAGGATCATCTCACGCATTGCAGCGATACGACTCGTTTCAAAGAACATATGCTCTGTGCGGCACAGGCCAATGCCTTCCGCGCCGAACTTCACGGCAACAGCAGCGTCGTGCGGATTATCCGCATTGGTGCGCACACGAAGTTTGCGTACGGAATCGGCCCAGCCCATCAACGTGGCGAAATTGCCGCTGACAGTCGCGTCGACCGTCGGAATCGCTTCCGCATAGACCTTGCCGGTTGAACCATCCAGCGACATCCAGTCGCCCTCATGGAACACGATGTCGCCAATGGTTGCGGTTTTCGCTTCTTCATCGACGCGCAGATCACTGCATCCTGCGACACAGCATGTGCCCATGCCGCGTGCAACAACCGCCGCGTGGGAAGTCATGCCGCCACGTGCTGTCAGCACGCCCTCTGCGTGCGCCATGCCTTCGATGTCCTCCGGCGAGGTTTCCAAGCGAACCAGGATGACCTTCTTGCCGGTTTTATGCGCTGCAGTCGCTTCCTCAGCCGTAAAATACACCATGCCGCAAGCAGCTCCCGGAGACGCGGCAATGCCGGTGGTGATCTCCTTTGCCTTCTTGAGGGCTTCAGTGTCAAATTGCGGATGCAACAGGGAATCCAGCTGTTTCGGGTCAACCATCAAAATGGCATCATCGGTGGTAATCATGCCCTCGTTGACGAGATCGACAGCGATCTTCAAGGCGGCAGTAGCGGTGCGCTTGCCGTTGCGGGTCTGGAGCATATAGAGCTTGCCACGCTCGATCGTGTACTCCATGTCCTGCATATCGCGATAGTGATTTTCCAGCGTCTGAGCGATCTTGACGAACTGCTTGTAGACATCCGGCATGACCTGCTCGAGTGTCTCGATCTTCTGAGGCGTGCGAATACCGGCGACGACATCCTCGCCCTGTGCGTTGATGAGATATTCACCGTAGAGTTTCTTTTCACCGGTGGATGGGTCACGCGTGAAAGCGACGCCTGTGCCGGAGGTCTCGCCCATGTTGCCGAAGACCATGCTCTGCACGTTGACAGCGGTACCCCAGTCGCTGGGGATATCATTCATGCGGCGATAGTAGATGGCGCGCGGGTTATCCCAGGAACGGAAGACGGCTTTGATGGCCTCCATGAGCTGCTCTTTGGGATCCTGCGGGAACTCGACACCCTTCTTCTCCTTATAAATCGCTTTGAAACGAGTGACGATTTCCTTCATATCTTCGGCGTTCAATTCAGTGTCATACTTCACGCCCTTCTGCTCTTTGATCTCGTCCAATACGCGCTCAAAGAAGCTCTTCGGGATCTCCATGACGACATCGGAAAACATCTGAATGAAACGGCGATAGGAATCGTACGCGAAGCGTTCATTCTGTGTCAGATTGGCAAGACCCTTGACGGCGACGTCATTGAGACCGAGGTTGAGGATCGTGTCCATCATGCCTGGCATAGAAGCGCGGGCGCCGGAGCGAACAGAAACCAAGAATGGATTCTCCAAATCGCCGAACTTTTTGCCGCAGATCTTTTCGGTCTCGGCAAGAGCTGCATAGATCTGTTCGACGATATCATCGCCGATGGTCTGGCCGTCCTCGTAGTAGCGCGTGCAGGCTTCCGTAGTCACGGTAAAGCCCTGCGGGACAGGCAGGCCAATCTTGGTCATCTCGGCAAGGTTCGCGCCTTTGCCGCCCAGAAGGTTGCGCATGGAGGCGTTGCCTTCCTTGAATAGGTAAACGTACTTCGTCATGCGGTTCTTTCCTCCTTGAAGTCATATTCCATACGATCTCATGCAAGACCGCATCAGGATCGGTATCACAAATGGCGGCTCGTTTTTTGGCGAGACCGCGCCTCGTATTGCATCGAGTATTATAATCCTTTCTCACGAGTTTGGCAACATTTTCCCCCATTTTTCAAACAAATTTTCAGATTTTGGCGATTGAACATCCTATCTTTTATGCATACTGCATCATGTTTTGATATCTTTATGAATATTTGATCACAGTTGCAACGC
>CAYUZP010000234.1:0-2888 GCA_964449655.1 uncultured Oscillospiraceae bacterium
CGACTCCGAATGGCGATTCATGGCTGGCTGGAAGGGACGGATTTTGCACTCGCCTGAAATGCGTTGCTTGTGCAGGGGACACTACCTATCTGCTCCAGTTTAAAAAATATGAATAAAAAAGGAGCTGTCAAGATCGTTTGTATCTTTCTTGACAGCCTCATCATTGCTCAACGGAGAGCTTTTAAAACGAATAGCTATAACTTATATTTCTTCCATTCTGCTCATCAGCAGTATATTTTCAAGCTCGGTTGCAAACCTTTGGGCATCGATTGCACCACCACTATACTGGGAAAGCAAGCTGTACACATCGTCCGAGCCGCTCCAAATGTTCGTGGTGGCAGAGACAATGCCGTCTGCCAACGAACGGTACAACGCAACCGCGTCAGGAGAAACGGCCCAGCGATCGCTTTGCACAATCTCTCTTTGTTCATTCAATCTGTCGAGATTCTCAGTCAGTTCAGCAAGAGCGTCATCATCTCCTTCTTCTTCCGCGCTGTTCAGGTTCTCCTGAATGGCGGCAATCTGTTCGTCAATCGTTTGGAGTTTTTCCTGATAATCCGCATTTTCGACAGGCTCATTCATCTGCGGACAAAGTTTAATGCGTGTAGACGCATCGATCTGAGGCATGGACAATTCCAAATATTCAATCGCAGCTTCGCGGTTTTCGCTGAATGGATTGACAAAAGCCATCGCCGTCTGTGCTCCAATAACAGGTTGCTCGCCCTCAGCGACAGACAACGTCAAAAGCTTGACATCCCCCGCTTCCCCGCTGTTTATCTGTTCAATTTGGTTTGGACTTAGAAGATATGAATCGATGATCACGTTGCTCTGGTTATATTCAAAGACCTCTTCATATTCCGCTGTCAGACCAAAACCGGTCCAATCGATTTGCTCAAAGGCATCAAGCAACTGCATGAGCAGATCACTTCCGCTTGAGAGATGTTCCTCATCCGTGTCCAACCATAACAGGTAACTGTCCAACATGTCAGCAAGTATGCTAAACTTGAAACTGGACTTGGTGAACTGACCGGGTACGGAGATGGACAATTCCGGCATCTCTTCCATCCGCCCATCCGACAATCTGGCAAGCAGATCCAGCATCTGCGGCCACGTCGTAGGAAGTTCATCTTCAGTGAAGCCAAGCTGTGACAAGGCTGTCATGTTAAGACCATAGAGTTCCGCATAAAAGCCGAGTGGTATTGCATACAGTTCATCGTTTGTTCTGCCGGCATCCGCAATGCCGGGATAGACGCTGTTCGCATAGGATGTCAATTGATCGCTTGTGGAGAGTTCAGCCATGAAACCGCGGTGAAGCAGGGCAGAAAATATACCACCATCGGAATCAACAATGTAGATATCCGTGCTGTTGTCCTCTGTCATCATCGCCTGAATGACCTCATCCATATCCAGAACACCATTTCTGATGGTTACAGAATATTCAGGATGCAGTGCGGTAAAGTCAAAATACGCCTGCTCAATCGCCTCTGAACCAGTCGAATTCGCGATGGTCAAATGTTGTTCAGGCATGTGTTCCACCGTTACATCACGACCGACGACACCTCCTGCACAGTTGATCACAAGCAAGTCGTCGAGCATCACGGTCTGTCTTGCGGAAGAGAAAGGAATGTTGCTGAAAGCTTCCGCTATGCCCAATTGTCCGTCCTTCACTGGTACGTGCCAGACCTCGCTGTTGAGCACATAATACAGCTGCGCACGTTCTGCGTCATAGCAGAGCGCTTCAGGTTTCAGGTTTCCTGTTTCAATGATCCCTGCCTTTGTTATTTCTCCACTGTCCATGTCAAAGAGCAGAATGGATACAGTTCCCGGATCCTCTTCATCATCGGTGCACAGTAGCAGCTTTCTTTCACCATATGAGGTAAAATCAAGGATATGGTCTTTGGTATCCACGTAAAAGCTCTGCGTATCACCCGTCTGCATGTCAATAGCTGTGATCCACGGGGATTCAGTCGCACTGGACAGGACATATAGTTCATTGCTCGTAAAACAGGTCTCATTGAGACTGTAACTGCCGTAGTCATCGATGAGCGCGTCGCCCAGATCAAGCGCATCGCTGTAGTTCAAAGCGTCGTTTTCAAACTCTATTTTTAAGAGCATCACATGAGTTATGCTTTGCCCGTCAAAAACTTCAGCAGCTCGCCACAGATGGTCGCCCGCTGTGACATAGGTGCCGGTGATAAAGGCATTCTCTTCCTCATCCAAATCCATGATGCGATTTCCGTCGATCTGCAGATAGCGATTGCCATCTTCATCTTGCAGTGTTTTAAACTGTTCATCCAGTTGACCACAGTCTGCAGCCTTTACAAGGCCTTTTTCCGGTGACCAGGTGTATATCGCTTCATATAGAGGTCAGCGCCAGATTTCCGTCCGTGATATACATGGCGGAAATGTAATCGTCAAAGCCATCGCGTCCCTGTACGGCGATGGTTGCGTTGCCCGCAGCTGACGCTGTAGACGCAACGAATACAAGTAGCAATGCTAAAAGCGGTATAACCCTTTTCATAACAATCGCTCCTTGTATGATAGAGTCGTAGTTTTTAAAAATTATGCCTAAAATTTTGTAAAAAAGTTAGAAGGATAGCATCAATCTGTCGGATTGCCAAACACCTAGCTTTGAGGATGCGCATGTCTGTGCAATGTTGAGCAGCAATGAGTTTACAAGAAATGGTCGTTAGATTTGTGCGTAGGTCATGCGATAGAAGCATCACCCGTTCAGACGAAATGAGGTGGTTTGCACAAGACATTCTCTATTCTTAACTTACATGACCAACAGCCTGCCATGTAATCTACTTATATCACTCTATGATTATTTTGTCAATTAAGGCACCACCGCACAGAAAAGCAGGTGCGATGGAAGCCGAAATGTAGTA
>CAYUZP010000235.1:0-439 GCA_964449655.1 uncultured Oscillospiraceae bacterium
CAATCAATGAGTTTGTCCATTTTAAAACTGCTGCAGGTAGGGAATAAAAAAAGATCCATGAGGAAAAAGAGATTTTACATCAGTATGAAAACAGAAGAATACTTGGAACAGATTATAAAACTTTAAAAAGTAAACACCAGCAGGAATTGGGATGGTAAAAACATTCATGCGGTTGTCCTGGGCAAGTCGCCTCGTCATATTGACAACGCTGCACACAGGGCGTATAATAGGGAAAACGAGCCTGACCGGTTCAAAGCACATGACCGGTCGGGTTTTTAAGCATTTTCTGCCGCATCGACAGCAAAAAGGAGATCATACGCTATGCCGGACAGCAAACATCTGGTTGTGACACGTGAAGGCCTTCAGCGGATGAAGGACGAGCTCGAATTCAAGGAAACCACGGAAAAAATGCGCATCGCGGAGCAGCTCAAAGTGGCCA
>CAYUZP010000235.1:449-2872 GCA_964449655.1 uncultured Oscillospiraceae bacterium
TTGAGCGAGAACGCGGAATACGACGCGGCCAAGAACGATCAGGCAGCGCTTGAACAGCGCATCAACGAGCTGAAGCAGATGATCGAGAACGCGGTCGTCGTCGACGAGAGCAAGATCAACACGGACGCGGTCGGCTTTGGCACGCGCGTCACATTCATCGATCTGGACGACGAGGACAGCGAGGAAGAGACCTATACGATCGTGGGAACATCCGAGTCCGACCCCACAAGCGGGCGCCTTTCCAACGAATCCCCCATCGGCGCTGCGCTCATCGGCGCGCACGTGGGCGATACCGTCATCGCGCACACGCCCGGCGGCGCAATTCGTCTTGAAATCATCGACATCGCGCTCTAAGCTGCCATCGCAAATCGTGTTGACACAAAAGTGCTATAGGATCACGAAGCCTCGTTTGTGAAGAAGCGCAAAAGCCTGTTGGGCGGGCGCGGTGGGGCGCGCAGAGCAAAAAGCGGCGCTCACCGACGCGCAGCGCAAGACGCGTACAGGTGTGATTCCCATCGCTTTGGCAATGAGGGATCGGCTTTAAAATCGCGTTGCCGGAGAGTTCAGGAATGGTTTGCGCCTGCTGCATACGTCCCACAGGATACGATCCTTCATGCTGCGGTCTGCGGCATCTTTTTCACCGAATGCATATCACAAAGAAATGAGCAAAAAGGAAGCGAGGAAACCCATGACAGACGAAAGGATCGAAACCCCTGAAAATCCCGGCGCCGAGCCGTCGTACAGCGAGCAGGAACAGATTCGCCGCGCCAAACTCGCCGCGTATCGACAGGAAGGCCGCGACCCCTATGTCATCACCCGCTACGACCGCACGCACACATCGGCAGACATTTTGGCCCATTTTGAATCCCTGGAAGGCAAAACCGTCTCTGTCGCCGGGCGCATGATGTCAAGGCGCATCATGGGCAAGGCTTCCTTCGCGCATCTGCAGGATGGCGATGGACAGATTCAGGTGTATGTCCGCAGGGAAGACGTGGGCGAGGACGTCTATGCGGATTTCAAGACCATGGACATCGGCGACATCATCGGTATCGAAGGCTTTGTCTTTCGCACCAAAACCGGCGAGATTTCCGTGCATGCGACTCAATTGACGCTGCTCACCAAATCCCTGCGCGTACTGCCCGAAAAGTGGAATGGCCTTAAGGATCAGGACCTGCGCTATCGCCAGCGCTATGTCGATACCATCGTCAACCCCGCCGTGCGCGACACATTTGTAAAGCGCAGCCAGATCATCAAAGCGCTGCGGGAATTTCTGGACGCCAAGGGTTTCCTCGAGGTCGACACACCCGTGCTGCAAACCATCGAGATCGGCGCGAACGCGCGCTCCTTTGTCACGCATCACAACGCGCTTAATATCCCGATGTATCTGCGCATCGAGACCGAGCTGTATTTAAAGCGCCTCATCGTCGGCGGTTTTGAGAAGGTCTACGAGGTTGGCCGCATCTTCCGCAACGAGGGCATGGACACGCGCCACAATCCCGAGTTCACGACCATCGAGCTGTATCAGGCGTATGCGGACTATCGCGAGATCATGCAGCTCGTCGAAGAGATGTACGTCTATGTGACGCAGAAGGTCTGCGGCACGCTCAAGCTCTCCTATCAGGGCAAGGAGATCGACATGACCGCGCCCTGGGCGCGCATGACGATGGTCGAGGCCGTAAAGAAATTTTCCGGCATCGACTACAACGCCTGGGAAAGCGACGAGCAGGCGCGTGCGGAGCTTGAAGCGCGCGGCGTGCACAGCGACAAGAACGCCGTGCGGGGCGAATGTCTGGAAGCGTGCTTTGACGCTTTCGTCGAGCCAAACCTCGTGCAGCCGACGTTCATCACCGACTATCCCGTCGCCATATCGCCCCTGGCCAAGCGCTGCAAGGACGACCCCGAGATGACCGAACGCTTTGAGTTCTTCATCAACTGCTCCGAGATGGGCAATGCTTTCTCCGAGCTGAATGACCCGATCGACCAACGTGAGCGCTTCGAGCGGCAGGCTGCGGCCAAGAGAGCGCAGGGCGGACATGCCGATGTCGATGAGGACTTTATCGCTGCGCTTGAATATGGCATGCCTCCAACCGGCGGCCTCGGCTTCGGCGTGGATCGTCTCGTGATGCTGCTCACAGACAGCCCCTCGATCCGCGATGTGCTGCTGTTCCCGACGATGAAGCCGATGGACTGACAAAATTAAAGCTCCTTTCCTATGTGAGGGGAGCTTGTTTTTTATACTGTGCTGTTTCGCAGGCTGTTGATATACCGTAAGCATCCCATATCATCACGCAGAGACATACAGGCAGTCGAATCATAGAATATCAGATGCTGGAAATTAACCTTATCAAAGAAATGGACTTCACTCCATGAAGTCGATGGGAGGCATCTGAATGAAACACGCTAAAAGAAAGTCACTTGATGAA
>CAYUZP010000236.1:0-2870 GCA_964449655.1 uncultured Oscillospiraceae bacterium
CTCCCAGATGCGCAAACCGTCAAAGAGATCGCCCCGCCCGGCATATTTCACGGAGAAGAAACACTCCACCGTATCCATGGTCAGCGTCTTTCCGAAACGGCGTGGGCGCATGATCGCGGTCACATCGCTCAAACTGTCCCACCACTTACGGATAAGGTCTGTCTTGTCGATATAGAAGGCTTTGTATTCCCTGAGCTTTTCAAAACTGCTCGTGCCAATAGATACTGTTCTTGGCATATGCACACCCCTCCTGTTGAATAGTTGATCATGGAGCTTCGCTGTCGCTCGTACTCATGTAATCGCACACTCGCCATGCCACCGAGGAAAACCTCCGGTTTTCCTCGGTCGCGGGCGTTCGCCCTATGAAAATGTCGTCTGCCAAAAATATCTGCAAGCAGCTATTTTGGCATTCGCCATTTTCGCATGGCTCATTGCTTTCGCGAATATTATACCCCATTGCAAGCCATGGTATCAAGTGATTATCAAAAATTCCTACAATATATTAAATGGTTTCTATCTCTGTGAAGTTTACAGCAGCGCTCATTTTCTTGCAGCTTCAATCAAAACACAAATCAGAAATCTGTTTTCTAACACACGATTAATGTTGCGCGGCGAATTATTATATCCATTTAATGCAGCACGAATTTCTAACATAGGATTCCGTCGCGAACTTGACAAAATAAATGAGGGGACATATAATGTATTTGTTGCTGATACAGGTACATGATGAGTACGGGATGCTTAAAGGAAGGGCGGTGGAAATGGATACAAAATTTTCTGTTGCAATTCATATGCTTATCTTGATCTCAGAATCGTCCGTGCCCCTAAATTCTGAGCAAATCGCGGCAAGCGTGGGAACGAATGCGAGTTACATCCGGAAGGTGCTGGCTTTGCTGAGCAGTGCCGGCATTGTCGAGGGGCACAGGGGCAGAAGCGGTTATGCCTTGAAAATTCCCCC
The DNA here is from genome assembly GCA_964449655.1 of uncultured Oscillospiraceae bacterium. Lineage (GTDB taxonomy): Bacteria > Bacillota > Clostridia > Christensenellales > Aristaeellaceae > Ventricola. Next base: position 959 of record CAYUZP010000236.1, read on the forward strand.
GGCTGAACTGACGATGCTACAAATTTATCAGGCGGTGACGGGTTCCGGCACGATCCATATTCTGGATATCCATCAAAATCCGTCCGATCAGTGCCTTGTCGGACAGCACATGAAGCCTGTGCTCACGGAGATGTTTGCGGATATAGAAAAATCTTTTGCTGCTTTGCTTGCTGACAGAACCCTTGCGGACTGTATCGCAAACATCAAAAAAGAAATTTTAGTTGAGGAGGATTGATTTGTATGAAATGCTCACTTCTTTTATTCAGTCCCACAGGCGGCACTGAGAAGGCCGCGGGGATGCTCTGCGCATCGCTTGGTGAAGAGATTCTGACTTATGACCTGTCTGACAGAAATTTTCACGCGGACCGTTTTGAGTCAGATGAATCCGGCATTGCCGTCATCGCGATGCCGTCATTTGGAGGGCGTGCACCCGCGGTCGCCACAGAGCGCCTAAGCAAAATAAAGGGAAATGGGATGCCTTGCGTCGTGCTCTGCGTCTATGGGAACCGAGCGTATGATGACGCGCTCGTTGAGATGGCTGACTTGGCAAAAGCATGTGGCTTTCGCGTGATCGCGGCGGTCGCAGCCGTTGCGCAGCATTCCATCATGCACCAATATGCGACGGGGCGTCCCGACGCGCAGGACGAAATGAACCTAAAAGAAATTGGCCGGAAAATTTCTCTGAAACTCGCGCAGCCGCAGAGCGAAAAGGAATTTTTCATCCCCGGCAATCGCCCGTACAGGAAAGCAGGAGCCTCGGGGCTGCTGCCAAAAGCAAATTCCGCCTGTGTGAACTGCGGGTTGTGCGCGGATCTGTGCCCTACGGGAGCGATCGATAAGGGCAACATCAAAAAGTCAGATAAAACAAAGTGTATTTCTTGTATGCGCTGCGTGGCAAAATGCCCGCACAACGCGAGAACGGTCAATGGTGCCATGGTCTCAGTTGCCGCTATGACGATCAAAAAAGCCTGCTCTGTTCGCAAGGAATGTGAGGTTTATCTTTGACGGCAACGTTCGTTAGCTACAAAACGTCTCTTTGGTATTTGAATAGATAATTTGAATAGAGAATTTTAAATGCATGGGAGGAGAAATAGATGACTGAAATAGAAGCAATCAGGGCAAGGCATTCGGTGAGGTCTTACCTTCCGAAGGCGATTGAGCCGGAAAAGGTGAAGCAGCTTTGTGAATTGATCGATGCCTGCAACCGGGAGGGCGGGCTGCATCTGCAGTTTCTGGCTGACGCGGGCGGGACATTTAAGAGCATGTTTGGCAGGGCGAGCGGGCTCGCCACCGCGCCAAGTGCCATAGCCTGTATCGGGCCGGACACAGAGGATCTGGATGAACGCGTGGGCTATTACGGCGAGAAAATCGTTCTGTTTGCGCAGCAGATCGGATTGAACACCTGCTGGGTGGGCATGGTGAAGGCAAAGAATGTGCCTGTTGAGATTTCAAAAGGAGAACGCTTATCCCTTGCCATCGCCGTCGGATATGGGGCAAATCAAGGTTCGCAGCATAAGTCGAAGACATTCGAACAGGTGGCCATGGCTGACGGCGATATGCCGACATGGTTCCGGAAAGGTGTGAAACTAGCGCTGCTCGCGCCTACAGCGATGAATCAGCAGAAGTTTGAATTTCATCTGAGGGCCGACGGGACTGTGACGGTGCAGGATAAGAAAGGACCGTTTTCCAAAGTGGATTTGGGGATCGTGAGGTATCATTTTGATGTCGCAAGGCGGTCGGAGGCGAGGTAGACAGGGGAGAGAACTTCCAGGGAATCCCTCAATCACGATTTGGTCGGAGATTCCAAGGGCTATAGAGGGTATCATATCGTTCCGGATCATGCTATAATAAGTCCCAGTATCAATTCATTTGATAAGAAATGGTCAGATGGTCAGATGCTGGGGCTTTTTTA
>CAYUZP010000237.1:0-2849 GCA_964449655.1 uncultured Oscillospiraceae bacterium
GGCAGTGTACACGGTGCCTGTCTGCCCATCCACAGCAAGTGCCGCTGCATCCGTTACGATGATCTCGGGGTCGTCCGCGTCACCGCCGCTTATAATGGGTTCCGCGGTGAGGCCTGACGTGGAGATGGTCCAGTTTGTCTTGTCCAGGTTTCCCTCGTGTCGGACCTTGACAGCTTGCGACGCTGTCACGGCAGAACGATGCAGATACTTGTCTACGAGTGTAACTTCATACGATACAGTACGGTTGTTCATGGCTGCCACGACGTCCGTAAATGCATTTGTGGTGGTAAAGCCTACCGTCTTGCGCTCTGTTTTGCCGCCCGCGATGGTGCAGCGCACAATCTCGTAACCGAGGATCGCGCTGCTGTCAACAACACCGTTGGGCGTAACAGTGAGTTGGATTTCATTTACGCGGTCGGGATTTACCGCGACGTTTACGGACGCAATGGCACCTGTTGTGCCGTCTTCCACCAATTTGCTCCCGGTTCCATTCTGAAGCGTGTAGGCGCGAGATTCGTCAGATACATAGTAGATAGCGCGCGTCTCTTTTTGAAATTTCGCGGCATAGTCTATTGTTCCCTGGTCGGGCGTCAATCCCCAGCGCTTGAAGAAGTCCAATATGTCTTTGCCTGCCGCAGCGCAGCAAAGGCGCATCAGCGCCTGCTCGCCGTCAGCATCCTGCAGTGAAAGACCGTTCGGCGCCTTGCTCGGCGTGCGGGCGTAAGTGTCGACACGGGCAAAGAAGAGATGATTGAGTTGATCCTGGTAATCGCTGTAGATTTTGAAATTGTAGCCCGTATCATAAGCCAGGTGCAACTGCCAGTACATAGCCAGCTGCGTGAACACGTTCGCAGCACGGCCCCTGGTTCCGCTGGTCACCTTGGCGTAGACATTGTCATAGGAGAAGCGGACACTCTCGTTCGTCTCCTGCGCCTGGGCAAGCACAGCAAAGTAGTTGTTCGTCACCTCCGCAATGGCGTAAAGGTTCTGGTTAATGTCGTGGCCGATCTCGTGGGCGATGCCCCAGCCGAAGTAACCGCCGGAGACATATCTGCCATTGGCATCTGTCTGCACACCGGCGCAGCTGGCCAGGCCGGCTGTCTCGTTCCACTCGATGCCGATGTGATCACCAGAAGCGTACATGAACGCGCCGGAGAACATACGCTGATAGCGGATGTTCAAGTGCCGTTTGGGTATCTGGTCGACGGCGTCTGGTGCATTTGCGTGCAAGCCCTTGTGCTGATAAAAGAGCGCCATCATGTGCTCCATGGCATCAAGAGACGTGAGGAGCGTTGCACCGCTGCTGCCGCATCCGGCCAGCACTTGCGTGGCGGGCAGGGACAGCATCATGGTATCCAGCATGATATCCGTTGCACCGAGGATACAGTTTTGCGCGTCGTATTTATATTTGACCTCGCCGCTTGCATTCTCTCCTTGGTGCTTCGCCGCATGCTCGGACTCCATGCCTGCGGCGTATGATAGTCGTTCACACGCTGAGCGCGAACGCTATGGTCCGTGACGTGGTAGAGATCCAGTACAGGCACGCTCACGCCTCCGCTCACGCGAACCACGTAGTCGTCAGCACTGCTGGCAGCACCGGTGTACTGCACATAGAGCGCCCCGCCCGACTCGCACCCCGTGATGGTCCAGATCTTTGGAATGCTGAACTCGTTGGAGCCGATCTTGAGCGTCCCCACAACTTTACTCATGGCACTGGCCTCGGCGTGATACTGCGTTACAACCAGCTGCAAGGGAGTGTTCGTGCCGCTGGCTTGCATGCCGTGACTTACATAAACGGTGATCTTCTCGCCGGCAGCAACCGTGACTCCCAGGGGTTGCCAAGCATTTAGTCCGCCAAAGCCGTGCTCATCACCAGCCGCCGTGATGCCAGTATGGACATAGGTGAGCCTGCTGTTGAAATGCATCCGGAAGATGTCCCACGCTGTATTGAGCTCCGCCATGCACACGTCCTTATCCGGGTTCACGTTGCCAAATCGATCCACGGATGCCTCAATCCGCGCTTGCAGATCCTTCAGCGTATCTTCTGTCACATCTTCCCGCAGTTGTGTGTGCAGTGAGTCGGCATAGAGATCCATGATCTCCTGTTTCAGAGAATCGTAGTGGTAGAAATAGACCTCCGAGACGCCGATGAGATTGTGCACATACGCGCGTGACACGCCGATCTGAATCTTCTGCGCGTCGATCGGGTGAGGGAGCCGGAGGAAATAATATGCCCGGCCGGCGGCGTCCTGGCGCTGCTGGACCCGCATGTCCTCTCGGTCGATATAGTGCTCCGTGCCGGCGCTGTCCCACCAGCGGATCTTAGCATAACCGTACGCAAGAGACTGCACATTCATCATGCCGATAGTATCCAGCTTATATGCTTGGTCAAACGTATACGTGAGGCCAACGCCAGTGCTGAGGTTATTAAAACCGCCGTCATCCCACGTCCTCCGCTCATAATAGGAAGCAGCATTTCCGTCCACAGTGCCCCAAGCAGTGCCGGCGCCTTCCGCGTCGCGCGGAGAGTTATGCATGCCGTTGCCGGCATTGGCGACGGCCGCTAAGATGTGATTACTGCCGGGCTGACCGGAATCGTCACAGTTGATGAGGTTATAGCGGGACATATCCGCCGGATCCAGTGTGACCGTCCTAGCGCTTGCGTGCAGAGATGGCTCACTCTCGCCGAACTCGTTGATGCCGGTTACGTATACCTCGTAAGTCGTCTCCGTCTCGCTGTTCAGTCCCTCGATGACGTGGCTTGTGACGCGCGCCAACTCAATTTTCGTGAACTCTTCTTCGCTTTCTTCCTTATAGAAGAGGTTGTAGCGTTGGGTATCCTTCATGTT
>CAYUZP010000238.1:0-2844 GCA_964449655.1 uncultured Oscillospiraceae bacterium
GCATGCCGCGCAGCGTGAGACCGTTGCTCACGCACTCCACGGGCTGCTCGACATAGGGATTTTCCTCCGCCAACGCCGCGCTACAGAGCGTTACGACAAGCGCGAGGAACAGAGAAAGCAACAGTTTTTTCTTCATACTGGTTTGGCTCCTTCCTTCATAATACACATATGAACGGGGAACGCGCCGGCCGATGAGCGCGGCGCATCCGTTTCCGCCGACGTTAAATTGTGAAACTGACCGAAATGCGCTCCTATTCGTCCTTTTCGTACCGGTAAAGCGCGATCCCGATGTCCGCGTCATCCAAGCTGAATGAGAACTCGTCCTTCTCTCCGGTCATGCCGTTCTGCTCGAGGATCGCCGTATCCTCGACAGGCTCATTGCGGGCGCTGTCCGTGAGAGCGTGGAGTTCCTCGCCGGACAGAAGTCCAGCTTCACTGCGGGGAAGCTCACAATGGCAAAATCCGTATGGAGCGAAGAAGAGTGGCTGAACGTTTCATGTCAGCCTTCCTCTCGCTTTCCCTTCCCGGCATTCAGCATGGGATCGATGTCGGACGGCCGCGGGAACAATACCGGCAAGCGCGAATCACATCCCTCACATTTTTCATGAGAGCATTATAGCATTCTGCTGCAGATGCCGCAAGGATTTTTTGACGCTTTCGGCGAAAACCCGCGCATAGGCGCTTCTTTCCGTGTCAGGCGGTGACAGGCCCTTGCCCGGCCGGTTTTACCGGCTCTTTTGCGGTTTGGGATGAAGCATTTCCTTTATTCCGCTTTGACGTCGGCTACGTCTACAGGGATTTGAATGGAAACAAGCTCGCTTTCCTGTGTCACGTCCACATACTCGCCGGAACTGCGAAGGCGCTGATAGGTCAGCGTCAATGTCGTCTCTCCCGCTTTTTTGCCCGTGAGTGTGACCCATCCGTTTTCCACAGAAACCTGTGCGATATCGGCATCCGCGATCCGCGCGTCAATGCGGTTGAGCGCGTTTGAGAGAGGCAGAACCGCTCCGGCCGCCGAGGCGACGCGCACATGAATGACGGCCTCTTCGGCGATGGCGATGCTCACCTGATCGCTGTCAGCCTGCAACGAATAGGGCGCGGTTCCCGTTGGGACAGGCCGGTCATCGGTGCTCTCGTCTATCCACAACACAGGCCAGCCGTTTTCATCCAGCTGCGTCTCGTCGATATAGATCCTGTCGGTATAGAGCATTCTGCCGCCTGTGGTCGAGGAACGGCCGTGATAGACATAGTAGCTTTCGCCGGATGGGGTTGTGATGAAGCTGCCGTGACCGGTGGAGTACACGCCGAGCCGCGCGCTTTGCTGCAGGATGGGGTTTGTCTCCGACTTGTCCCATGGTCCAAGCGGATTGTCCGCCACGGCGTAGCCTATGCCATAGTTCTCATTTTCATAGTTATTGCAGGAGTACAGGATGTAATAGACGGCTTCCTTCTCCCCGTCCCCGTCACGGTCGAAACGATATTTGAGCGTTGTGGAGCCTTCTGCCCATCTGCGATCCTTTTTTCCGCCGCTGTATACCGTGTAATCATTGACATGCGCGTTCTCCCAGGACTGTTTTTCCTGGCTGTAATTGATGATGGGCACGAAGCCGTCCTTGCGGACATCTTCAGGGTCGTCCGCGCCTTTGTTGGCGTTCACATACTGATCTTTGATCGTAGGCATCGTGCTTCCGGTCGGATCATCCCACCAGTCCGTGTTCAGTTCGACGGCGTATATGTTGGATTCTTCGATGTATTTGCCGAGATCATTGTCCCACACCCAGTTCCGGTATGCGTTTCTGGAATAATAGAGGTATATCCTGCCGTCGTCGTCAAAAAACACGTCGGCATCGATCGTCGGGATATAGGTGCCCTTGGGCGCGGTCATGCCCTCCTCCCGCGTAGCCGGCGGCTTCATCTGCGCGTCGTCCATGATGAGGTTCACGTCATCGTAATCGGGATCATAGGGAAAATAATCAAGCGGCATGTCGTCTATGATGCGGAACGGCCCTTCCGGCGTATCGGATACGCCCACGCCGATCTTGCATGCCTCGCCAAAGTCGGCATAGCCGAACGCATCCTCTCGCAGCTCCGGCCTGAGCATCGCGGAGTAAAAGATGTAATAGAGGCCTGTGCGCTCGTTGTGATAGACCTCGGGCGCCCAGAACCAGTCGCTGCCCCACTGATTTTCGTCATCTGACGCGATGGCGCCATCCGACACGGTTTCCCACGTCACCAGATCCGCTGAGCGATAGATCGTAAAGTAGCGGCCGTTTTTACCGCCGGTGCTGTAGCAATAGTAATATCCGCTGTCGCGGTCATAAAGCACATATGGATCGGCCGCGGATATCGTCGCGTTGTTGAAATACGTGGCGTTGGTCGACGCATGGGACACATCGCTCGCCGCGGCGACGCTGCCCGTCCCCAAAACGATGACCAGACCCATCACAAGCGCGAGCAGTCTCTTGAAGTTTTTCATTTTTTGCATCCTTTCTTCAGGCGATCGATGACAGAACCCGTATCACGCGGCTGTGATGCCTATCTTCGGCATCTTTGTCCCGCGTTGAAATGACCGGATCCTCGCATGCCACATTTTGCCCTGCCACCCTCGGCGCCGACAGCGCACGTCCGGCAGAGCGGCAAAGACGAACGCGCTGTCCCTTCAGTACAATGTATCTTCAATGCGGAATATCGCCGTAGCAACCGCAGCAAAGGTCAGCATATGCCGCGTTTGCCGCCTGCGGTTCACCTCCTTTTGTCCGCGGCCGACCTGCCGTGATCCTCGGCAGCCTCTTCGCCCAAAGCCCAGCGCTCGATGGCCAGCGCCGCACCGTCCTCCGCCGCCGT
>CAYUZP010000239.1:0-2818 GCA_964449655.1 uncultured Oscillospiraceae bacterium
TATGGTTCAATAGAATGAATTTCCTGCTGCAACAAAACATTTCAAGCAGATTCCTTGCTCAGCTCATAACAAGGAATCTGCTTTATGAATACCGTGAGGTTATGGAGCGCTTACTTTTTATCGATATCAAATGCGTCGTCACCTGTTGAGCAGCGCCACGGCGACGTCGTTGACATTGGTGCCCGTTGGCCCTGTGATGATCAGCCCGCCGACCTTCTGCAGCGCGTGATACGCGTCGTTTTCCATCAACACATCGTGTACGTTCAGGCCGATGGCCGCGAGTGCCGCTGCCGTGTCGCCATCGACATAACCGCCGTCGGGCCGTCTGTGCCATCGCTGCCGACGCTGAACACAGCCGCGCCTTCGATCCCCGCGATGCCGTCCGCCGCCGCCAACGCAAGCTCCTGGTTGCGCCCGCCCAGGCCCTTGCCTACGAGCTGCACGACCGTCTCTCCGCCCGCGATGAACGCCAGGGATTCGCCGTCCTTTTGATGGCTCTTGAGAATCGACGCGAGGAAGCTGCCCGCCTCCTTCGCCTGACAGCACAAAAGATCCGTCAGCACGACCGGCTTGTAGCCCAGCCGCTTTGCCGAGGCCGCCGCCGCGCTGCACAGCTCGCGCACGCTGCCGTTGATGTGCGTTTCGACGTTGTCAAGCGTCTTTGGCGTCTCCTGATCCAGGCAAGCGCGGGCCTGATCGCTCAGCGTCAGATGGTATTTTTCAGCGACGCGCTTCGCATCCGCGCAGGTCGACTTGTCCGGACAGGCCGGGCCGGAGGCGATCATGTCCAAAGGATCGCCCAGGATATCCGAGAGCACGATCGAATACACCTGCGCGGGCGCGCACAGCTGCGCGAAGCGCCCACCCTTGACCGCGGAGAGGCGCTTGCGGATCGTGTTGATCTCCACGATGTCCGCGGAGCAGGCGAGCAGCTGCCGCGTGATGTCCTGCAGCTCCTCAGCCGGAATCAGCGGGCGCTCAAATAGCGCGCTTCCGCCGCCGGAGAGCAGGAAGAGCACCGTGTCCTCCGGCTGCAGATCCGTCACGAGCTCAATCGCCGCCGACGTGCCCTTGAAGGAGTTCTCGTCCGGAACCGGATGCCCGCCCTCATAGCAGTCGCATTTCGGGATCTCGCCCTGAACATGGTCATATTTGGTGACGACGACGCCTTTCTCGATGCCGGGCATACAGGCGACGGCTGCGTTGGCCATCTGCCAGGCTGCCTTGCCCGCCGCGACGAGATAGACGCGCCCCGGGAATGTGTGCGATTGCAGCGAGCGGCGCACAGCCTCGTCCGGCAGCACCGCGTGAAGCGACTCCCTGATGATGGTGTCCGCATGTTCGCGCAGGAGCGATGTCATCGATGATTCCCCCTTCGTGTTGACGTGGATCGTTTCGCGGCGTCAGAGCGCTTGCCGCCGCTTTTTAAAAGCATGCTTCCCCCTCCATAAGGAGAAGAAAGCATGATTTGCAGGCGATAAAAGCCTTTTTATGGCAGCGATCAGAGCAGGCCCATTTCCTCCAGCACGCCATGCAGCTTATCCTTCTGCGCTGGCGTCAGCTCCTGTATCGGGTCAAGGCACTTGCCCACGGGCAGGCCCTGCATGACGAGCGCTTCCTTGATCGTCTGCGGGAACGTGCCCATGTTGCAGGCGATGCGCAGCGGTGCCAGGGTGAACTGTGCCTTGAGCGCGCCATCGAGGTCGCCGTCTTCCCACTTGTCGTAGATATCCGCGCAAAGACGAGGGGCGACATTCGCGCAGCTCGCAATCGCGCCGGATGCGCCGTACATCAGTCCCGCGAAGATCAGCGTATCGCGGCCCAGAAGCACGTTGAAGCGGTCGCGTATGTCCGCCGTGAGGCGCAGATATTCCTCGCTGTTGGTCATGTCGCCGGTCGAGTCCTTGACCGCGACGATGTTGGGACACGCATCCGCGAGGCGGCGAACCGTCGCCGGTTCGATCGTCACGTTCGTCTTGGGCTTGTTGTTGTAGAGGATGACCGGAAGTTTGGTCGAATCCGCAATGGTCTTAAAGTAGGTGAACAGCTCATCCTGCGTCTGGCTGACGAACATAGGCGTCAGCACGCTCACGGCATCATAACCGCCGACCTGCTCCACCAGCTTGATCAGATGGATGACGCCGCGCGTGGTGATGTGGCTGCAGCCGGCAAAGAGCTGTATGGGCTTGCCCTTCCGCGTGGTCATGCCCTGCACGGCATCGCGCACGGTTTGCAGTATGCGCACGAATTCATCATCGTTGATCGCGTAAAATTCACCTGTCGTGCCCAGCGGGAAAAGGCCGTGCACGCCGTGCTCGACCAAATGACGGCTCATCATGGCGAGCGTGTCATAGTTGACGCTTCCGTCGTCGTTAAAAGGCGTGATGATTGGCGGCGTAATGCCATAGGGTTTAAATGCCATAAATACCCCTCATTCCTTAGCTTCAGAATTATAGCGCGCCTGGGAAGCGTCGCTAAAGCTCAATCCATTATAGCTCAGAAAACAAATACGTGTCAAGGGCGCCAGCGCTGTTAACATCATAAAGTGACAAAAAATGATGTTGATTTTTCCGCATTGTATGCAAGATTTGCAAGATACGTGGCTGCCTTCGAAATTGAGGATGAAACGTAAGCGCTTCATAAACTCACGGTATTCACAAAGCAAATTCCTTGTTATGAACTGAGCCAGGAATCCGCTTGGAATGTTTTGTTGTAGCAGGAAATTCATTCGATTAAGGACATATCATGATGTAAATAAAAAAGCCAAATGGCTCAGATCAATCTTACACTAGATCAGGAAGAAATTCTACAGTTACTT
>CAYUZP010000240.1:0-2813 GCA_964449655.1 uncultured Oscillospiraceae bacterium
CGATAACAGCAACAGGAGTTGCCGCTGCAAGCTCACTTGGATCTGCGTCCTTTTCAAGCGCGTAGAATGACAGCGCGCTCACGCGGTCGGAGCCAACCAGCGCCGTCAAAGTCTTAGGCGCGTCTTCGAAAGAAACATCCTTGAACGCGATCCATGCGCCGTCCTTGCGGAACTGCAGCGCTGTGTCGGAGTCATAGGCCACAGATGCACTGATGGTCTCAATGTCGTCAAGCTGTGTGCCAATCATGCTGTAGTCATCATAATCGGATGCGAACTTCAGCGCGGTCAAATCGCGCGTCACTGCAGGCACAGCACCCGCTGCTTCATCCGCCGTCAATATGGCGCAGTTGCCATCAGCTGCAGCTGTGTCGGAGGATGGAACCACACGGATCAGATAGTCGCCAGCTTCCAAAATGAGTTTCTGCGCTTCAACGTCATAGACCGTCATGGTATCCATCGCATCTACGTCGAAACTGAACTCGCGTGTTTCGCCCGGCGCAATGTCATGCAGGCGCGTGAAAGCAATCAATCGCTGATTTGCCTGGTCGATGCGGGATTCGCTGCTCGCAAAGCTGCTGTACACCTGCACCACTTCATCGCTCGTGTATGCTCCCTTGTTGGTTACAGTGCCATTCACTGTGATATGGCCATCCTCCAGCGGGCTGACCGTAACGTTGTCATAGACAAAGTCTCCGTAAGTCAGGCCATAGCCAAATGCATACAGTGGTTCACCGTTAAAGTATTGATAGGTGCGCTCGCCCTTGATGATATCATAGATCATGATACCATTGTTGATCGTACCGTTCATGTTGCTGAGGTTGTCGTTCGTTTTCTCATCATAATCCGGCCATGCATAGGATGCCGGCGCATGATCATCCGTCGCGCCGATGATATCGGTCAGTTCTTTATACCAGGTCAGCGTCAGGCGTCCCGCCGGAGATGCCGCGGGAATCGTGCCCATTTCTTCATCGGCAAGATAACCCGGATAGGTTTCAAATGCTTCCACAACGTCTCCAGTGTTATGATCCGGATATGCAGGTGCGAAGCCGCTCTTGGGAACAGAGTAGCCATCATCAAACAGCACACTGACCAACGCGCTGCCTTCCTCCTGGCCTGTCTGACCGATCTCAAGGATCGCTCTGATGCGCGGGTTGTTCTGCACAGACTCGTCAATGGTCATCGCATTGCCGGTCTTGAGCACGAGTATGACGTCGCGGGACAGCGTTTTCGTCACATGATCGATGATGCGCATCTGCTGATCGCTCAAGCCCGTATGGTACAGGTCGATCGCTTCACGGGAATTCATATGCGGTTCATAACCCAGCACGAGGATTACCGGTGCATCCTCAGACGCATCCGCGATCGTCTCATCGATAGCTTGTTCACTGGAGCGAATCACTTCAATATCGAACTTGCTTTCCTCGCGCAGGTTGTCAATCACGTCATCAGTCGCATCCACATCGACCTTGCTGTCAAAGATGCTCGCCGCGGCTGTGTGCGTCTCGTTGCGGTACGGTCCGATCGTGCTCAAATCCGCTACCAATGTGTTCTCGTCGCTCAGCATCAGATAGCTGCCATTGTTAAGATCCTCATCGTCCGCGTCATAGGCTTTGCCGGTACCGCCATTGCTGCCGTTTCCCGCAATCAGGTTGTATAGACCATATTTGCCGTCATCGGTCGGGACAATGCGGAAGCTCTGATAGTTGACGTAGGAGGTTTCGCCTGTACGCTTGTTTGCCTCGCCCGGACTGGACGTATTGTTGTACGCCGTGACTGAAGCGCAGTTTGGTGACCAGGCGGATGTGCTGACCGCAAACGGTGTGACCTGCACGTACTGCCCATTGAGCGGTGTGCGCAGCAAGTGATAGGTGGAGCCCCAGTCGTAGATTTCAAAGAGCAAGTCAAGGTCGTCCATTGTCACTTCTTCATCCTCGCCAACAGCGAGGATAGGCGTGTCCTCTTCAAAGGACTGACCAGCCTGCCGCCAGACGGGATTATCGCCTGCGACTAAATACTTCCCATTGGCAGCTTTGATTGCCACGGTGTCGATTGCCCGGTTGAAAGCTACGTTCTGTGCCCCCAGCTTGTTTTGCAGCGCGTCCAGCAGCGTGATACTATACAGGCGTGCACCGGTGTAGTGGTCATTAAGCATCTGATCCGCCAGCGGGCCCAACAGCACGACATCGTCCGTATTTTTACCATCGAGCGGCAGGATGCCATCGTTCTTGAGCAGCACGATCTGTTCCTGAGACATGTCAAATGCAACCTCTCGATTGCTCGCCACGACTTCGCTGCGATCCTGAGATGTAGCGCCGCCGACCTGCACAGAAGGATTGACAATGCCAAGCTGATCATAATCACCTAGACGGATCGCAATACTCAGCGCGCGGCGGACATTCTCATCGATGTCTTCTTCTGTAATCAAGCCACGTTCATAAGCTTCGAAAAGCGGACCACTGGCGCCGCCATGACTTGCGCCATCGCTTGTCCCGTAGCTGCGGAAGCTCCAGTTCATTTGACCGTTGATTGCGCCTTGTGCCACACCAAACATGCGTCCAAGCGGTGTATCCGGAAAATAACGCTGGCTGTGCACAAACATGCTGGAACCGCTGCCATAGTCATTGACCGTCTGAAACTCGTAATGCCCTGTTCCGTCGTAATCCGGCGTCCACTCGCTGAGCAATTCATACTGAATCGGGTTGATGGACATCGGCTTGCCGTTGACAAGTTGATAGGTGTTCATCAGAGATTTCGCGTTACCCGAGGATACAGCGTATTTGAATGTACGCATATAATACTCGCGAAATACGCGT
>CAYUZP010000241.1:0-2805 GCA_964449655.1 uncultured Oscillospiraceae bacterium
GGAGAAAGGAGAACCATTATGAAAAAAATCGTTTTATTGCTCACATTGACAGCACTGTTGTGCTGCGCTGCAAATGCACCGGCTGATACATGGTTCACCAATATGAATGGCGGATCCGTACAGCTTGCCAGTTACGTTCAGGATTACAATGGTTGGGTAGACATCACCGGCTTAGGCGGCGGCTCATACGAAGAGCTGCACGACGTGCGTGTCATTTCCCGTAATGCCACTGTACGAACCGAACCCAGCACCGGCTCACGCAGCTTGGGCTCTGTGAGCAACGGCGGCCAGCTCACGGGACGCACCGATTACAACGGCAACATCATTACCCAGAATGGCTTCTACGCTGTCGAATACAAAGGTCAGGATGCTTGGATCAGCAGCGCTTATTCCGTCTGTGGACCGTTCGAAATCGTATTGCAGGAGAGCAATGTGCCAGCGTACTGTGCGCCGAACCGCAATTCAAAGCGCGTAGGTTCGCTGGAAAAGGGAACGCGTCTGACTGTACTCGGCTTTTTTGACGATTACTATGTCGTCAATCTTCGTCAGGCTTCAGCGTTCATCCCGATGAGCGTCAAGCATTATGACACCGCGTTTGAGCGCCTCTATGTCGATGCGCCGACCTATCAGGCGGCTGTCACAAATGAAACCACCGAGCGTACAGGCCCTGGTGATAATTACGTCTCTCTGGATAAGCTTCGTGTGGGATATACATTCAGGTATTGCGACATCATCAACGGCTGGTGCATGGTTTGGGACGATGATGACGAGTGCTATGAGTTTATTAAGTGTGCAGATACCAACGCTGGGCTGCAGGCAAGATGAATCGGTTTGAATTGGCTTTGTTATAATTGAACAATTTCGATAAAAGTTAAAGAAAGCTTATAGAGCCGGCGGAATGAAGTTGATTCGCCGGTTCTTTTCTGTTACAATAATTCGCTAGGAATGTATGTAGATGTCGCGCTGCCGGGAAGGGCAGACCGTCTATGATCGCTTTTGTAAAAAAGAACGCTTTCCCGCGTAAGCCGGCATGTAACCAGCAAAAAATCGATTTATGAAAGACGTGTTGACTCCTTGGTGCGACAAGATGATGTGTGAGGAAAAGTGAAGCAGATCTTGACGATCGACGATGCAAATCTTGTGGCAATTCACCCCAAGGACGATGTGACCGCATTTAGCAACTTCAAAAAGGCACAATCGTTGGCAAGTGCGTCGTAAACAATCTGGTTGGTAAACATATTTTTTGATGCCGAAACAAAATGAAATCAAGGTACATCTCGTCAAACAGTCTAATGATCTCGTTACGTGAAAACCATATCGCTGAAAGTGATCGTGCGTAATCATGCGGCCAGCAGTTTTTCAAGCGCCTCAACTTGCCCAAGAATACGCAACGGATCATTTTCAAGCTCGAATTTTGCTCCAACGACGATAGTATCCTGCTTGATGGCAAGATATTCCCGACAGATGCTGATTATAGGATAGCCAAACCAGCGAGAGAATGAACAAAAACCGTTTTTGCCGAAATCCTGTTGACGTTGAGGATTCATATCAGGTAAGCTGTACCGTCTCACGGGAGGGATGAATGGATGATCGACCGCTATACACGCCCAGAAATGGCCGCACTCTGGACGAAAGAGAAAAAATTCAAGACATGGCTGGAAGTTGAGTTGAACGCGACGGATGCGTGGGTTCAACTGGGCAAAGTTCCCGCAGAGGCAGCTGCAGCGATGCGTCAAAACGCGTGCTTCACGGTTGAACGAATCGAAGAGCTCGAAGAAATAACGCGGCATGATGTCGTGGCGTTTACACGCTGCGTCTCCGAAAGCCTCGGCGAGGAATCAAAATATCTGCATTTTGGTTTGACCAGCACGGATGTCGTAGACACCGCGCTCTCCTATGTTGTCTCTAGCGCTTGCGATATCATCGAAGAGGATATGCATCAGTTGATTGACGTATTGCGTTGCCAGGCGATCCGTTATAAGATGACGCCCTGCATGGGTCGCACACACGGCGTTCATGCTGAGCCGACAACGCTTGGACTCAAATTCGCGCTTTGGTATGCCGAAATGCTGCGCAACATGGAGCGCATGGAACACGCTCACAAGACGATCCGTGTTGGCAAGATTTCAGGCGCTGTCGGCACATATGCGAACGTCGATCCATATGTCGAACGTTATGTTTGCGAAAAAATGGGGCTTGAACCATCTCCGATCAGCACACAGGTGTTGCAGAGGGATCGCTTTGCCGAGCTGTTGACGACCATAGCGATCATCGGAAGCTGCTTGGAGAAGTACGCAACCGAGGTGCGCGGATTGCAAAAGACGGAATTACGCGAGGTTGAGGAGCCGTTCCGTGCAGGGCAGAAAGGTTCTTCCGCAATGCCGCACAAGCGCAATCCGATCAATTGCGAGAAAATCTGTGGCCTGTCAAGGCTGCTGCGCGGATACGCGCTTGCATCGATGGAAGACATCGCGCTTTGGCATGAACGGGACATCAGCCATTCGTCCGTGGAGCGCGTGATCCTCCCCGATGCGACAGAGCTGCTTGACTATATGCTGACACTGATGACGCGGATTCTCGGCGAGCTATCCGTCTATCCTGAAAATATGAAACGATCGATGGATATGTCCTACGGCTTGACGAACAGCCAGCATGTGCTGCTGACACTGATCGAAAAAGGCATGCTGCGCGAAACAGCTTATGACTGCGTGCAACGCTGTGCCATGCGCGCATGGGAAGAGAAGCGTCCGTTTCGAGAGCTGATCGAAGCTGAACCAGCTGTCATGCAGCATTTGACGACGGAAG
>CAYUZP010000242.1:0-2766 GCA_964449655.1 uncultured Oscillospiraceae bacterium
AGATGCAAGTGCCAAAGGATGGCAAAGGCGAATGGTTTGAATGTGGAAGATGATTTGGTCTTCCTGCTGAATATCAAACCGCATCAAGGTATGTCCGATGATGAGTTAGGGCAGCTCATGCCGTGGAGTGACCAGGCACAATCTAGCTGTACCACAGCAATTGTTCAATAGAATGAATTTCCTGCTACAACAAAACATTTCAAGCAGATTCCTTGCTCAGTTCATAACAAGGAATCTGCTTTATGAATACCGTGAGGTTATGAAGCGCTTACTAATTTACAGGCTTTGTTATGTTTGTCATATGGTCAACAGTTACACTGCACGTTTCCCATTTCTGATTCATCGTGATCCAGCAAATGCGAGTAGAATTTAGACCACATCAGTTACTGCTTTAAAATCGCCGCCATTCGATTGCGCTCATCGATCATGCCACGAATTTCAGCGATTCTTCTCAATGGTTCAGCTTCTTCATCTTTCAGTTCATCTCTCAATATCGCGACGTCCTCCGCGATGCGCCTATCGAATTCCGCTACGTTTTGATGGTCAGAAACATCACAAAAATGGATCGCTTCAGCGAGTTCCTTCAGCGTCTTTTGCAAGTCGGGGTCGGTCTGCTGTGACATCATGCTCAGTACATCGCTCTCCAATGAGCGCTGAACACGCAGCGCGTCCAGCGCATTCCGTTTTTGTGCGGCATTGTTATTCTGTGTGGCAAAAATGACGAATGAAATGACGAGATACACCACCAAAAGGAGGACTTCAAAGACGATCGCTGGTATGAAGGGGAGACCACTGAAACACTGACAGATGATACCGCCGAATACAAACTGCAGGGCAAAGTAGACCTCCGTCACGATGTTTTGCACGCTGTTCAAAACGACTCCATCACCACGCGCCGCGGTGATCACCTGAACACCCATGAGCAAAAAGGCGAGCATGGTCGCGCCATAGAGCACCCACGCGGTGGCATCCAAACGGGGTTTCAAAATAAAGAGAAGCATGCTGTAAACAGCAGCGGCGAAGAAAACAGCAAACCCCAGCCATATGGCGCTATGATTCTTCTTCATGTAGCCGACGCTCCTCTCATACCTCGCGCAGGAGTTGATCGATCTTTTCCTGAAATTGTTCCTGTGTAATCACGCCGCTGTCCAACATGAATTTAACCTTCGCAACGCGCTGTTCAAAGTCCTTCTGTGACTGAGGCGCATCCTCATCGTTCGTATTCGAACGGACCGCGCCAGACTGTGCTGTGCTATCCAGCAGCATACGCGCTATCTCCGCCGTTCCCGCGCTGGAGGGCTGGGAAACATTGCCGCCGTCCATGCCGACAAAAGGCATAAACTCCGCGCCGCCCGCTATCGGACCTGTATTGCTCGCAAGAGCCTCCATAGCACGGCCCACCATCTTCTGTTGTTCCGTCACGTTCAGCTGGCTGTTCGCATATGCTTGTGCCTGAGCCATCTTACGCTTGTCCTCAACGCTCACTTCCGTCTCCATACGATGTTTCTGCAGATCGCGCGATTTCCTCTTCATCTCGTCCAAATCCGCCGCACTGATATTGGCGATGGTGAAATGGTTGACAGCCATGCCATAAGGTTCGAATATCGGTTGAATACGCTTTGCCGCGTCAAGTGACATTTCCGCGAGATGCGCATCGATGCCGATGGGAGAAAGACCATTGTCCTGCATGGTGGAAGAGATGAGACTGCGCACCTGTGTGGCCATCAACTTGGAGAAGAACTGCTGCACTTCATGCTGGCTGAAGCCTTGAGACTGACCGACCAGCTTTTCCATCAGTTTTCTGCCGTCCTCGACCCGCAGCGAAAAATCGCCATAGCCGCGAACGTCGACCGGTATACCGTACACGGGATCCATGATGGAGATGGGGGTATCCGTACCCCAATCTATACCCATTAAAACGACCTTGTTGACATAGTATACCGAACAGCTGAAAGGAGATACACCGCCGGTAACCAGCCCCACAAGAGCGCGGATGAACGGATAATTTTCCGTGTTGAGCGTATACGTGCCGGATATGAAGCGCTCCAGAACCTGCCCGCCTTTGACGAAAATGGCTTCCTGCGCGGGGCCGACAATCAACTGGGTGTTTGTGTTGAAATTTTCATTGGGATGCTTCCATATGAGCACATCATTAGGGCCATTGTACGCTATGACCTCAATGATAGGACGCTTCATCCCGGCTTTGCCGCGATTAAAAATCGCCATAGGCATCCGATCCTCTCTGTCTTCACACTGTCCGGAAGTGCGGCATTTCTTCACATGATCGATTTACTTGCGGATATTGTAGGTCAGCTCATTGCCACCCATGGTGATCACTATACGAAGAGGCGACGTCTTGTCTTCGATGACGGCATTAGGAACCGTACATCCAAACACATAGTTGCCTGTGTACATCATGGGAACTGGAGCGTTCTTTGTGGGGTTCATGACGATCTGAGGCGGATATTGAGAAGGGTCACTGTCATATCTAGTTACACAGCCATCGCCATATGTATAGTCAATGTTGTCGTAGTTGATCTGACGTATCCAACCTTCGAATACATAATCATCTTGATAGATCACTTTGACTGAAGTCTCCTCGTCAAAAGCGACATCGCTCTTCTTCAGATTGATAACATCCATGCGAAGCCAAATAAACTGCGCGGAACGTCCGGAATCCATCCAAACCGCGTCTCTATAACGCCCGTAATCATATTCGCATTTACTTTCGGAACCAGTAAATACCTGTGTTTGACTAACATCGGC
>CAYUZP010000243.1:0-2765 GCA_964449655.1 uncultured Oscillospiraceae bacterium
GACTTTGAGGGTCAAGGCCGCGGCTTTTTCCTCTGGCGGCGATTTTGTTCACACTGCCAAGGAGATCTATGCGCTGTCCATGGAGGATAGCTTCTATTCCCAATTCCTGCAAATGGACAAAGCAATTGACAAATCAAAAAGCGCTGCCGGTATGCCCGACAGCGCCGTGGATGGATTGGTTTGAGTCGTGTTTCGCTCGATGATCATCATTCCTGCACGATGACGATGCGCCCTTGCCCATAGGGATCGGCGTATTCTTCTCCGACAACGCCGCCCAGCACATCGGTGATATAGTTGATGAGCACCTGGTTGTCGATCAGCACTTCATCCAGGAGCAGCTCGCTGCCCACGAACATGCTCATGCCGTCGCCGCCGCTCTTGAGCCAGTAGTTGTGCGAGGCGAGTGTGTACATTTTTTCAGGATCGATCGGCACATCGCCCACCAGCACATTCTTCACGCGGCGCTCGCCGTCCACCCGCACGAAGCTGCCGTGCTCGTCGATCACGACGGAAGAGGGCACGTTGACATCGATCTCGTAGGTCAAGCCGGACACCTGGATGAAGCCGCCGTTTTCCGCGGGCAGATTGGATGCGCCCATCTCCAGCGCGTCCAGAATCGCCTGACCGCTGACAGCGACTTTGCAGGCCATGTTGCCAAAGGGATGTACGCTGATGATCTCAGAATAGGTGATGTCGCCTTCTTCGATATTGGCGCGTATGCCGCCGCCGTTCACAAAGCCTATGTCCGCATTGAGCAGCGTGCGATAAGCGTCCGCGCAGAGATCCCCCAGGTTTGTCTCCTGGGAGCGCACGATACGCAGCGGGGAACCGTCCGAATTGGTCGCCACCGGATCGGTCGTGGTCAGCGTCACTTGCGTTGTGGCGACAACCTGGTTGAGCAGCGCATCATTGGCCTCATTGATCTCCTCGATAAACGCCTGCATGTCGTCATCCTTGAACACCGTTTCATTGTGCAGGCCAACGTCCAAAGTGCCGTCCGCGGAGAGTGTCAGCACACCGATGTTCTGCAGCTTTGTACCGGTCTGTGTGAGCAGCACCTCTTCACCGTCGGCATTGAGCACGACTTCTTTCGGGATCACGGAATGGGAATGGCCGTCCAGCACGACATCGATGCCTGTCGTATTCTCAATGACAAAGGAAGAGGTGTAGGAGAGCGGATCCTCGTCCGCATTGATGCCCAAATGGCTCAGCAATATGACATAGTCAACGCCTTGCGCGCGCACGGCGTCCACCGTTTCCTGAACAGCTGCGATCAGGTCGGCGCCGCTGTTGCCCTCGCAGAAGCTGTAGATGTAATTTCCTTCGTCATCCTGGAAGTAAGTGGGCGTGGAAGAGGTGAACGTGTGAGGCGTGGTTGCGCCCACAAAGCCGATCTTGTATCCGCCTGCTTCGAGTATCTCATAAGGTGCAAGGACACATTCCCCGTCCGCCGTGCGAAAATTGCAGGAGATATAGGGATAGTTTGCCCGCTCCGTCAGCGCCTTGAACTGCTCCATGCCGTAATCAAACTCGTGGTTTCCGGGAATGGCTACATCGACGCCAAGCGCGTTCATGATGTCAATGATCGCCTCGCCTTTGGACAGCGTGCCGACCACACCGCCCTGCACAGCGTCGCCGTTGTCGACAATCAGCGTATCATAACCCAATTTCTGATACGCTTTTTCATAGGCTGCAACGCCGGAATAGCCGACGCCATCCTCGATGCCGCAATGCACGTCATTCATGTAGAGGATAGCGACATCGCCGTGCGTGGCTTCCTCTGCAGCAGCGATGCCAAAGGACGCAAAGGCGCAGACGAGCAGCGCACAAAGACATTTTTTGAACATGATTTTACCACCTTTCCTGGTTGAATCAGTTCGAAATACGATGTAAAATAAGGACGGGTGCCTACGCACACATGGATCATAACACAATACGGTCAAGGGAACAAGGGATTACACGTATGATTTGTTGTAAAGAAAACGAAACGTTCGGATTGTGAACCGAAAGTCAACATAACAGCATGGGCAGGCAGGCTAAAAGGCGCTCATTCTTTGACGTGAACAACGGTTGTCGGTTTCATCTTGGTTTCGATGTCTTGTACAGCGCGTGATTTACAGAAACCCTGTTTGCCTTGACCGACTCAAACAAAGGAGCATGACCTATGGAATTCACAGCGGAATCATTCAACATCTTTGGCAGGGATTGGGCGCTTTTGACCGCGGGCGCCATGGAGCACTACAACACGATGACCATCGGCTGGGGCGGTTTGGGTACGCTGTGGGGAAAACCTGTGGCGACGGTTTATGTCAAACCGATCCGCTATACGCATGAGTTTATGGAGAACAGCGAGCTTTTCACGGTCAGTTTTTATCCGCAGCCATACCGCAAAGCATTGGGGCTGCTGGGTACGCGCTCTGGCAGGGATGGCGATAAGGTTGCCGCGTCAGGGCTAACCCCTGTGCCGCTCGGCGGATCCGTCACATTCAAAGAGGCGCAGCTTTCGCTCTTGTGCAAAAAAATCTACCGTCAGGATCTGAACCTTGCGGCCATGCCGGAGGACGTGAAGAAGACATATTATGCGACGGAAGCGCCGCACACCATGTACATCGGAGAAGTCCTGGAGATCCGGTGAGATAACCCAGCCTGAATGATTCACGCCGATAAAAGTATGGACACGCCTTCGCCGATTGATGTAATTGCTTTGACTTCTCAATCGCACTGTGCGAAAAGTTATCCCCAAGAGGGCACAAAGCGGAAAACTC
>CAYUZP010000244.1:0-2390 GCA_964449655.1 uncultured Oscillospiraceae bacterium
CGTTCTTAATACACATAAATGCCGCTGCTAAACCAATAACCGCGTATATTCCCATGACCTGTACATTTTTCCATGTGACACCCGCAAAACTACCGTTCATAAAGGCAAGGACTCCGGAAAGATTGTCGCTGTTCTGCAACTGCAAAAATGCGTTATACCCGCCTAAAACAGAGTTTACGGCAACACCCGAAAGAATAATTCTTACCGGGTCAACGCCATCCTGCCATGCCATCAAATAAATCAGCACACAGGCGAACGCAGCTCCGACAAATGCTACCAGCGGCACCGAATAGGTAAGATCAGGAAACACAAGCAGAATGGTTATCACCGCTGTGCGTGCACCGGCGCTGACGCCAATCGTCCCCGGGTCGGCAAGGGGATTTTTCATGACAGCCTGTAAAAGTGCTCCCGCAGCCGAAAGACATGCACCCACTATAAGAGCCAGAATTGCCCTTGGAAGTCTTAGCTGTGTCACAATGACTTTGACCGTATTACTTCCGCCCTCAGTGAATGCGCAGTATATCTCACTGAGTGAAATGCGTGAGCTGCCGATCACGATAGATAAAAGGAACATTCCGACTATACACGCAATCAACACCGCCCATACCACACCGGTCACAAGAAGACGATTGCCGGTTCGGTTTTGCTTAATACGACTTTTGTTCATATGCTTTTCTCTCCAAAATTTGCGGGATTACACAATCATGCATCTGCATGTTTGTGTAATCCCGCTGAATTGTCGATAATGAATACTCGAACGCAATACCGTAGGTGACATCGAGGCAGATGACATTACCGTTTGCGACTGCGGGGATAGCATTCCAGTACTCCGGATTGTCCGCAAATGCCTCATCCATAAGAGCCTGATGGGTTGCCGCATCTGTCGCACCCACACAAACCAGATAGTCCGGCTGATAATCCAGCGCCTGCTCAAAGTCGAGCTGTGCCATGGATGTCGTTGCGTTTTCGTAAACATTGGTAAATCCAATCATATCGAGCATGGAGCCGAGTGTACCGTCTTTTGTCTGAATGTAATGTGTCTGCGCATCGCCGGATTGCAGAACCATAACCGTGTTGCCCGCAAAAGCGTTTTTCGCGGATTCAATATTTGCCTCAAGTTCTGCAAATCGTTCCATAATGGCTTCACCCGCAGCAGTTGATTCATCGTCAGTGCTGAAGGCCCTGATAAGAGCTTCGGTCTGCATTTTGACAGAATCGTAAGAAACGGTGTGTCCCGCATTGAGGTAGTAAACATTGATACCAAGACCCTCAAGCGTCGCACCGGCAGTGTCAGCACCGTTGGCAGCGAGAAGTACCAGATCAGGCTCAAGGGCAACGACCGCCTCATAGTCAAAATCGTCTGGGCTCATGACAGAGAACGAAACTCTCTCTGTGCTGTTTGCGAGATCTTCGGGCCAGGTAACTACCATACTGTTCGGAATTCCGACCATGTTCACACCAAGTTCATACAGAGCAAGTACAGGCGCAGCCGAGAGGCAGACAACACGCACGGGCTTCCTGTCGAGGACAAGGGGCTCCGTATAGCCGAGGGCCTGCATGTCGGCCGGGTATTCAATCGTGAAAGTGGTGTTATCAGACTCGTCTCCCTGCTGCGTATCATCAGAGTTATCGTCGTTGCTGCTATTCTGACTGATTTCTACATTCTGGCCGGACGGATCATTCTGATCACCTGCCGGATCATCGTTATTCGATGAGCATTCGGCCATAAGGCCAGGCGCAAACGTAAGCGTAAGTACCAATAAGATCGAAATAATTTTCTTCATGAGTTTCTCTCCTTTTCATTATTCCTGTGCCATTATCTTATCTGCGAGTTCATTATAGACTGCCTGCATTGCAGATTCCTGCAGACATTCAAAAACTGTGCCGCCCTGGTTTTCCGCTTCCTGTATCTCGGGCGAGCGGGGTATGTACTGCACCATTGTCGTGCCAATCTCTCCAAGCGCCTGTTCAACCGTCTCAACCTCGTTTTCAAGGTTTTTGGCATTCAGTATCAGACCGCGAAGCTGAGCGTAGCCCCTGTTTCCGAAATTGCGTATTGCCGAAGCGATGTTATTTGCCGCATAGAGGGACATCATCTCGCCCGACGAAACGATATATACGTCTTTCGCATACCCGCCGCGTATCGGCATCGCAAAGCCTCCGCATACTACATCGCCAAGAACATCATAGATAACAACGTCAGGCTGGTATGTCTCAAACGCTTTCAGCTCGGCAAGCTTTTCAAAAGCGGAGATGATGCCTCTGCCCGCACAGCCGACACCAGGCGTCGGCCCGCCCGATTCTACACAGAGCACACCCGCGTAACCCTCGAACACGATATCCGCCAGGGTGAGATTATCGCCCTTTGCCTTGAACTGTTCAAGAACGGT
>CAYUZP010000244.1:2400-2735 GCA_964449655.1 uncultured Oscillospiraceae bacterium
CTCCTGCCTTTCATCAGGTTCTTAGTCGAGTCCGCTTTCGGGTCGCAGCCTATTTGCATGACTTTATAGCCCTTGAGAGCGAGAGCCGCGGAGAGATTGGAAGTAGTCGTCGACTTTCCGATACCGCCTTTTCCGTAAATTGCTATTTTTTCCATGGGATTGGCCGTAATCCTCCTTTCTTCAGGTTAGCAGTACCTAACCACCCTTTAAAAAAATAAGCAGTGGCTCAATTGATGCTGAAATATTATAGCAAAGTGCATGAGGCCATTCCGCTCCAAACGGGCTGTCTGACAATCCAAACAGGCACAATTTCATGTTTTTTTGTGACATTCATT
>CAYUZP010000245.1:0-2726 GCA_964449655.1 uncultured Oscillospiraceae bacterium
TAAACTTTGGCGTGTTATTCTTCTATAAGTATTTGACCTTTACGTTGGGAACGGTAAACGCGATCTTCGGACTCGATTTCACGTTACCCGTGATTGGATTGCCGCTTGGTATCTCGTTTTTTACGTTCCGGACGGTTTCTTATCTTGTGGATATCTATTGGCAGGCGGTTTCGCCTCAGAAAAATCCCATCGATGCGGCGCTGTATATGTCCTTCTTCCCGCAGGTTTCAATGGGTCCTGTCGCGCGCTATGCGGATTTTTCTCGCCAACTCAAGGATCGCCGCTTTAATATGGATCTCTTTTCAAGCGGCGCGAAACGGCTGGTATGTGGTTTATTTAAAAAAGTTGTCTTTGCCAACAGCATCGGCATCATCGTTGACTTCATCTTTGACTTTTCCGCCAATTCTCGCACAGCGCTGATGGCTTGGTTGGGATTGATCGGTTATATCCTTCAGCTTTATTATGACTTTTCCGGCTACAGCGACATGGCCATCGGCATGGGCAATCTGTTTGGGTTCACTACACCTGAGAACTTTAATTATCCTTATACGTCACGCTCTATAGCCGAATTCTGGAATCGTTGGCATATGACGTTGGGCGATTGGCTCAAAAACTATATCTATACCCCTGTATTTCGTAGCCTGTTTAGCAGGGGCAGGATGTCCGTGCTGACATGCGATCTCATCGCACTGCTGGCAGTGTGGCTGTTTTCGGGCCTCTGGCATGGTGCGGCTTGGAGCTTTGTGCTGTGGGGACTGTATCAGTTCATCTTCATCGCTTTCGAGCGGGCGATGGAGGAGGGACAAAAGAGACGCCGTAAAAGACTCGGTCTCAAAAAGAAACCGCTAACGAATACACAAAAGGCAATGGGACATGTCTATTTTGCCGTCGTGCTGCTCTTTGGTCAACTGCTCTTTCGCATCAACGACCTGGGCGCCTTTGTGCCATATGTGAAGGACATGTTTGGGTTCGCGGGATGGACATCGCCGCTGACTGTGATGTTTTTACGAGATATGGCGGTGTTGATGACAGTGGGCACACTGTTCTGCTTTCCGGTGATTCCGAAGGCGAAAGAGGCATTGAGCAGGCGCTTTAGCTGGTTCCCGAAGGCCTGCGTCGTGCTTGAACCGCTCTTCTACGCGGTTGGGCTGATTATTGTTGTCGTCTGTTCGATGACAAGCAGCTACAATCCATTCCTGTATAATGATTTCTGAGTCGTGATAGAGGTGCAGCAAGATGAGTGGAATCAGGAAGTATTTGAGATATTTGACGTGCGGCGTGGTGCTTTTGCTTTTCGTGTTGGCATTTTTTTTGAATCAGCCGAACAACGAGACTGTGTACGAGGTTCTGACGGACGACAGCGCAACACTTGAAGATCGCGTGCAGGATGCGCAGACGAATCACAAGGAATCGTTTTGGGAACGCGATTCATTGCTCGATATCAATGGACTGATTCAAAGACTGCTGGGCAGGCGCGTGATTGGGAATTTTGAGTATCTCCTGGACGATAATGTCGGCATGCAGGTCGTGGTAATTCCTGACGAGATCGACGAGGATTCAGCTATCGTGCAGAGTATGATAGCGCTTCAAGAGCGAGCGGACAGCTTGAACACGCCGCTTGTCTATCTGTCGCTGCCGGATCGGGCGGAGAACTTTGGCCCTTCGCGTTCTGGCGAGCTTATGGTATACGGCAGTACAAGCCAATCAGTTTCAGGATTTCTGCAGGAACAGGGAATTGACTGCCTCGATCTTCGCAAACGGATGGGGAGCGAGGCGGATGCGCCTACACTGAGCGAATTTTATCTGCGCACTGACCTTCACCCGACAACATATGGAGAATTCTGGGGCGCAAAAGAGCTGGTACAACACTTGCAAGACACATACGGCATTGTTTTTCCAAACGCACAAGATGTATTCAATCTGAAAAATTACAATGTGAAAAGCTATGATTTCTTGGGAGGTCTGAGCCGAACAGTAGGGGAAGGCTATATAGGTCTTGAAAGCTTTGAGATCTATCACCCAAAATACAAGACAAATTTTGATTACTACAACCCTGTGAATGACGATCATCGAAGCGGCGACTTTGAGGAAGCGCTGCTCGATGGATATGAAGAGCGTCCATTTGACAAGTTCACATACTTTATCACAGACTTTGGTCACTTTCTTTCACCATATTACTATTATATCAATAACAATGCGCCTGAGGACTCGCCAAGCGTGGTTGTGGTCTGCGACTCTAACTTTATGCGCGGGTTTACCTATTTGGCACTTGCTTGTAAACAAGTGACTATTGTCGATCCGCGATATTTGACCAAGACGAACTATCTAGCAAATGTCTTGAATGAACAAGCATATGATGCGGTCGTCTTTGTATTTCAGCCATCTTCAACGACAAGCTTTGATGCATTTTTAAACATGCCTGATTTGCCTGTGAAAAAGATGATTTCCTCAGAAGAATATGGGATATGGACAGCACTGGAAGGAATGTGCATCAATGTGACTTATCATGGTGTTTCTTATGACTTTTGGATGATGCAGCAGGAGACTAACGGTGCTGCTCCCGTTGATTTGAACGAGAAATTCTTAAACATCAACGGCTTCGGTGTAGATTTATGGCAGGAAAAGCCTTTGAAGGCAATCTATGCATTGGTCGGCGATACAGTGCTTCAGTGCGAATATGGGCAAGCAAATCAATGGGTCGCTGATTTATATGAGAATGATGATCT
>CAYUZP010000246.1:0-2720 GCA_964449655.1 uncultured Oscillospiraceae bacterium
CATTCTCATCGCGGACGAGCCTACCACCGCTTTAGACGTGACCATACAGGCGCAGATCCTCGAACTGATGCAGGAGCTGCAAAAAAAGCTGGGCATGGCGATCATCATGATCACGCACGATTTGGGCGTCATTGCCGGCATGTGCGACGAGGTCATCGTCATGTACGCCGGCAGCGTGTGTGAACGCGGAACAGCGGATGCCATCTTCTATCATGCAGCACACGAGTACACGAAGGGTTTGTTGCGTTCCATCCCCAACATTGACGATGACGAGAGCGAGCGTCTGGTGCCTATCCTGGGCACGCCAATCGACATGCTGAACTTGCCCAAGGGCTGTCCTTTCGCTCCACGCTGCGATTTTGCGATGAAGGTCTGCTTGACAGGTCAAGCGAAGGAAGTCCGCGTGGGCCGCGACCACCTGAGCGCCTGTTGGATGAACGTGAAGGACGGCATGGAACGGGACATCATCCGAACGGACGACTCTGGCGAGATCGTATCCATCGACCTGGAAGGCAACATGTGTGAGGACGAGAAAGAAGGCGACACGCGATGAGCGAGGAAAATCACCTGCTTGAGGTGCGTCACCTGAAGGAATATTTCCCGATCACAACGGGTTTTTTGAAGACAACGCCGCTCAAGGCGGTAGACGATGTCTCCTTCACAATCGGCCGAGGCGAGACGCTGGGGCTTGTGGGCGAGTCCGGCTGCGGCAAATCCACCGTGGGACGTACGATTTTGCATCTGTACAAACCGACAGCGGGCGAGGTGATCTTCGACGGCAAACTCGTCGGTCCACAGACGATGCGCGAATACCGCCGTCGAGCGCAGATTGTCTTCCAGGATCCGTATTCCTCATTGGACCCGCGCATGACGGTGGGCGATATCGTTGGGGAGCCGCTGGATGTGAACAAGCTCTGCAAAGGACGCAAGGAGCGCGACGAACGCGTGCGCGAGCTGCTGTCCACGGTTGGCATTTCCAGTGAGCAGGCGACCCGTTATGCCCATGAGTTCTCCGGCGGTCAGCGACAGCGCATTGGCATTGCCCGTGCGCTTGCTTCCCGGCCAGACTTTATCGTCTGTGACGAGCCGGTTTCAGCGCTGGACGTATCCATACAGGCACAGGTCATCAACATGTTTGAGGATCTTCAAAGGCAGCTCGGGCTGTCCTATCTGTTCATCGCGCATGATTTGAGCGTCGTCAAGCACATTTCTAACCGTATCGCCGTGATGTACCTAGGCCACATCGTCGAACTGGCCGATGCCAACGAATTGCACAGGCATCCCGCGCATCCGTACACGATCAGTCTGCTCTCCGCTGTACCCATACCCGATCCGGACAAGGCACGTGCGAGCGAACGCATTGTACTCAAAGGTGACGTTCCCAGTCCCATGCATATGCCTTCGGGCTGCCCGTTCCGTACGCGCTGCGACCGAGCGACGGATCAATGCGCTCAGAGCTGCCCAGATCTCAAAGAGATCGCACCGGGACATACCGCCGCATGCCATAACCTGTGAAGATAGGACGATCAATATCACTCGGAAAACATGCGGCATGCATGAAGGCCTTGAAAGACGGTTGTATCGCTGTTGCGTTACAATAAATATTTGAAGGAGGATAACACACGATGAAAAAACTGCTTGTTCTTGTTTTGTCGCTTGCACTGATCATGGTGCTTGGCACGGCGGCTCTTGCCGACGGCGAGATCGTCAATGTCATGTATGGCGGCGGCACGCCCGAGTCCATGGATCCGGCGCTCAACTCCGCTTCCGTCGGCTCCAATCTGATTCGTCTGGGATTCTGTGGCTTGATGATCAAGACCGAAGACGGCGTCAAGCCTGAATTGGCTGAAAGCTATGAGGTCTCAGAGGATGGTTTGGTGTATACATTCACGCTTCGGGAAGGCCTGAAGTGGTCCGATGGCAGCGACTTCTTCGCCAGTGATGTCGTGGAAAGCTGGAACCGTGCGGCTGATCCGGATCTGGGCGCTGACTACGGTTATCTGTTCGACGTGATCGCCAAGAATGATGATGGCACGCTGAATGTCGTCGCCGACGATGAGGCTCGCACGGTCACCGTCACGCTGGATGGTCCCTGCGCATATTTCCTCGAGCTGGCTGCTTTTACGACATTCTATCCAGTCAAGGTTGAAGTGACCACGCCGGACGGCGCGTGGGCTGTCCATCCCGAGACCTACATCGGCATGGGTCCGTTCCGTATGACCCGGTATGCCGTGGACGATGTCGCAGCTTTTGAAAAGAACCCGTACTATTGGGACGCTGAGAACGTGCATCTGGGCGGCATTAACGCTTACCTTGCCGAGGACAGTGTGGCCATCCTCTCTGCGTACGAGTCCGACACGGTCTCCTTTATCGAGTCTATGGATCCGGCGGAGTTCCCGCGCCTGCAGGAAACCTACGGTGATGAGCTCGTGTTCGCTCCGCAGATCGGCACGTATTACATCCTCTTCAACGTCTACAAGGACCTTTCTCCGGAGGGCAAGACCTTTACGGCTGCTGAACAGGCAAAAGCCCGCACGGCGCTCGGATTGCTCATCAATCGTCAGGACGAGGTTGACTATGTGACCATGGCGGGAGAAATCCCAGCGACCGGCTTCTTCCCCGTTGGCCTGGGCGACGGCAACACCGGCGTACAGCGCGGCGAAGGGCAGATCTATGACGCATGGTATACCGGAACCGCCACCTACTCCGCTGATTATCCG
>CAYUZP010000247.1:0-1560 GCA_964449655.1 uncultured Oscillospiraceae bacterium
CAACAAACTTGGTCAGTTCTTTTATAGCTTCTTGTCCCGTCGCTTTTCTACATACCCCAATCTTTTCGTTTGCCGATTTGTTTGTAAAATTTGTCAAAACATGCAATGATAGTTATACGCCCCTGCTCCGTGGGCTGGGCAGTCTGTTGGAAACCACAGAGTTGCGGCAAAAGTGTCTGTTTCCCGTAAACCCCGTTTAAACAGAATCGGATGGTTTGCGCGCCCGCCTGTCAGCCGTGTTTGCGAGCGTGTGAGCCGCATCAACAGACCTGTTTAAGCGAAATCCTTTGCGTTTCCACCATCAAAAGCGCGAACCGTCATTTAACTTCATAACATAAAGTATTACAAAATTTTAAATGATGTATTGAATATCGCCTTTGCTCGCATTTGTATTGCAAAAACCCGCGCCGTGGTCTACAATAGACGTGTTTTAAACTTTGCCAAGTGCGCACAATCGAGGTGTTCCATGTCTACTGTAGCCGTCGTGCTGCTCTCACCGCTCATCATGATCGTGGCCGCACGCCTGTCCGGCAGTCGCCGATCACAGCCTCCCGTGCTCGCCCTTCTCGCCTACGCGCTGGGCGCGCTGACGATCCTCTGCGTCACGCTCATCATCTTTTTGCCGCTAGGCCGCGTGACGGTCAGGCCGTGGAGCCCATACCCGCTCAGCTTTGTCTATGGCAAAGCCGCGGCGTTTTTTAGCCTGCTTTTAGGCCTTGTGCTGGGCATACTGCAGGGCCGTCTGGGCCTCTCGCTTCACACAGAGCGCCCCGATCCGCCGCGACATCGCATATCGCTGCTGCGCATACCGCTGCACCTGCTCATCCTCATACTGCTCGTGGGATTGTTCGCCTATCTTTGGGGCATCCGCCAATATCCGGACGCAAGCCTTGAGGAGATCACCTTTCATCTCTACATGCCCCTTGAAGGGACGTCAAAGACATTCGTGATCGATGTCCTGCGAAGCGTCGTGCTGCCCGCGCTGCTCTTTTTCATCCTCATAGAGCTCGCCACGCATCTGACCTTTCATCGCAAGCCGATCCGTTTCGCGCTGACCCGGTCCCTCTTCGTGCAGTGCTTTCCTGTTCGCGTGTGTCTGCCGCTGTGCATCCTCTTCATCGTCGGCTTTTTCTCCCTGCTGTTTGCCTGCGCCAGTCGCTATCTCGATTTCCCCGGTTTCATCTCCTACTACCTGCACGGTTCCTCTTTTTTAGAGGATCACTACGTCGATCCGGCGGTCACGTCGATCACGTTCCCGTCTCAAAAGCGCAATCTCATCAATATCTACCTGGAATCGGGCGAAACGACGTTTCAGGACGAGGAAAATGGCGGCATCGCGCCGATCAATTATATGCCAGAAATGACGCGCATCGCCCGAGAGAACGTCTCCTTCTCGCAGTCCGATGCCATCAAAGGCGCCGCCGTCGCTCCCTCCACCGGCTGGACGATCGCCGGGCTCGTCGCGCAGACAGCGGGCCTTCCGCTCAAGCTGTTCTCCTTTGGCGTCCCCGCGGACAATATCGCCAGCTACTTTGACACG
Source organism: uncultured Oscillospiraceae bacterium (assembly GCA_964449655.1). Taxonomy (GTDB): domain Bacteria; phylum Bacillota; class Clostridia; order Christensenellales; family Aristaeellaceae; genus Ventricola. Next base: position 1,541 of record CAYUZP010000247.1, read on the forward strand.
CTCTTGCCCGGCGCGACATC
>CAYUZP010000247.1:1570-2715 GCA_964449655.1 uncultured Oscillospiraceae bacterium
CGCTCAGGGCTATCGCTGCGTGTTCATGGCGGGCTCGGATTTCACGTTCGGCGGACGACGGCTATACTTCACGCAGCACGGCGATTACGAGATCTTTGATCTGTTCACCGCGCGTGAACTGGGCCTGATCGACGAGGATTACGAGGTCGGCTGGGGATTTGAAGATCAAAAGCTCTACCAGTACGCCAAGGATGTGCTCAGCGAACTTTCCAGCGGGGATCAGCCGTTCCACTTTTCCATGCTCACCGTCGATACGCACACGCCCGGCTTTCCCTGCGCGCTCTGTCCACAGGATATCGAGGATCCCTACCTGCAGACCGTCGCCTGCGCCTCGCGTCAACTGAACGACTTCATCGCCTGGTGCCAAACACAGCCCTTCTATGAGAACACCACCATCGTGGTCACGGGCGATCATTGCAGCATGACACGCCCTGAGAGCATCTATTCTCTCGACGTCGATCGCTATGACAAACATCTCGGTTCAACCAACCGTCTCGTGTACAACGCGTTCATCAACGCCGCGATAGAGCCCGTGCGCGAAAAGGATCGCCTCTTCACCACGCTTGACTTTTTCCCATCGGTGCTCGCCAGCATCGGCGCTGCCATCGAGGGCGAACGTCTGGGCCTGGGCACGAATCTCTTCTCGGATACCCCCACGCTCGCCGAGGAATACGGCTATGAGGAACTCTTCTATGAGCTGAACTGCCGATCCGATTTCTATGACGAACAGCTCCTTCGCCGCGAGCAGTAACGCATAACCATCGATCCTCTATGTTTGGCAGACAGTGCGCCCGTCAATAGGCCCTGCCTGCTTTTTTTTCCTCTCATATTTGTATTATTGGTCATGGAATCGTGAGATCGCGCGGTGAACATGTCATATTCGTATTCTTTATTTGTCAGTACATTCTGGCATCTGTACTCCGTCAGATTGGCTTTCCGTTCATACTGTTCGGGAACCCTGTGTGACGCGCCGCGCAGGTTCAAACAAGCTTGTCGTTCAATGAAACGTTTCGGCAGACCTTGCAGGACCACGTTTACAGGCAACAGACACGTTTGATGTGAATCTGTAGTCCCCACCCTCCCGCCCACGCGGCAGGGACTGTATAATGATCATACCATGTTTTAACACGATTTTCGGTGAACGT
>CAYUZP010000248.1:0-2713 GCA_964449655.1 uncultured Oscillospiraceae bacterium
GGTCGGATTTGCCGCCGGGAAGATGGTGGAGTTCCTCAATGACCATCTCATCACGAAGTGATCGGGTTCCCTCGTGCGGCTTGTCCATCGCTTCGCAGGATGCGGGACGTTCAGCGCGCAATCGGGCCTGATGCCGCGCAGACATCCTGCAAAAGCGGATCAGTAAGATGAGACACCCTCAATATCGCCGATGTCTCATTCATTTTCAATCCCCTAAAAACAGCGCTGCCCATGTCGAAGCAGCGCTGCTTTCATTTTGATCGGAACACCTGCTCACACCGCCGGATGAGACAAACCGCTTCGTACTGCGGGCTGACCGCCATGAAATCGGACAGGCACGATGATCCAAGTGGAAAGAAATCCGCTGATGAGGATATGATTTACTTGACGTCTGCCGAAAAAGCGCGTACAATAAAGAGCACACTTTCGCCGGAGACATGCCGGCAGGAAAGAGAGGAATACATCATGAAGAAAAAACTTCTGGCGATGGCGACCGCTGTCGTCATGCTCACGCTGTTTGCGAGCAACGCGATGGCGTGCTCAATGCTCTACGTCGGCTCTTCGCTGACCGAGGACGGCGGCACGTACTTCTCCCGCAGCGAGGACATCTCCAACAGCCAGAACAAGGTGTTCTATGTCAGCCCGGCCGGCAAACACAAGGCGGGCGAGGAATACACGGGCTGCTACGGCTTTACGACCACATTCACGAAAGACAGCTTCGCCTACACGGCTGTGCGCGACGATAACCTGTTGGGCACGTGCCCGGACTGCGGCGGCACGCATCCGCATACGCCCTATGAAGAGGTGGGCACAAACGAGAAGGGTGTGTCCATGACCGCGACGGTCACATTAGGCGCCAATCAGGCGATGCGCGACGCGGATCCCACGACGGATACGGGCATCGAGGAAGCCGACATCACCACCGTCGTGCTGGGACAGGCGGAAACCGCCCGCGAGGGACTCGATATCCTGATGGGCATCTATGACGAGAAGGGCGCGCAGGGCGGCTCCGGCATCATCATCGCGGATCAGACCGAGACATGGTACATCGAGAACTGCTCCGGCACACAGTACATCGCCATGCGGCTGCCGGACGACATGATCTTCATCAGCCCGAACATGTGCGCCATCGGCGTGATCGATCTGGACGACGAAAACGTCATCGCTTCCTCCGCTCTGATCGAGACCGCGCAGAAGGCCGGCACGTTCGTGGGCGACGCGGACGCGAATATCATCGACTACCGCGCTTCCTACAGCAACGCGAGCGTGAATGACCGCATCGTCAACGGCATCGCGTATCTTGACAGCGAAAAACAGTTCACCACCGACACGCTCACGGACGCGGATTTCACCATCTCCAACGTGAAGGACGGCGAGCTCGTCGGATTGTACACGAACATCACCGCCGACCGCAAGATCACCACACGGGACATGGTCGACTTTTACAAGGTCGATGCCATCGGCAACACGGGCAACCTCGAATATCATGTGTTCCAGATCTACGCGGACGGCGCGCCGGAAATCTCAACCACATTGTGGCTCGGCATGGATCATGGCGCTTACGGCGTGATGGTGCCCTACTATCCGATGCTCACCACCGATACCTATGCCGCGTATCAGGTCGGCACAGAGCCTGCCGCTTTCGTGACCGAGGAGCCGACGGGCGATGTGCCCTACTATCCGACGACGCGTCGGGATACCGAGGGATTCCGCGTGCTGCCTGAAAACTGGGCGGATTCCTACTATTGGAGCTTTGACGCCGTATCCAACACGCTGCTGTTTGTGGACGATACGCAGACCGACACGGTGCTGGATACCTACGCCGCGCTTCAGGAAGAGATATACGCGTCGTTTGAGGACATGAAGGCCGAGGCAGAGGCTTCGCAGGACTTCGAAGCGCTGAAGCAGTCCATGACCGCGGCCTCCAGCGCACTGGCGCAAAAGGCGCACAAAACCGCAGTCTTGCTGTATGAGACGATCTCCAAATAAATCCAAAGAGAACCGGAACAGCCGCTTCCGGCTCTCTTTTTTTGCGCAAAAACGCGGACAACGCGAGACCGCTTCAAAGCGAACGAGGAAAATTTTTGAAAGGCAACATTTCAAAACAGTGCGAAAAAAGGCAATAACTTTCACTTTATGAAACTTCAATTTCATATGATGTGAATTAAAAAAGAAAACATACGGATTTTAATGTTGTACAATGGATTATTTCCACAAAAAAGGGATTGAAAAAAATCAACAATGGCTGTATACTATCTTTAAATCCGGAGCGATCGCAAGCCGATACGAGCGGCCGATCCGATCGGACACACATCAAGGAGGTTGTTGTACATGAAGAGACTGTTCACCCTGGCGCTGGCGCTCTGCCTGGCGTTGACATGTGCCGCTGCGCTGGCGGAGATCGAGGTTCAGCCGATCACGTCGCTGGACACGGAAAACTACACGGTTGACCCGACGAATCCGCTGGGCAGCCAATACTATGGCATGTACGCCATCGAGCTGACGATGGAAGACGGCACGGTGCGCACGCTGTATCAGTATGTGCCGCAGACGTGGATCTACCGTCAGCCCGAGGTCGCCATTGCCGTCCCGAGTGCGGAAGACCCAATGGCGTTCTTTGAGAGCAGCGGCTGGAAGGCAGAGTCCGACAAGACATGGGCCGACGGCGGCGCTTTCGCGGTTCTGCTGATGGTCGCGGGCGAGGGCGGCTGGC
>CAYUZP010000249.1:0-1058 GCA_964449655.1 uncultured Oscillospiraceae bacterium
TCAAGAGCCGCCAGGGATTCGCCTGTAGAAATCACATCGTCTACGATGAGGATGCGTTTTCCATGCATGAGCTTGGCGTCCTCGCCGTCAAGATAGAGTCGCTGCACATGGTCCGTTGTGATCGATCTCACCTCGACGCTGAACACATCGCGCATATAGAGCTTAGCGCCTTTGCGTGCCAACAACCACTTTGGGGCGTTGATCTGACGTGCCATTTCATAGGCAAGTGGAATGCCTTTGCTCTCCGCGGTGATGATATAGTCAAAAACCGGTGCGCGTTCCAACAGTGCTTTTGCGCAGGCAATGGTCAATTCACAGTCTCCAAAGATGACAAATGCACCGATGGACAGTTTGTCATTCAGCGGGCATATCGGCAGATCCCGCTCACAGCCTGCGATGGTCATATGATAAAAATCAGGCATTCTTCTCCCTCTTTCAATTGTCTTGCATCGACCTTCAAATCCCTTTTTATCTGATGCAGCAATTACTCTTCCTCTTCCTCCAGTTCTTCGACGTCATTGACCGGTGGCTTCAAACCCTCGATGACAATGCCGTTCTTCTGCGCATAATCCCAAAGTGCAGCATGAACTGCCTGCTCGGCTAGCAGCGAACAGTGAACTTTGACTGGCGGCAGACCACCCAGCGCTTCCATAACGGCCTTATTGGTGACTTCAAGCGCTTCCTGAACGGACTTGCCGATGATCATCTCGGTCGCCATCGAACTGGTCGCAATGGCAGCGCCGCAGCCAAATGTTTTGAACTTCGCATCGCGCACGATCTGATTTTCATCGATGTCTAGATAGATGCGCATGATATCGCCGCACTTGGCGTTGCCAACGGTGCCAACACCGCTTGCATCTTCAATCTCACCGACATTACGGGGATGCATAAAGTGATCCATGACCTTATCGGTATACATTCTTGATATCCTCCTGTCATTCTATGCGAATGGTTTCTCGCTTTGTCATGACCGCATCAAACCATGCGTTCGTGCTCGACAGCATGGATTTAAGCCTCTTTGCGCACAAAGTCTTCATACAATGGCGACATGCTACGCA
>CAYUZP010000249.1:1068-2701 GCA_964449655.1 uncultured Oscillospiraceae bacterium
AGTCGACGACCTTATCTGCATCCGCCATACTCGTCTCCTCGCTGATGGAGAGACGAAGCGAACCGTGTGCGATTTCGTGCGGCAAGCCGATAGCAAGCAACACATGAGATGGATCAAGTGATCCGCTCGTACACGCGCTGCCGCTCGATGCGCAGATGCCCTCTTTGTCCAGTAAAATCAGCATGCTTTCGCCTTCAACAAACCGAAAGCAAAAATTGACATTGCCTGGCAGCCGTTGCGTACGGTGCCCGTTCAGCTTCGCATATGGGATCTCACGTTCGACGCGCTCGATGATGTGGTCACGCACAGCGCTCATTTTTGCCGCGTTTTCCTCCATCTTTTCCTGCGCTATCTTTGCAGCAACGCCCATGCCCACAATGCCTGGCACATTGCTGGTGCCTGCCCGACGCTTGTTTTCCTGCGCGCCGCCATCCATAAATGGCAGCAATTTCACGCCTTTGCGAAGATAGAAAGCGCCTACGCCCTTGGGCCCGTGGAATTTGTGCGCACTGACGGAAAGCATATCGATCTTCATCGCGTTTACATCGAGGGGAATGTGACCATATGCCTGCACAGCGTCGGTATGGAAGAGTACGCCATGACGGCGGCAGATCTCACCGATCTCCGCGATCGGCTCGATTGTGCCGATCTCATTGTTCGCGGCCATGATGGAGACGAGCACCGTGTCAGGACGAATCGCAGCTTCCAGTTCATCCAGGCGAATCAATCCGTCACCATCGACGCCCAGCACTGTGATATCCCATCCTCTTCGCGCGAGCGCATCCGCTGCATGCAGCACAGCGTGATGCTCAATCGCGCTGATGATGATATGCCGTCCCTTTCCCTCATATGTCTCGGCGACGGATTTGAGCGCCCAGTTGTCGCTCTCAGTGCCGCCGCTAGTGAAAAAAATCTCCGACGGTTTGGCATTGATAACAGCGGCAACCTGTGTGCGCGCTTCTTCGATCGCAGCGCTGCTTACACCGGCAAAGGCATATGTCCCCGCTGCATTGGCGAACTGCTCTGTCATGTAAGGACGCATTGACTCGAAAACCGCTTCGCTCATCCTTGTGGTCGCAGCGTTGTCCATGTAAATCATGGGAAGGCCTCCATTTCCTATCCTCAAGACGTCCATCAAATCCTTCAAGACGCTTTACAGCATCAGGCATGTACATTGTCCTGATAAAGTTGTTGACAATCCGGATCCTCTGACAACAAATCGCGCAAGGTCATGCCGTCAATCACTCGATTGATAGCGCTATATACCTGACTGAACACTGCGTGGGACGGACAATTGTCCATCCTTCCGCAATGATGCACGCCTTCAGCGACGCACTCTGCGGGAGCGAGATCGCCTTCTGTCGCGCGCAATATCATGCCAACGGTGATCATCTCCGGCGACTTAGCCAAATGATAACCTCCCTGTGAGCCGCGAACGCTTCGCAGGAGATTCGCACGGCTGAGCTCGCTGATGATCTGCTCCATATACTTGCCGGAGATTTCTTGTCTCTGCGCGATTTCGCGTACGCTGACAGGCGTCTGTCCGTCATACTTCGCTACATCTGCCATGATCCGCAGGGCATACCGCCCTCGCGCGGAGATCATCATGCGCCTCTCCTCCTTGCATTTAAAC
>CAYUZP010000250.1:0-815 GCA_964449655.1 uncultured Oscillospiraceae bacterium
CCAGCCAAGGAACTCAAGGGCTTTGCAATGGTGTTCCTAAAGGCGGGGGAAAGCAAGCGTGTCACGATACCGCTTGATGACAAGGCGTTTCGCTATTTCAATGTGAAGACCAATCGCTTTGAAATCGACGGGGGCGAATATGAGCTGCTCGTCGGCGCGTCCGCGTCGGACATCCGCTTGAAGGGCACACTCTGCGTCAAAGGCACAGACGCACCACTGCCCTGCGCGATGAGCGATCTGCCCTCCTACGCGGTCGGGGACATCAAGGCGGTGAGCGACGAGGAATTTTCCGCGCTTCTTGGCCATCCCATTCCGGACGGCAGTTGGAGCGGCATGCTGCAGCTGAACGACGCGCTGTGTCAGATGTACTATGCCAAAAACTTCCTGGCGCGGCAGGTCTACAAGATCATGACCAATATGCTCAATAAGAGCATCGCGCGGGGCAAGCCGGATCTTGACATCACGTTCACGTACAACATGCCCTTCAGGGCCATCGGCAAGATGACCGGCGGCATGGTCAGCCAGGAGATGTGCGAGAGCATACTGAACATCGTGAACGGGCATTTCTTCAGGGGCGCGGGCAGCTTGATCGGCGGCTTCTTCAGGCAGAGAAAGGTCTCAAAAAAGGCGAACAGCATGAACTGACAAAGGCGGCTTACGAAACACGAAAAGGCGGGAGAAACGTGACGCGCGGCGCTTTTTGGCCTTGCGCGGACGCTTTCCCGCCTATGCTTTTGTGAGGGCGATTGGGCTTTCCATGCTGTCAGGGCGTTTCGCCTTCGATGAACGCATCGTTCAGGTCTGGAAAGACGCTG
>CAYUZP010000250.1:847-2701 GCA_964449655.1 uncultured Oscillospiraceae bacterium
CAAACAGCATCAGCGTGGGGCCGGTCACATGGGCGTTTTGAAAGACGAGGGAACTATTGATTTGCGCGTCTTGCCCTATGGCCTGCAAAAGGCGCGTGACCAGCGGGGAGGTGTTGTCAAGCGCGGCATTGGGATGGGGGATCACCGCGACGGGCACGCGCTCACGCGGCAAAAGACCGTGCCCGCCCATCATCATCGAGAATTCGCCCTCGTATGTCTGCTTCGAAAATTCGACGGAAACGGGCTCGATGTCGCAAAGGCCCCACGCGCGCATGTCCTCTATGAATTGACAATAGGCCTGATACGCGCCAAACTCGTTCCAATGCGTGTCCGTCTTGAAGAACAGCTGTCCTGACGGCTTTGCGCGCAAGAGCGCCTGCTTGAGCCGCACGACGCGCAGATCGGAATGCGCTTGCAGGTAGTCAGCGACCAGATCGACCGGCGTTTTTTGTATCTCATGATGGCCACGCAGATATTCCGGATAGATGCTGACCTTGCTGGGCGGCAGGAGAATCACGTATTCAATCCCCTGCGCGCGCAGCCGATCCCGTATGGCCAAATGGCGCTGAAGGATATTGGCAAGCGCCTCGTCACCAAGGGGATAGGTTCCCTCCGCGATCTCGATGTTGTTGTTGCCGGTATAGAAGAACCAGCCGTCCCTGCCGATGACGATCTGATCCGTCGGCGAGCGGCCAAACAGGCGCAGCTTGATGAAGCCGGCCAAGGCCGCCAATTCGTCCCTCATGCCGATGTGATCGTCAAGCCATGCCGAGGCCTCCGTGAGCGCGTGGGGATTGACGCCGTTTTCGTCCATGAGCTGAGGAAACGTGGCCAGCTGTCTCTTTTCCTGCGCCGATGTATCGCCGCTGCGCAGGCTCGTGGTGAGAAGGGGCACAAGGATCATGATTATGAACAGCGCAAAAATCACGATGGACTTAAAGGAAGCGTGCTTCATATGCGCACCTCAAAGCGCGTAGGGGAGGAACCGGCGTCAGAAGTTGAAATAGATAAAGGGATTATAGGCGCTTGTGACGGTGAAGGCGATGCCCGCAAGCAGCAGCGCACCGCAGGCAAGCGGCTCCAGCGCGCCAAGCACACGGTCTACCTTTGGGAAGCGCGCGCGCAGGCGATTTTGCCACGGGACGATCGGCAGCATGGCGAAAAGCCCGACGATGAACGTCATGCCATAATCATAGAGCGCTGAAACGGAGCGGTCCGCGTCAAAGCCGTTTTTGCCAAACATGCACGCAATATAGGTCAACCCCGCCTTCAAGCTCGTCGCGCGGAACATCACAAAGCCCAGCAGCACGACCAGCATCGTGCCAAGCCACCTGAGCGCTTTGGGCACGGGGATGTGCAGCGCGTGTTGGCGGCAAAAGCGCTCCAGTATGACGAAAGCGCCATGCCATAGCCCCCAGGCGACAAAGCGCCAGGACGCGCCGTGCCAAAGGCCGGTCAGCAAAAACACGATGAACAGGTGCGCGTATACGTTGCCGCGCCGGTTGCCGCCCAGCGGGATGTACACATAATCGCGAAACCAGGACGAGAGCGAGATGTGCCATTTGCGCCAGAAAGATGTGACGCTCGTGGCGGTGTAAGGGTAGTCAAAATTCTCCCCGATGTGAAAGCCGAACATGTGCCCCAGGCCTATGGCCATGTCCGAATAGCCGGAAAAATCGAAGTAGATCTGCATCATGTAGGCAAGCGCGCCTAGCCAGGCCATGCCGGCGCCCAAAAAGTAGGGAGAGGCGCCAAACGTCTCGTCGGCGAGCAGCGCGAACGTGTTTGACAATATGACCTTTTTGGCCAAACCAACAGAAAAGCGCTGATTGCCCGCGGCGAATTCATTCAGCG
>CAYUZP010000251.1:0-2694 GCA_964449655.1 uncultured Oscillospiraceae bacterium
CATTTTCTGTATGGGTCCCATGGAACGTGCTTTGTGATACCTTTGGCCTGCTGCGGCACAGCTGTACGCCCATCGAGATGCAATCGGTTACGTTCCCTTCATCCTTTATGGAGCAATCACTTAAAGAAGGGGAATGCGATATGGCACTGACGATGGCTAGCGATGTTATGGTGGACGGGCTGCAATCTGACGTGGTCGCAACCTTTCCGACAGTAGCGGTTGTTTGTACGGAAAACGAACTGGCGGGACGCGAGAGTGTTCAATTGGCAGAACTTCGGAAGTATCCGTTCGTAACGCTACGTAGTGGCCGCTCTCACAGTGCCGCACAAACGGTTCAGCAGTGGGCTTTGAAAAAGGGTTTTGAACGTAGCCGTATTCTTACAGCGGATTGTATTGAAATGCAAATGTTGATGGTTTCCCTTAATTTTGTGTTTCTCTGTTTCCGGATAGCCCTGAAAAAGCCATGCTTGCTTTTGCTGGAAACAGGATGATATAATGAAACAGGTGGCGTTTTGCGTCGCCAGGAATAAGGACAAATCAGGGAGGGAGTATTCATGAAGAAAACCTCATGCATCCTGCTGACTTTGCTGCTGGTGCTCTTGTGCATTCCTGCGATGGCGGAATATACTGCGGGCACTTATGTGGGCGTCGGCACGGGCAATGGAGGAGAAATCTCTGTTGAGGTCGTGTTCACGGAGGACGCGATTCAATCAGTGACGGTGCTTGAAAACAACGAAACGCCCGGTATTTCAGATCCAGCTATCGAAACGATCCCGCAGGCAATCGTTGAGAATCAGAGCCTGAAGATTGACGCTGTCGCGGGCGCGACAAAAACGAGCAACGGTATCCTGGAGGCTGTGAGAGATGCCGTTGCACAAGCCGGCATGGACCCGGATTCGCTGATGATTGATGTGGTAAAGGAAAGCATCGATCTTGGCGACCGGACGGCCAATACGGAAGTTTTGGTTATCGGTGCCGGCGGAACAGGGCTTTCAGCCGCTATCTCCGCGATCGATAACGGCGCATCAAATGTGATTGTGGTTGAGAAGATGCCGCGAGTCGGCGGTTCCACGTCGGTATCCGGCGCAGTGGTAGCTGCAGAAAACACATATTACACAGACAGCATCGATTTTCCGTCTGACCAGGACGCTTGGCTCGGTGAATGGAAGGCTTCTTCCGATGCGGATATCGATGTGATTGGCGCGGATCCCGGTTATCCCAATTATGATCGTGTCAGCAGTTACATGGGCAGCGTCGGCGCTACCGTAAATTGGTTGGAGGATCTCGGCGTAGCCCATTGGGTAATGTATCCTCTTTTCCCAAACGGGCGCTATCAAGTACCGGATTATATCGTTTCAAACGGCATGGCTGATCCGGAAGGAGGCTATATGCTGACTGACCACATGGCACAATGGCTGCAAGAGCATGGGGCAGATATTCGGCTGAACACAAAGGGCACAAAGCTGATTACCGATGAAAACGGTGCTGTCATCGGCGCTACAGTCGAGGACGAAAACGGGAGCTATGATATTTATGCACAGCGCGGTGTTGTTCTAGCAACAGGTGGCTTTGCGGCAAGCGAAGAAATGATGCAGGAATATCTACCACAGTTCGCATCGTGGATTGATTTGACGACATCCGGTGCTGGCTCCACAGGTGACGGAATGAAGATGGCTGTTGAAGTGGGAGGCGTGATGTATGATACGCCGTACGTCATTACCCTTGGTTCTACTAACCGTGGTGCTGATATTGGTCCGTTTGCAATTTCGGTTAACCTGTGGCCGCGAATGGTGGTAAACAGCGATGCACAACGCTTTTTCAATGAGGGAGGCATGCCATATCAAGCGACTGTTGCGCTCAGTCGAACGAAGGATGGCGTTGCGTGGGCAGTGGGAGATAGTAAGTACACATCCCTCGATCTCCTTGACGCCGCTGTAGACGGGCAGGAGGTTGTTAAAGCAGATACCATCGAGGAACTTGCCGCAGCAATGGGTGTAGACGAACAGGCATTGTCCGGCAGTATTGAAAAGTATAATGCTTCGTGTGAAGCAGGTGTTGATGATGAATTCGGCAAGGATGCCTCAAATCTTGTGGCGATTGACTCGGCTCCGTATTATGCCGTACGCATCTATGTCTGCACTGGCGGTACAATCGGTGGTGTGAAGACAAATCTTGATTATCAGGTGATTCGTGAGGACGGCAGCGTAATCGAGGGCCTGTATGCCGGCGGAGAGACATCAAATCGCGAAATGTACGCCTATGCATATTCCTCCGGTTCGGGTGTCGGTTACGCGCTGACATCGGGCAGACAGATTGGCATGAACATCATGAGTGGCGAGAAGTGATGTAAAGGCAATACCGCACAAAAAGACATCTGACATGCGGATGCGTTTTACATCAGCAGCGATTGCAAATGGCGGAGGATTACTTAATGGACATAAATCGAGAAATTTGCAAGAAGCGGATGACGGAAAAACACCACATGACACTCCGCTTATTTGTGCGGTGTTGCCTTGAGTCTATGACACAGAAAATTCGTAAGCGCCCCATATCATCACGTAGAGACGTACAGACAGTCGAATCGTAGAATATCAGATGCAGAAATGAACCTTATCAAATCAGTCAATGAGGGCATCTGAACGAAACACGCTAAAAGAAAGTCAAACAATATCGATTTACGGACACGAATCATTC
>CAYUZP010000252.1:0-1350 GCA_964449655.1 uncultured Oscillospiraceae bacterium
CTCGCTCTTCATAGGGTAGATGTTGTCCCCTTTTCCTGTCGGTTGTGGTAGAATGTTGCTGGTCCATAGAGATTCCTCCTTGTAGATGGTTTTGCAGCAACTCATTCTACCAAAGGAGTGTCTCTATGGATTTTCAATTTTCAGGTGTTCACGTTCATTTTACAATGCGCGATGCTGATTTGTTTGAAAAATGCGGCTACACAGCGACGATTTCACCCTATCAGCCGGGCGATACATTTGTCGTCGTGTCGAAAAGTTTTAATCAAGCGATACCGGACAGCGAGCTTTTATATGAACTGTACAGCTATGCGGATGCACTTTGCAACTTCATCGTGCATGTGAATCCGGATACAGGCGAGGTGATCGAGACGGTTCGAGTGCCTAATTCATCTGCAGAGGTGCAAAGCGATCTGAAATTGCTCGAGCGCAGCAGCTGGACAGCAGAGGATATTGAGGTGTTCAAAAAATTGGCGATAGAGGTTGAACGGCTGATTGCAGAAAATGCAGACGATGAATGGGCACAGAAGCAGGCGGTTTATCCGCTGTTGCTTGATGCGGGCGGCAGTGAATCGCGGTATACGTTGCCCGCGATGTCTCCGGATGAGGCGACGACAGCCGCACGGGAAGCGCTGATGGCTTATCTCGGTCTGACGGAAGAAGCGTTTGATGCGATTTATTCCCGCTTAGAAATTGACACATATGATCAGGATGTCTATACGTTCTATGCGTTTACAAGGATGGATGCGCCTAAAGAAGGACTGGCGTTTGACTACTGCTTTGATTTCAATGTGAGAACGGGCGAGATTGAGAACATCTCCATTGCAGAAGGGAACGGCTAATAATATGAAAGCTCTAAAAAATAATATCGGTTTGTAGACATTCTGAACCGCAATGCAATGGGTTTTCAGGAGATCAAGAGCGCCATCAGAAGCTATACATGCCTGATTCATTGATGTCAGACAGGGAGGATTTCTCCCCGTTTTTGCATGTTCAACTGCAGTGCGATAGAGGTTTGACGTCGTGTGTTCATTGATGTATAATCAAGAAAAATGCCAACATCACGATACAAGGAGGATGAGCACATGGATCACAGCACATTACTTTCGATGGTCGATCACACACTGCTCAAGCCCGAATCGACATGGGCGCAAGTGCGCGAAATCTGTGACGAGGCGGTGGCTTACCACACAGCGACAGTGTGCATACCGGCGGCGTATGTTGAACGATGCAAGTCTTATCTGACCGGCAAGCCAAGCGCTGTCGGTGTATGCACGGTTATCGGCTTTCCAAACGGTTATTCGACGACGGCAGTCAAGGCATTTGAGGCAGCTGATGCTGTGAAAAATGGCG
>CAYUZP010000252.1:1360-2682 GCA_964449655.1 uncultured Oscillospiraceae bacterium
ATCGACATGGTCATCAACATCGGGATGCTCAAGGATGGATTATATGACGACGTACTTTCCGAGATCAACACCATAAAAGCGGCATGTGCTGGGAAGCTGCTCAAGGTCATCATTGAGACTTGCCTGCTGACCGAGGAGGAGAAAATCCGCATGTGCGATATTGTCTCGCGCTCTGACGCGGATTTTATCAAGACATCGACAGGATTTTCCACAGCAAGCGCAACATTTGCGGATATCAGTCTCATGAAAGCGCATATGGTTCCTAGCAAGGGAATCAAAGCCGCCGGAGGCATCTCGTCACTAGAGGATGCAGAAAAGTTTGTAGCTCTCGGCGCCACACGATTGGGGACAAGCAGGATCGTCAAGCTGATCAAAAATGAGTCAACGGGTGCGATCTGAGCGTATGCGTATCGCTAACAGCCCGCCGCCGGAAGGTATGATGAGTAAGAATCGACTCATGCGGCTAAACTGCGAAACACTGAAAAAAAGGCTTGCTTTATTCCACATTTCAGATTATAATAGAATACGTAGAATGCGATGACGGGTGGAACTCATGCAATGCGAAGTTGCGAACCTTGTCAGGGCCGGAAGGCAGCAGCAATAAGCTTCATCTCGTGTGTGCCGTGAGACGCTCTGCCCTGAGCATTCTACATTGATTATACGGAGATGCGCCGGTTGTGCCGGTGCTTTTTTCGTTACACATCATGCCGAAAGCGTAGATGGAAAGAGACATGCGTTATCTCATCAGTGAACTGACTGATTTCTTCAGCGTAACCAATGAAAGCATGCCTTTTTTCTGAGCAGCGGGGTGTTATACAATCCGAGCGAGATGAACGTGATGGCATCGTTAGGATACACGTGCGGAAATCCCGAAGTTCTCACAGATTCAAAGCCCTCAACCGCTTAGCTGTTCGCTTAACAAGCCTCCACGCATGGTCAGTGGTACGCCGCGAGGCGATATCGCCGTTAGGCTCGATAAAAAGTCGCTCAAACCAGAAGAGAAGGTGGAAAATCTGCAGCGTATGAAGCGCATGCTTTAGCGTCAGCACAAAACGGTTATATGCAAAGGCACCACCGCATAATAGCGTTCTATGGAAACTAAGCAGAGGTTATGTTGGCCTCTGCCCTGTTTTGTGAGTGTAACGCCTGCAGTTTTCCGCTTGCGACGCACACCAAATCAGGCTGCCAGAGATGGTCTGTCAGCCAGTATCAGGTTTGCTATCGGTACATCATGTTAAGTTTGTCTGTCTGTTTTCGTAAGCCCCGCTATCGCGTCTTCCGATCCTTGCCACGTTTGTTGCGGATGAGCGCGTCTTCACGCT
>CAYUZP010000253.1:0-2670 GCA_964449655.1 uncultured Oscillospiraceae bacterium
CCATACCGCTCAAACATCGCGATCATCTCCTGCGTGATGCGCTCGCCCGATACGGCGATGGGAATCGCGGGCGGACAGGAGACGGTTGGTGCGCCGCACACAAGCCCCAGCGATTCATGGGCAGGCAAGGATTCGTGCGGGGCGAAAAGCGCTTCCCGTATGGTCATCACCTGCTGGGCTGAGGAGAGCGAGAGCGGTGCGCGCACGCGAGGGGCAAGATGGTTTTCGCCAAGCGCTTGTTCGATTCGAGAAAAATCGGAGGATGTGTTCTCGGGCGTGCACATCAGCACGACGTCATCCTCATCCGCATATTCGCATTCCACGCTGCCCTTGCGCAAAAGATCGGCGATCCGTGTGCCGGTCGTCCCGCTGGACGCGGCATCGATCGTCAGTTTGAGCGGATCGGTGTCGCCTATGAACCAGCCATGCGCGCGTAACTTGCCGCGCAGCACGTCCACTTGATTGACCGTCTCCTCGAGACACTCTTTGTAACCGCTCGCCAAATACGCGTTGCATAGGTCAAGCGATGCGAGCGTCAGATACGATGGGCTGGTCGAGCCAAAGAGCGCGAGCGACTGCTGTGCGGCTTTCTCAAGTCCCATGGGTGCTTCCCGCGCGATGTGCAGATACGCGCCGCCGGTGAGCACGGGGAGCGTCTTGTGAGCTGAATCACAGCAGATGTCCGCGCCGAGGTCGAGCGGATGACGTGAAGGAGAGAGAAAGCGCAGATAGGCGCCATGCGCATTGTCAACGGCCAGTGGTGTATCGTGCGCATGGCAGACTGCTGAAAGGGCTGCAATGTTCGCCTCGTTCCCAAGATAGTCCGGGGAGGTCAAATAGACAGCGTCAGGTCGGCATGTGTCCAGCGCGCTGCTGAGCGCTTCAGGCGAAACGGAACACGCGCAGAGCGACACGTCATGACCGCTAGGAAACAGCCATCGCACATCGAAATCGAGCAACGCCGCTGCATAGAGGAACGCTTTGTGTGCGTTGCGCGCGGCGAGGATGAGCGGACGCCTCCCGCGGCGGGGGAGGCAACGAAGGAGAAGATCGAGCATCGCGCAAATGCACTGACTGGCGCCTTGGGTGGAATAGTATGTCCTTCTGGAACCAAACAGGCATGACGCATTTTGTTCGCTTTCGGCGATGATGCTGCACGGCTCGTAGAGCGAATCCGCACCGGAGATCTCGGTCAGGTCATAGGGCTCGCAGCCGAGAAAGGGAATTCCCTTATGGCCGGGCATATGCAGGCGGGAAGTACCGCTTGAGATGTAGCGGCGAATAAAGTCAATGATGGGTGTGGTCATGTGCTTCACCTTTGATGCGGCATCGGCGGTCAAAGCGCCAGCGGAGTCAAGCGGTTTGTGCGTCCTCCGTTCAGGCGCAATGCCTTGGCCAGATAGCCTTTACAAAGCTTTACGATCGTCCTGCATGCTCTGCGCGACCTTGATCATCACAGCGCATTCAATCCGCTTTTTAAACAGTTCACATCCATGCTGATAGACGCCGTTGATCGATCCTGTCGCGTGGAAAGCGTTGGCCGCGCAGCCGCCGGAGCAGTAAAGCTTTGCCCAGCAAGAAGCACATTCGGGACGTGAATAGGCATTGCATGCGCGGAACTGTTCGCGCAGCGCGATGTTGGTGACGCCGTCAAAGACGTTGCCGAGCTTGTATGCCGTTTCGCCGACAAACTGATGACAAGGGTACAGATCGCCCCAAGGTGTAACGGCCATGTACTCTGTGCCCGAGCCGCAGCCGGATACGCGCTTGTAGATGCACGGTCCGCCGGTCAGATCAAGCATATAATGATAAAATGTGATGGGATGCCCCTCGCGCTCGCGACGAAGCATGTCGACGGCAAGAAGCTCGTATTGCTGCTTTACGATTTCAATGTCCTCGTCCGTCAATGCCGCGGGGTCATCTGGATCGCAGACGACCGGCTCCATACTCAACTGGTCAAAGCCCAAATCCGCCATGTGGAATACGTCGTTGGCGAAGTCGGGATTGGCATGCGTAAAAGTGCCGCGCATGTAGTAGCGCTTTCCCCCGCGCGCTTTGACCAGCTTTTGAAACTTTGGCACGATCCGGTCATAGCTGCCATTGCCCGCAAGGTCAACGCGCTGGCGGTCGTTGATCTCCTTGCGCCCGTCTAGACTGAGCACGACATTGCTCATCTCGCGGTTGACGAATTCGATGACGTCGTCGTCGATGAGCATGCCATTCGTCGTCAGCGTGAAGCGGAAGCGCTTATGAGCAGGCTCTTCCAAAGTGCGCGCATATGCGACGAGGCGCTTGACGACATCGAAGTTCATGAGGGGCTCGCCGCCGAAAAAATCGACCTCGAGATTTGTGCGCGTACCGGAGTGCGCGACCAGGAAATCGAGCGCTTGCTTGCCCACTTCAAAGGACATCAGCGCGCGTTCTCCGTGATACTTGCCCTGACTGGCAAAGCAATAGGCACAGTTGAGGTTGCAAGTGTGCGCTACGTGCAGGCACAGCGCTTTCACGATATCGCCTGAACGTTCCTTGAGCGTCCCTGCGATCGGTGCAAACGTGTCGGGTGAGTAGAGCTTGCCTGCCGCCTCGAGCGCTTTTACATCGTCATAACATTTGCGAAGCTCCGCGTCTGTCACATCTTCGCGATCTGCATATTTTATAAGGAGATGCGAT
>CAYUZP010000254.1:0-2621 GCA_964449655.1 uncultured Oscillospiraceae bacterium
GCCGCAGGGGAGATGAGCAATCGTTATTATTACAACGAGAACTATATCCTTGCCGCGTCGCTGGGCCTTTATTCCACGATGGGCTTGCGTGCGGGTAACGCCGCCGCTGCCGACGCGCTCAAGTAAAAGACAGCTTTGCATCCATACAGCGGGGGCATCAAGCGGCATGCCTCCGCTATTTGCGTGTGTTTGATTTGTACCGACTGATCCGTTACGATGATGGAAGAAAACATACGCGATGCCGTCACACGGTGGCTTTGATGTTTACATATTTGTCAGCGATTTTAAGGGACCTGAACCATGGCTCATTGGGGAATGGATGATCCTTTTTAATCATCTGTGGGCTCAACACAGATGAAAAGTCGTTAGCGTTTGCCCAGTTTGCGGACGTGCACAGCCGATTCATCCTCGAATGGTAACGGTACGCCGAGAATCGGGCGACTGCGCAGTGGACGCCCATTGCGCGCTGACATCTTATTGCGTCAAACCTGTGCTTTACACTGTGAAACGCGCCCTGTATAATAAAATCATAGCCGGTTATCGCTGTCACCGGCGATAGGACTCATCAAGACGGCGAAGAAGGGGTGGCTTATGCTTTCGACGTTGGATATGCAAATTCTGGAGATCCTCTGTGAGGATGCACGCGTCACGCCGCGTGAGATCGCCGCGATGACAGGCGCGGACGAGGCAGCAGCTCGCACCTCGCTTGAAAACCTGCGCAGCGCCGGTGTGCTGGTCGGCTATCAGGCGCTGATCAATTGGGAGAATACGGAGCGCGAGTTTGTTCAGGCGGTGATCGAGGTGAACGTTCAGCCGCAGCGGGAGAAGGGATTTGATGCCATTGCACAGCGCATCATGCAGTATGACGAGGTGAAATCGCTCTATCTGATGAGTGGCGCGTATGATCTGATGGTTCAGTGCGAGGCCCGGACGCTGAAGGAATTGGCCAGCTTTGTGCATAGCCGCCTGTCCGTCATAGAGGGCGTCACAGGAACGAGCACACACTTCATGCTCAAAACCTATAAATACGGCGGTGTGATCTTTGGCAGCGCACAGGACGACAGGCGGCAGGCGGTGATGCCCTGATGCACTATGAAGACATCGTCAATCCGCGTGTGGCCAATGTGCCGCCAAGCGGCATACGCAAGTTTTTCGATATCGTGCAGAAGATGCCGGACGCGATATCGCTTGGTGTGGGCGAGCCGGATTTTGTGACGCCCTGGGCAATTCGCGATGCAGCCATACAGTCCATTGAAGAGGGACGCACGCAATATACATCCAATTGGGGGCTTCTGTCTCTGCGCCGAAATATTTCCGAATATCTCAATAGCCGATATGGCGTGCGATACAGTCCCGAATGCGAGATTCTCGTCACAGTTGGCGCGAGCGAGGGGATCGATCTGGCACTGCGCGCGTTGGTCTGCCCCGGTGACGAGGTGCTGATTCCAGAGCCGAGCTATGTCAGTTACGCGCCGTGTGTGGCATTCGCGGGCGGCGAGGCGGTTCCGTTGGTCACCAAGGTGGAGGATCATTTCGCGCTGCGCGCAAAGACGGTTGCCGCAGCGCTCACCCCGCGCACGAAAGCGATCATACTGCCCTATCCCAACAACCCGACCGGTGCTGTCATGGACAGGGAGCAGCTCCTTGAAGTAGCGCATGTGCTGGAAGGAACAGACGTCATCGTCCTCTCCGATGAGATCTATTCAGAACTGGTTTACGGCGGACATGAGCATGTCGCGTTTGCCTCACTGCCCGGCATGCGCGAACGAACGGTGACGATCAATGGCTTTTCAAAGGCGTTCGCGATGACCGGCTGGCGTGTCGGCTATGCCTGTGCGCCAAGCGAGATCATGCGTTCGATGTTCAAGATTCATCAGTATACCATGCTCTGCGCATCGATGCAGGGCCAGGTCGCAGCAGATCACGCGCTTTCCCGTGCCTTTGAGACAGACTTTGAGGATGTGCGCATGATGGTGCGCTCCTATGACAGACGGCGGCGGCTGATGGTCAAGAGCTTTAACGACATGGGCCTTGCTTGCTTTGAACCGCGGGGTGCATTCTATGTCTTCCCGTCGATCGCGAGGACCGGAATGACGAGTGAAGCGTTTTGCAGCGCGCTGCTCAAGGAGAAAAAAGTCGCCTGTGTTCCCGGAACCGCGTTTGGCGCAAGCGGAGAAGGATATGTGCGCTGTTCCTATGCGACAAGCCTAGAAAATCTCAATGAAGCGCTGTCAAGGATTCGTGATTTTGTGCAAGGGACAATTCACTGAGTGATGTGTGCCAATCTGCAGGTTCTACTCCTGAAGCCGTTAAAGTATGAATATACTGAAAGTATGGAAACGAGAATGGCAAGGCTGACAGATTGATTGAAGCAGTTCATAGGTATACAGGAACCGTGATATATTCGAAGCATAGAAGTGAAGAATATGACAGTCCCTGTGTATGTGGATATCCGAGAAGACAATCTGTCGCCAAGTTCCAGGTGTAGGAAGACATGCCGAAGAGCAGAAGTTGAAAAAGTGGAACGGGTATGGTGACGCGAAGACTGGCTGTTTTGCCCGTGCGATGTGCATTGTCGGTAGTCGAGGGTCAGATGTGCCGAGCATAACACAAATGCGGTA
>CAYUZP010000255.1:0-2617 GCA_964449655.1 uncultured Oscillospiraceae bacterium
AGGCTCTTCAGCGCATCGGTCGTGCGGCCCTTGGAGCGGGCCTCCAGCATCTTGCCGACCGTAATCAGCGTCAGGATCATCGCGGAGGACTCGAAGTAAAACTCGTTCATGTAGCCCATCACGGCATCCATGTCGCCGCGAACCTGCGCGCCCGTCATGGCAAAGAGCGCGTATGTGCTGTATATGAACGCGGCGGAGGAGCCGAGCGCGACGAGCGTATCCATGTTCGGCGCGCGGTGAATGAGGCCCTTGAAACCGCTGATGAAGAACTTCTGATTGATGACCATGATCGCGGCGGTCAAAAGCAGCTGCAAAAGACCCATCGCGACGTGATTGCCCACAAAGAAGGAAGGCAAAGGCCAGTTAAACAGCATGTGCCCCATCGAAAAATACAATAGCACGATGAGGAAACCGAGCGAGGCGATGAGGCGGCGCTTGAGCTTGGGCGTCTCGGTATCGACGAGCGCGTCATCATAGTTCTCGCTCTGCGCCTTCGCGCCCTTGAGCGATGCGCCGTAACCCGCCGCTTCGACCGCCGCGATGATGCTCTGCGGGGAGGCGGTGCCCTCGACGCCCATCTGGTTGGTCAGCAGGCTGACGGAGACAGATGTGACGCCCGGGACAGCGGCAACCGCCTTTTCCACGCGCGCGCTGCACGCCGCACAGCTCATGCCTGTGATCCGATATTGTTCCATGAAAATTCCTCCTTCGACGGAGATCGGTTGACGATCCCGCGCGCGTTCAGCGCATGGGATAGCCGGTTTGGGACGAGGTTCAAAAGACGGTTTTGAGGACCAAAGCCGCGCGTTTGCCGCAATGATCACTTCATCAGCTTCTGCAAAAGATCGATCAATTCGTCGACGGTCTCGCCGCGGCCCTCCAGGATGTCATGGGTGACGCAGGTCCTGATGTGATCGGAGAGCAGCACGCGGGTAAAGCTGTTCAGCGCGGCCGTGGCGGCGGCCACCTGCGTGAGCACATCGGTACAGTATGCGTTTCGCTCGATCATCCCGCGAATGCCCCGCACTTGCCCCTCGATGCGGTTCAGCCTGTTAATAAGCTCGCGCACTTCCTCCTCGCTGCGCTCTTTCCTTCGGCAGTGCTCGCAATGCGCTTCCCCGCACTCATGCTTATCTTCCATGTTCTCTCCTCGCTTTCCCCGCGCATTATATACCCCATGGGGGTATTTGTCAACGGCAAAATTCAACTCTTTCCAACGTTTAACCTGAATTTTGAAATGAAGCAATAGTCTTGCTGCACGTTGATTGCTGTCGTAATCAATTTGGATGACGCAAACAGCGAATCATCGCAGCCGCATATCTTCCGACAGACACAACCTTGACAATCGCAGGGATTCCATCGGCCAAGTCATCACATCGCGCACATCGGGACGGGGATGAAATCGCGGGCCACGCCATCCGCAACGGCAGCGTCAAACACTCGATCAGCGACGCGTATAACAGGAGATCACGCAAAAGATCCCATGCTGGCCTCGATCCAAGCAAGTCTCGCTTTCCATTTTCCCTAAAATCGATTATAATGTCAGGAAATGAAACACGAACATGGGAGGCCGCCTTATGGAAAACCCGATCATCTCCTGGCTGTTTGAGACCGACGCCGTGCGCGTGTGTCCCACCGATCAGCCGTTTTGGTACACATCCGGCAAGCTCGGCCCGTTCTACATCAACACGCATTTCCTCTTTGGCGGTGAGGATGCCGCAAACGAGCTGCTCGCCTTGATCGAATCCGCCGACAGAGCGGTTTTTTTTGAGACCGTCAGCGCACGCATCGACGCACAGCTCGCCTGTTGCCCAATCTATTCGCAGCTCATCGATCTGCTCGCCGACGCCGCGCGGACGCTGCCCGCGGACTTCATTTCCGGCGGAGAGCGGCGCGATTTCTTCTTTTCGATCCCCGTCGCGCGAAAGCTCAACATGGGCCATCTGTCGATCTTCAAGGATCTGTCCTCCATCTACACAAACGCGGATGGCGTCAGCGTGCCGGGACCTCAAGCGAACCTTTCAGGAAAGCGCGCGCTGCACATCGCCGATTTGATCACCGTCGCGTCATCGTTTTTGCGGACGTGGATTCCGGCAGTCGAAAGCCTTGGCGCGCGCATCGCTTACGCCCTTGCCGTGGTCGATCGCAATCAAGGTGGCGCAAAGGTTCTCAAAGCCGCCGGCTGTCCGCTGACCGCGCTGGTCACCGTAGGGCCTGAACTGTTTGAAGAGGCGCGCGCGCTTGGCCGCATATCCGACGAGCAGCTTTCCCTCGTCCTCGATTTCATCGACGATCCCGACGCGTTCATGCGGCGCTTTTTGTTGAGCCATAGGGACTTTCTCGCAAACGAACTCGCGTGCGGCGGCAAACGCGCGCAGCGCGCCGAGCTGTGCATTTTAAGCGGTTTCGCGCCCAAAGAGGCCCTGCCCGGGCATTGACTGGACGAATGCAGGCACATTGGCGATCCTATCGAAGGGGATGCCTTCTAGTCCCTTGAGACAGCGAGATATGACATATGGCCCTATAAGGCGGGTGAATCGAATGGAACACGGGCATACGCCGGATGTGTACCTGATTTGTGTGGGACAGGAAGACGGGGATCTGCGCTTTTTCATAC
>CAYUZP010000256.1:0-2615 GCA_964449655.1 uncultured Oscillospiraceae bacterium
ACCGTACGGGAACTCACAAGGTATCGGATCGAAACGTCTTTAAAAGTCAGATGACTTTGACGCGATATGATATAAGTTCACAGCCTCCCATTTTCAAAGCGATTAATGGCGCTGAGAATGCCTTTCACGGAGGCAAAGTTGATGTTGTGTTCTGTGCCCACGCCGTAGATGCGCCGCCCGCCTGGCGCACGCAGCTGGATGTACGCGACCGCCTGCGAGTCTGAGCCGGAAGATATCGCGTGCTCGGAATAAGTGATAAACGAATATCCTTCAATGCCCGCCTGTCCTAGAGCGTTGAAGAATGCGTCGATCGGGCCATTGCCGCGCGACTCAAGCTGCACAAAATCTCCCCGAATGCTCAGCACGCCGGAAAAATGCGTGATATTTGCTGAGCTTCCAGCGACAGCTTCCTCGTAAAACTTTGCTCGCGAGAGCGCGTATGGCGTGCTGATATTGAGAAATTCGCGTTTGAACAGTTCAAAGACCTCTTCCGGCTGCAGTTCGCGGCCTGTTTTGTCGCATTCGACCTGTACCACCGCGCCGAATTCCGGATGCATCTCTTTGGGCAACTGATAGCCGTAGTTGTGATCCATGATGAACGCTGCGCCGCCTTTGCCGCTCTGACTGTTGATGCGGATGATCGGTTCATACTCGCGCCCGATGTCCGCCGGATCGATTGGCAGATAGGGGATTTCCCAGTATGGCGATTTTGACTCGCGCATGTATTCGTGGCCTTTGTTGATGGCGTCCTGATGGGAACCAGAAAATGCTGTGAAGGCGAGCTTGCCCGCATACGGCCAGCGCTCCGGTACGCTCATGCGTGTGCACTCCTCGTAGATGTCGCGCACGTGGTCGATGTGCGAAAAGTCCAGTTTGGGATCGATGCCCTGCGTGAACATGTTCAGGGCAACCGTCACAATATCCAAATTGCCCGTCCGTTCACCGTTGCCAAACAACGTGCCTTCCACGCGCTCCGCGCCTGCCATCAAGCTCAGTTCCGTCGCGGCGACGCCTGTGCCTCGGTCGTTGTGCGGATGGATGGAGATGATCGCCGCATCGCGGTTTGGGATGTGGCGGATGAAATATTCAATCTGATCCGCATAGGTGTTCGGCGTGCACAGCTCGACCGTATTGGGAAGATTGAGGATGATCTTGTTTTCTTTGGTTGCCCCGAGCGTCTCCATCACCTGATGACAGATGTCCACCGCGAAGTCTGTCTCTGTGCCGGAAAAGGATTCAGGCGAATATTCGAAGCGGAAATTCGTATCGCCCTCAAACTCATCGGTGAGCTGACGGATCAACTTCGCCGCTGAAACCGCGATTTCCGTGATGCCTGCCATGTCCTTCTTGAAAACCACCTTGCGCTGAAGCGTTGAGGTCGAATTGTAGAAGTGAAAGATCACATTCTTCGCACCGCGCACGGCCTCAAATGTCTTGCGGATGAGATGCTCACGTGCCTGTACAAGAACCTGAATCGTCACGTCGTCCGGTATGTGATGTCCATCGATCAACGTGCGCACAATCTCATATTCTGTTTCAGATGCAGACGGAAAGCCGACCTCGATCTCCTTGAAACCAAGATCGACAAGCAGCTTAAAGAATTTGAGTTTTTGCTCAAGATTCATCGGAGTGACCTGCGCTTGATTGCCGTCGCGCAGATCGACTGAACACCAAATGGGCGCTTTCTCGATACGCTTGTCCGGCCATGTGCGGTCGGGCAGGGAGATCGGATTGAACGGAATGTATTTCTTGCAACCTGAATACATAGGAAAATTCTCCTTTCCTCACAACTCAGCGTTTGTCTGGAAGTGCGGCCCTCCGGGGCATCAAAAAAAGCCCCAAACCGCTCTGACGGCATAGGGGCGCTGGATAAAATCAGCTTTTCCGGCGCGGTACCACCCTATTTCGACTGCATAAGCAGCCCTCACAGCCTCCAACAAGGCCTTGACCGATAACGGGGTCATCCGTCGCGGACTACTTGCGGTGTTCATAAGCTTGCGCCGCCCATTCGCCCACGCGACTCAAGGAGGAGTTCTCGCAGAGGACTTCGATCGGCTTGCACCTAACGCCGACTCTCTTGACGAAAGCAACCTCTGGATTTTTTCCCATCATCGCCTTTAGGGGTTCAATATCGACTGAAGATATTGTACCGAACCGATACGCGTTTGTCAAGAGTTGTCAAAAAAGTTTCAGAACATACGTGTAGGTTTACAATAGAAGTTGGACAAGCGAAAAAAGAATAGGAGAAGGAACCGGTCACATCGGTTAAAGTGGAGTGACCACGGCACAACAAACCGAGAGGAGGCCAGTTCCCTCATGAAAACCAGCACAAGACATGCGGTATAGGCAATCCCTTATGCAATATGCGGAGAAATACGGCATAAACCGGGCCAGCCGGAAGGATAACAAGAGCCGCTCGTATATCTGCTTCCGGCGGAAACGCTGGGACGGAAGTGTGGAGTCCCTGGCCTGCCAGTCCAAACGGCCTCGCCACCAATCCAAAGGAAGAACACACAAACTGAAGCTTACCCGGGATATGAGGCGCAGGAACCCTCAACCGGGGGGCGCCGGGAGCAGTCTGCCTATTCTTCCGCAGACTTCCTGAGGCGCTGGGT
>CAYUZP010000257.1:0-2611 GCA_964449655.1 uncultured Oscillospiraceae bacterium
CGACGGCTATCTCGTCACCGTAGAAGCGTATACCGCTGACGGCATGCCGATGTTTGAGATCGTCGGGCTGCCGGACGCCGCCGTCAAGGAGAGCCGTGAACGCGTGCGCGCCGCGCTGGCCTCCTGCGGCCTTGCGCTGCCCGTCGCGCGGCTGACGATCAACCTCGCGCCCGCGGATGTGAAAAAGGAAGGTCCCTCCTACGATCTGCCCATCGCACTGGCCATACTCGCCTCCTCTGGACAGATCGACCCCAAAATGCTGGAGGAGACCGCGGCCGTCGGCGAACTCTCGCTCTTTGGAGAGGTTCTCGGCGTGCGCGGTGCGCTGTCGATGGCCATCGCCGCGAGGGATCATGGCGTGAGGACGCTCTTCGTTCCCGCGGTCAATGCGCGCGAGGCGGCATGCGCCCAAGGCACCGATGTGCTTCCCGTATCGCACCTAAGCGACGTGCTCGACCACCTGCGCGGCAGAAAGCGCATCGAGCCCATGCCGCCCACACCCTACGTTCGCGGCACCGCATCCGGCGATACTGCTCACGACTTCGCCGATGTCCGTGGTCAGAGGAGCGCCAAGCGTGCACTGGAGATCGCCGCGGCGGGAGGGCATAACGTGCTGATGATCGGCCCGCCTGGGAGCGGCAAGACGATGATGGCGCGCTGTCTTCCCGGAATACTGCCGGACATGTCGGTCGACGAGGCGATCGAGGTCACGCGAATCCACAGTGCAGCGGGCATGCTCGCGGCGGACAGCGGCCTTCTGACGGAGCGCCCCTTCCGCGCACCGCATCACACGGTCAGCGCCATCGCGCTCGTAGGCGGCGGCGCAAAGGCAAAACCCGGCGAGATCAGTTTGGCCCATCACGGCGTGCTCTTCCTGGATGAATTGCCCGAGTACGACAGAAAGACGCTCGAATCACTCAGGCAGCCGATGGAAGACGGATTTGTCAGCGTCGTGCGCGTCGCGGCACAGGCACACTATCCCGCGCAGGCGATGGTCGTGGCGGCCATGAATCCCTGCCCATGCGGCAACTATGGGAGCAAGACGAAGGTCTGCCGCTGCCAGCCCCGGGATATTGCGCGATACATGAGCCGCATCTCCGGCCCGCTGCTAGACCGCATTGACATACGGCTTGAGATCTCCGCCGTGCCCGTATCACAGATCACCGGAGGGGAGCAAGAAGAACCCTCATCTGCAATCCGTGCACGCGTACAGGCAGCACGCGACAGGCAGCACACGCGTTACGGCGGAGGCAGCTGCAACGCGCAGCTCAGTTCTCGGCAAGTCAGCGAGGTCTGCGCTCTTGACGCGGGCTGCCAGGCAGTCGTCGAAAAGGCTTGTGAGCGCTACCAGCTCTCCATGCGCGCTGTCACACGCGCCATGAAGGTCGCCAGAACCATCGCGGATCTGGCGGGCGAGGAGCAAATCAAGAGAGAACACATGCTCGAAGCGCTGTCCTATCGCAACCTCGATACCTATTTAAAATAGGCGTACAAAGGACGATATTTGCATATTTATTAAATATTTGTAAAATTGACCATAAATATATGACGAAAACGTGACAGGAAGACGGCCTGCGCGCTGCACGGACTTGCAGACAGATGCGTGACATGCTATAATGAAGTTCCGCTGAAGCAGAATTTTCTTCAGCCTTATGGGCTTTGATTTAAGATACATTCACCAGACAGCAAGTTCAAAGAAAGAAGCGTTTGATATGGCCAAACGGTTGGCGGCCCTGATGCTCGCCATGTGCCTGCTCGGACTCATTCCAGCGACCTGTGCCGCGGAGACGATCGGCACAGCGCACACCTATGATGAGCTGATCGCCCTCGTCGCGATCGCTAATGACAACGATATCATCCTCATCGCGGGCAATCTGTCCGCTTCGGACGGCGCGCCGCTCTCCACGCTCGTTCCCGTCCGCATACAGTCCTGCGAGGGCGAGCTTGCGTCCATAGACGCCCTGCGCCTCAAGGATGCCAGCATTTCCTTTGATAACATCGTGCTCAGCGGCACGCTCGTCGCTGAGGGCACTTCTTATATACACTTAGCCGACAGCGTGACCGTCCGCGGCGCGGAGGGACAGGAGGGCATCCTTTTCACCGGGAACGGTTCGTTGCTCGCCGACCGCGGCAGCGTGATCACAGGCGGCAGGGAGAGCGCGGGCGTACGCAACCATCACCAAGCCGGCGATTTTTACGCGAGCCTTGAGGGACGGGTGCAAGGCGGCGGCGGCAGCGTCGGCGGCCCCGGTGTGGAGATTGAGCCGATGGAGAGCGCGGGCGCGCTGATGATTTCCGGCGACATCTACGGCGGAGACGGCGTATCGCTCGGTGGACACGCGATCAATCTGTATGAGCTGAGCGGCAACGCATACATCACGGTCGACGGAGTGGTACGCGGCGGCAGCGGTCATGTCGGCGGAAACGGCATTCAAATTGTCTCGGCTATGGGCCAAGCGAGCATCGGCATAGGCGGCAAGGTCATTGGCGGAACGGGCGAGGAATACGGAGGCCACGCGCTGATGCTGATGAATGTCGGCGACGCGTCCTCCGTCAGTATCTTTGGCACGCTCTTAGGTGGAGATGTCACCGGTGCACTCGCGCAGCCGGG
>CAYUZP010000258.1:0-2590 GCA_964449655.1 uncultured Oscillospiraceae bacterium
TCTCTGAAGTACAAGCGCTCAGTCACGTCTGATAAACTTGGATATACGGATAAAGCAAAAGTGAGCCCCTCCATGGACAGTGTGCAAGAGATACAGCCACACCGAAGGCATACCCTGCGTAGCGGCGCTCCATTTGCAGATAGTAGCGGTTATAGGTTATGTTATTGTAATGGCGTCAAGAGATGTCGCAGAGGCTGCCATGGGATGCTTGGATGAATGCTTTGAAAGCGCCTTGACTGCCATGCTCCTTCCAGCCGGGCTGAAGAGGCACTGCCGCACCTCCAACCATAGAGAAAGGCTGAACAAGGAACTGAAGCGACGGTCAAAGGCGACCAGCATCTTTCCAAACAGCAATTCGTTGTTGCGGCTCATGGGATCCGTCTTTATTTGGAAGGGACGAGGCTCTGCAAAATGGCCGGGCCGTGTTCAGTGCCCAACCTACGCGGCCTTGACGAATTCAGAGGTGCCAGCCAGTCTGTTATCATCGCTGAGGAACAGTTGCAGCTGAGTGCTGCATAAGGTAGCAGAACTGCCTGCTGCCGTCAATGAACGGCTTAGGCTCGCCCGCGGCTCCCTTGACTGCACCAGTCCTCTGTGCCGGATGGCGGACAAGGGGATGCAAGCATCCCGCCAGATAAAATTTTTACCTGAAGGAATTTACACACAAATTGGGACTTGACTCAGCACCTTTATATTTGCTCTGATCTCTGTATAATTCGATTGCATATTTGAAATCCTCAAATGTACATTGATTGTTAGCCATAACAGCGCCTAAATATTCACAAGGCAGATTTGCATACTTTTCCTCCGAAACAACACCTTTTATTTCTTCGTAAGATGTCTTGCCTACCTCATTCATTGCCGATAAATCATAACGCATGCCATCAGTCCGGACATTCCGTATTTATTTTGTGTACGAAATATTGATTTCAGGTTTACCGTGGGTGTCACATGGATGTGATGAAGTGCTTGTCCCCATTTAATTACCTTTGGGAACACGACGAGTCCGGCTATTGAAAGCGCGGCGGTGCGTTTCAGAAAGCTCCCCTCTTTGACGGCAAGACGTTCTGAGAAGCCGGGCAGGAAATCGAGCGGCTCGACGACTGAGAGTGACCGCGCACGGCCGCTTTCAGTGCGAACACTGTTTCTGCGCCCCTAAACCAGTCGTTCCCGTGTTCCGCCCGAACTCTAGCGGACGGCGCGAACGTTCTTGGTCGGCGCCTTTTGCGATACACGGAAGTGTTTTATCCATTCCATTTGCGGAGAGAATCGCGTGCGCGACTGACGGCCGCGCCGGGCAGCGAATGTCCGTCAGGCTCGCGGACTCTCGCCCGCGGCGCTAATGCCGGTTTGCCGCGGCCTCGGAAGCGTCCCGACGGCAGGGGCATCAAAGCGAAATTCCCGCAGGGCAGTCGGGCGGAGGATTTTACTCCGCCCGCGCGGTTCCATTCAAGCGTTTTCAGTGGCAGCCGCGGCACTTGCAGCAGTCGCCGTCGCAGCTCTTGCTCCTGTGCGACTTCCACACGGAGCGGACTGCCAGAGCCACGACGCACGCCAGCACGCCGATCACGATCAACTTTCCGAGGACGGGAGGCATGTCTCTCACTCCTTTTTACCGGCCAGGGTCAGCGCCCCGCCGCGTCGACGGAGCTCAGCGACCGCGAGCGCCCATCGTCCTGCCAGCCCTTGCGGAACAGCAGGCAGAGGATCACGGCGACGGCGGCAAGCGCGACGACAGTCCAGACGTTAAAGCTCACAAGCCCTTCGGCCAGTCCGCCGAGCTGATAGACGATCAGGGCGACCACGTAGGCGAAGAATGTCATGTAGCCGATGGCGAAAGCGGTCCACCCCGCGTTGTTCATCTCGCGCTTGATGGCGCCCATGGCGGCGAAGCAGGGAGCGCACAGCAGATTGAAGATCATGAAACTGTAGGCGGTGACGGCGTTGAAGTCCGCGCCCACCAGCGTCCAGATCTCCTCGCCGTTCTCGCTGATGTCGCCCGCGTAGTGGTAGAGCGTGCCGAACGTGCCCACGACGTTTTCCTTGGCGATGAGCCCCGTGACGGAAGCCACGGTCGCCTTCCAGGCCATGCCGCCCGTCCAGCCCAGCGGGTAGAAGATCCAAGAGACGGCGTTGCCGATTGAAGCGAGGAGCGAGGAGTTGTTGTCCTCGACGGCGCCGAAGACCCCGTCCGTGAAACCGTAGCCCTGCAGGAACCACAGGATCATCGTGGAGAGCAGAATGATGGTGCCGGCGCGCTTGACGAAACTCCAGCCGCGCTCCCACGTGGCGCGCAGGACGTTGCTCGCCGACGGAATGTGGTAGGCGGGCAGTTCCATGACGAAAGGCGCCGGCTCGCCCGCGAAGATCTTGAACTTCTTGAGCATGATGCCCGAGACGACCACGGCGGCGATGCCGATGAAGAAAGCGGAGACGGCCACCCATGCGGAGCCGCCGAACACAGCGCCGGCGAACAGCCCGATGATGGGCATCTTGGCGCCGCAGGGGATGAAGGCGGTTGTCATGATGGTCATCTTGCGGTCGCGATCCTGCTCGATCGTGCGCGAAGCCATGATGCCGGGCACGCCGC
>CAYUZP010000259.1:0-2573 GCA_964449655.1 uncultured Oscillospiraceae bacterium
ACGAAAAGGAGCGCTTGTGCGACTATTTCGTTTCCCGGACTGGGAACGGACGATCTGCGGCAAAAGTGTCTGTTTCCCGCCAATACTGTTTAAACAAAGTCTCTGTTGCTTGTAAAGTCTGTCCAAACAAAGTGTCCGTTGCCCGCAAAGCAAGTTCCATCCCGCAAATCCTGTTTAACCCCTCAAATCCCAAACCCGCTTGCCCCGATCCCTTACGCGTCCATCAAAAGGTGACATCACGATGTGCTCCTGACGCTGCCAAAGACAAATCCCGCCCGATCCTCGCAAAAGCGCTCATTTCGGCTTTGCGCACACGCGCTTTTCATCGATCTCACCGACCGAACGAACGATAGCCTTCCCGCTCTCCCGCGCACAATTTAGCAGCGCACCGCACGCCGCATTCCCGCTGCGTATGGGCACGCCCGCATCGAGCACGACCTCACAGCGCATCATCGCGCGCCTGGCCTCCTCAAACAGTTCCGGCTCAATCGCCGTGAACGCTTCCTGCGCGAACACGCGATGCGCGAGCGCTTTGGCGACGGCACAATCGACATCGTTGTCAAGCAGTATCCCCGCGTCAAAGGGTATGCCTCGCCGCTGCAGCGCGCGCATGTGCACTGTGCCGGTACCCGCGCCGCATACGACGAACACGCGCGGTTCTCCCTCCGGTGGCGCGAGTTCAACGCTTCCGAACGTGACGTCATAATGTCCCCGCTCGATGTCATACAGCGCGGCGATGAACTCCTCCGTGAACACCTCCTCGGGCGCTCCCAATCGCGCGATCCTCCCGTCCTTGACGCACATCACCTGAGAGGCGATCTTTTCCGCCAAGTCGATCTCATGCAGCGAGAGTATGATCGCCATGCGCTGTTCACGCGCCATATCGAGCAGGCTATGCAGGAGCTCCAGCTTATAGCGCACGTCCAAATACGATGTCGGTTCATCCAGCACGAGCACCTCCGGCTCCTGACACAGCGCCCTGGCCAGCAAAACGCGCTGTCTCTGTCCATCGCTGAGCCGTGAAAACGCCTTGTCCGCCAGCGATTCGGCATGTACGCGTCTGAGCGCGCTGTAAACGGCTTCCCTGTCCTGATCGCTGAGCGTCCCAAACCGGCCCGTGTACGGATATCGACCGGCGGCAGCGACATCAAAGCAGGTCATCAGTTCGGGCCTGATGCGCTCGGTCAGCACGACGGACATGCGCCGCGCCAATGCCAAAGCGTTCATGCTTTTCACGTCGTCCTTGCCGATGTACACCGTGCCCGCGATCGGCTCGATCTGACGCGTGATGCTGCTAAGAATCGTCGTCTTGCCCGCGCCGTTTGGACCGATCAGCACCAATATCTCGCCCGCACGCAATCGCACGTCGATGTCCCGTATCAGCGGCTTTCCGCCATAGCCCACGACGAGCGCGTCCGCCCTGAACACGATCTCATCCACGACCGTCCCTCCTCTGCCGCCCGAGCATCAGCGCGATGACCACAGGCGCCCCAAACGCCGCCGTCACCGTGCTGATCATGAGCTCCGTAGGCGAAAACGCCGTGCGCGCGATCAGGTCACAGAACATGCAGAACACGCCGCCACACAAGAACGCGCCGGGCAGGATCACCGCGGGTTTAGATGTGCCAAAGAGCAGCTTCGTCATCTGCGGCACAGCGACGCCAACAAACGATATCGGCCCTGAGAGCGCCGTCACGCAGGCCGTGAGCACGCTGGAGAGCGCGATGAGCGATACCCGAAACGCGCGCACATTGACGCCCATGCTCAACGCATACGCCTCGCCCAATTGATACGCGCCTATGGGCTTGATCAGCAGCACGCACAGCAG
The DNA here is from genome assembly GCA_964449655.1 of uncultured Oscillospiraceae bacterium. Classification (GTDB taxonomy): domain Bacteria; phylum Bacillota; class Clostridia; order Christensenellales; family Aristaeellaceae; genus Ventricola. The sequence goes on from CAYUZP010000259.1 coordinate 1,829, forward strand.
CAGCGCCACCGCGATGATCAGACTCGCCGCGCCCAGGTTTTCCCAAGATATCGCCGAAAAGCTGCCCATCGACCACGCGTGCAGATTCGCCACGTCCGCCTGATCCGCAAACGTGACGATGAAATCGGTCAGCGCGCTGCATATGTTGCCCACCATGATGCCGATCACGAGCAGCATCGACATGCTCTGCACGTGCCGCGCAAACAAAAGCACAAGGCCCGTGCAGAGCATCGATCCCGCAAACGCCGCGGCCATCGTCAGCCCAAAGGGCATGTGCGAGGCGCCGTGCAGCACGAATATCGTCACAATGCCCACAAAGAGCTTCGCGCCCGAGGATATCCCCAGCACGTACGGCCCCGCGATCGGGTTGCGAAAAAACGTCTGCAATAGCACACCGGATATCGCCAACGCGCCGCCCAATATCGCCGCGGCCAGAGCGCGGGGCAGGCGTATCTTCAGTATGATACCGCGCTGCGTCGTGTCCTGCCCGCCGCCCATGAGCACGCGCAGCACGTCCGTCGGCGCGATGCGCACACTGCCGATGTTGATGTTCAGCATCAATAGCACACAAAAGAGCAGGGTAAGCAGCGCGAAGGACAATATCAGCCGATTGCGAAAGCCCTTTTGCCCCGTCGCTGTCTTCTTTTTTTCCATTTCAATCGGATCTCTTTCCTTGAGCCATCCCGTTTTCGCGGGCAGGATTGTTGATTTCGTTTGTTTTTTTGAAACAGTCACGTGGGGATCG
>CAYUZP010000260.1:0-2569 GCA_964449655.1 uncultured Oscillospiraceae bacterium
GATTCGGCGGCCGCGCTTCCCTCTTCCTCAAAGTCCAGCCCCTGCACCTCGGCGTTGTAGTCGACTTCCTCGGTCAGCGCTTCGCGGATGGACAGACTGATGCGCCTGGCCTCCTTGTCCACCTTCAGCACCTTCACGCGCACGGTCTGCCCGACCTGCACCGCGTCTTCCACCTTCGCTATGCGCTTGAGCGCGCACTGCGAGATGTGCACAAGGCCATCAAGCCCCGGCTCCAGCTCGACGAAAGCGCCGAACGTCGTGATGCGCACGACCTTGCCCTCGACGATGGACCCGACAGGATACTTCTCCTCCGCCAGATCCCACGGCTGCGGCTGCAGCGCCTTGAGACTCAGCTGAATGCGCTCCTTCTCGCGATCCACACCGATGATCTTGACCTGCACTTCCTGGCCTGGGGATACGATCTCGGATGGATGCTTCACGCGATGCCACGCCAGATCGGTCACGTGAATGAGACCGTCCACGCCGCCGATGTCGACGAAAGCGCCAAAATCGGTCAGCCTGCGGACGACGCCCGTCACGACCATGTCCTTCTCGATCTTGTCCCACGCCTTCTTGCGCTCCTCCAGCAGATAGGCCTTGCGGCTGGCGACGATGCGCTTCTTGGCCTTGTCCACCTCGATGATCTTGACGGTCATGGTCTTGCCCACGAACTCGCCGATGTTCTCGACGAAGCGGCGGGACAGATGGGAGGCCGGGATGAACGCACGCACGCCCATCACGTCGGCGATCAGGCCGCCGTTGACGGCTTCACGTCCCGTAGCTTCCACGCAGGCGCCCTCGTCGTATTCGGCGATCAGCTTCTCCCAGTTGCGCGTGGCGATCACCTTGCGCTCGGAGAGGAGCACATAGCCCTCGCCGTCGTTGAGCTTGACCACCTCGGCCTCGATCTCGTCCCCGACCTTGCAGTCCTCGGTCACGAGATCGCTCTTCTTGATGTAGCCGTCGGCTTTGCCGGGAATGCTCACGACAATGCCGTCGTCTCCCACCTGTGCCACCACGCCTTTGACCACCTGACCAGGGTGCAATTTTACCATCGTCTCTTCCAGCATCGCGGCAAAATCCTCGCCTTCGGAAACCACGGATTTTTCAGTGTCGTTCATGACTGGTACCTCCTCCAGTATCCTATAGGCATAGCCCTTGCGGATACGTTTTATTGATCACGGCGAATGATCGCCGAAAATCGCATCTCAATTGATAATTATTGATAACTATTCGCCTTTTGCGCTGCCTTGCTGCATCTGCGATACGCGCGCTTTCACCTGCACAAGCAGCCACTGCGGCGTCGACGCGCCTGCCGTGATGGCGACGCGGTCATCGGGCCCCACAAAACCCATCGGGATCTCCTCCGGCGTCTCGACGCGTATGGACCTTTTGCAGTGCGCCGCACATGTCTCAAAGAGCTTTTCCGTGTTGGAGCTGTCGCGCCCGCCCACGACGATCATCGCGTCCGATTCGAGGGAAAGCCGCTCGGCCTCCCGCTGGCGCTGCGTCGTCGCCGCACACAGGGTCATGCACTCCTCAAGCGACGGCACGCGCAAACGCAATACCCGCAGCACGTCCTCGTATTGTTCCCGACGAAGGGTCGTCTGCGCGATCACGAGCGCGCTTTCGGGAAGCTTGGCGCGACGCGCGGCCTCGCTGTCCGCCAGCACGATCACGGGCCCCTGTGCCCACCCGGCAATCCCTTCGACCTCCGGGTGATTCGCCTCGCCGACGATGATCACGGCGCGGCCCTGCGCGCTCTTCTCGCGCACGAGCTTGTGTATGCCCGCCACATGCGGACATGTCGCGTCGATGATCGGTATGCCCTTCGCCTCGCAGCGCGCATAGAGATCCGGCGTCACACCGTGCGAACGGATGATGACGGTCTGCCCGGGCAGCACATCACTAAGCGACTGCACGCTCTTCACCCCCGCGCGCGATAGACGCTCGACCTCCTGCGGATTGTGTATGAGCGAACCCAGCGTCACACAGGGAATGCCGCTCTGCGCGCATTCAAACGCCTTGCACACAGCGCGCTGCACGCCAAAGCAAAAACCCGCGTGCTCCCCGATCACGATTTGCATATCCTCGCCCGTCCCGCCGCAAGGCAGCGCCTGTCTCCCGCGTGATTTTAAACGCCTTTAAAATGCTTTGATCCCAGGCCATAAGAGCGCATCAACCATCACTCGCTATTGCCCCTTTTCTCTATTTCGATGACGATAATCGTATTCCTTCTTTTTCTTTGCAATTTTTTCAATTTTTTATATCATCAGTTCATCGCACAATCGCGCAAATCAAAATCGCAAGCAGTGAAGAAGCTCATGCTTTCTCCCTCGGAGGATGAACGCTCCCTTAACTATATGTAACGATGACCATGTATAAATTATGTTATGCGCGTTATACAGCCCTGCTTCGTGGGCTGGGATCGGAGCCTGCCGCCGCTAGTGGGACCGGAGTCCGCCGCCGCTAGTAGCGGAAGCAGGCAGGCGGAGCATCGGAAACGAAAAGGAGCGCTTGCGCGACGATTTCGTTTCCCGGGGGTGGGAACCGAGCAGCCGCTTCGCAC
>CAYUZP010000261.1:0-2564 GCA_964449655.1 uncultured Oscillospiraceae bacterium
CTCTTGCGATTCGCTGTTATCCGCCGCTTCTGATTCAGTCGCTTCTTCCTCAGTCTCTTCCGTTACATCTGGTACCTCTGTCTCCGTCGCTTCCGACTCAGTCGCTTCTTCCTCAGTCACTTCAGTTACATTTGGTACTTCTGTCTCCGTCACTTCGCTGTTATCCGTCTCTTCCGACTCAGTCGCTTCTTCCTCCGCCTCTTCCGTTACAACAAGCGCTTCCGATTCAGTCGCTTCTTCCTCAGTCACTTCACTGATTTCCAGCGCTTCCGATTCAGTCGCTTCTTCCTCAGACACTTGCGTTACTTCTGGTACTTCAGTCTGCGTCGCTTCCGACTCAGTCGCTTCCGGTTCAGTGGTCACCTGGATCGCGCCGCTCTCGCGGATCAGCAAAGCGCTGAACACTTCCTCGCCCAGATCAAACCTGTCGCCATCCCCCGCGCCGGCCTCGCCCTCGCGCAATACCCCGATGCTCAATTCGCATGTCCTGTAGGTATCCAGGATCGACAGCGGCACGGACGCATAGAGACAGAGCTCCCCGCTTCCGGTCAATACGGCATCGCCCGCAAACCGCGCGCGATCGTCAAACGTGAATCCGACACGCAGCCTTTCCGCCAGCCCGTCACCAGCGCCCGCCAGCGTACCGACGACGACAAAGAACTGTTCGCCTTCGACGGGCTCCAAAGCCTGTTTGGCCGCCTCGCTAACCGTCGCCTCGCCTATCCCGCCTAGATGGATTGCGCCGTCCCCAGCCGCTGGGACGATCTGTTCCGCCGTCCCGAACCGGTCAACGCGCAGCTCCTCATCGCCCAGGGTGAGCACGATGCCGCTCAGGGTAAATGTCTCTTCCCTCCCCAGCGTGACGCCGTCCTCCGCGTATGTAGGCACAGCGAAAAGCGAGAGCGCCATCAGCGCCAACACGATCGTTTTCGCCTTGTTCATCGCATGTCCATCCTTTCTTTTATGCACATGTCCCGTCGATTCATTGAATCCAATCTCATTGTCATTATACAAAAAAGCCGTTCTGTTTGCAAGTCTTCAAAAACACGCGTCTTCACGACGGACGTTCCGTTCACAATTTTGTAACATATCGCATCCCAGGCTGAACGCGTAGGCGAATCACACCGGATGAACCGCTTGTCGAGATTTTAAAATCAAGCGCTAATGGTTACAAAGATTTAATATCATCAATCAATCGTCTGAAATTCAGCGGAAAGATGCGTCGCGGAATAAAAAGCGGGGCTGTCCCACGCCTGTGAAACAGCCCCGTCAGTATCCCTTTTGAAGGTTCGCGGGATGTCAGTCGTCTCTCTCCCATTCGATGACGCTGCCGGTCAGCGCGTCGATCTCGAAGGAGTATTCCGTCCTGCCATCCAAGATCTCGCCGTCATAGACATAGCCGCGGCGCTCGTAGGAGAGTTCCAAGTCGGCCAAATCGCCCGCTTTACGGCTTTTCGCGCTCTCTACAGCCGCGTCAGCCTTGATCACGTTCAGCGCCGCCGCCTCGGGCCACAGCTTTGTGCCCACCACATCGCCTGTCGACGCGTTGATCGTCACGCTGCCGATCTCGCCTTCCAAGCTGTAGAACACCTCGTACTCGCATGAACCGTCATCGCGCTCTTGAACCACGAAATCGATGTTCGCGCCCGGATGGAGCGCCAGCACGGCATCCGACGCCTGCGCCTCGCTCAATTCAAATGTGTTCGCGCGCGCGGCCCCGATCACGTCCATGTCCACTTCGATGATCGCGCCGTCGCTCTGACGCACGTCCACCTGATAGCGCGCCTGATCGTCGGTCAAATTGACCTCATAAAGGCCGTCGTCATCCCGCTCGGTGCGCTGTAACCGAGCTGTCGAGCCAACCGTCTCCAACGCCAGTGTTTCGGCTTCATTCTCGGTCACAGCCAGGGCGCTGGTCAGAGCCAGGGAAAGCGCCAACAGCGTTACGGCGCCTGCTACGAACTTTCTCATTTTCTGTCCTCCTGATCTGGGTCGATGTTGGGGGCGATATCGCCCGTCTGCGCGCTTATCATACCACACATGAAGCGGCATTGCAACATTTCAATCCATTTGTCACATTTATTCACAGCGATGACACATTTTGTACCTCTGTTCATATTGATGCCACAAATCACAACAGTTTGGTTTTATAAACGCATATTTAAAATGGGTAAAATACGATTTTGTGCGCCAAATCACTTGCGCGTCTTGCGTGCGGCTGTGGCATGGGATGCACATCGCACAGCGCGGAACACACAAAAAACGTATCGGTATATCGCATACCAACGCGAACATGCGCAAGCATGTCCTGGAGCAGCGCAGTCATGCAAAGCGCGTTTCGCGCGGGCCGGTTTGTCTGAAGGTGCTTGTTGGGCGGGTGGGTGGGGCGCGCAGAGATTCGAGAGCGTGTCTGTTGACCGCGAATCAGGTTAGCACCGGAAAACCTGCTATAACCACGTGTTTTGTGAATGTTATCATGTGGCCGTGAGAAGTGTCTTTTGACCGCAGATCAGAATTTCCCCGGCAAAGCCTGCTATAACCACGTTTAATGTGAATGCGATCAT
>CAYUZP010000262.1:0-2561 GCA_964449655.1 uncultured Oscillospiraceae bacterium
GGCATCCAATGGAAATGGAACAGGAGCTACAGATGACGAATAGGCCTTTATTCTTTTCTGCCAGCCATCCACAATTCAAACGATTCTGACACTCTTGTCTCCCGGAAGATTTTCTGCTATAATCGAAACGATCCACAGCAAGCCATTCTCTGTAGAAAGGATGCGCGTTATGAAAGGCCATGTCATAAAAATTTCCCGCTTCATGCGGATACTCATTTGCTGTTTGGCGCTGTTTATGTTCAGCGTGACGTCTGCCACAGCGGAGGGTCAAAACCGCTATAGCACGGTCTTTTTTGACTCCTTCGATACGGTCATCTCGCTTGTGGGGTTTGCCGAGGATGAGGAGACATTCAATCAAGAGGCGGCTACGGTTCATGATCTCTATCTCTATCTGCACAAGCTCTTTGACAACTACAACAGCTACGAGGACGAGGGAATCGTGAATGTCTACACGCTCAATGAGCGCGCGGCAGAAGGGCCCGTCAAGGTCGATCCGATCCTCTTTGGGCTGCTGACGTTCTCCAAGAGCGAATATGACACGGTGAAAGGCCGGACAAACATCGCGATGGGCAGCGTCCTTCGTCTCTGGCATGATTACAGGGAGGCAGGGCTCAACGACCCCGCGCACGCGCAGCTCCCGCCGATGGATGCGCTCGAGGCCGCCAGCGCACACATCGACATCGATGACCTTGTGCTCGACGCGCAAGCGATGACGGTCTACTATGCCGATCCTGAGCTGAAGTTGGATGTTGGCGCGGTGGCAAAGGGATATGCGACGGAAATCGTATCGCAGATGCTCCTCTCCGGAGACATGCCTTCCTTTGTGATCAGCGCGGGAGGCAATGTGCGCGCAGGCGATCCCCCGCTAGACGGCCGCAACGCATGGGGTGTCGGCATACAGGATCCGGACGGTGCGGTGCTCGGCACGAGCGACATCGTCGAGGCGCTGTATCTGTCAAACTGTTCGGTCGTCACATCCGGAGACTATCAGCGGTTTTACGAGGTGGACGGCGAGCGCTACCATCATCTGATCGACCCCGATACGCTGATGCCGGATCGCTATTATCGTTCCGTTTCGATCATCACTGTGGATTCCGGCTATGCCGATTTGCTTTCCACCGCCGCGTTTCTCATGCCCTATGAGGAATCCCGCGCATTCATCGATTCGCTCGACGGCGTCGAAGCGATATGGATTTTCGATGATGGAGACATCGAGTACACGGAAGGCGCAAAAGCCTTTGCGCGCTCTTTTGGCGCGACCGCAAACTGAACGATACGGTTGGGAAAAGCGCTTGTCAGGATTCGTGCAGGCAGCAGGACCACGCCTGCGACGCATGATATCAGGATGGACTAGAGCCAGGCATATGCGAGATCCGTTCTTTGACGGGAAGTGCTGCTGTCATGGTGATCCCTCAAAGGAGTATGGAGATGAATCAACCGCTGCCGCGCCTGATTGTGGCCAGCAACAACGAACATAAACTTCGGGAATTTGCCGCGATTCTCGGACAGCGTTACGAGATCGTACCGATGCACGCGGCGGGCATCGAAGGGGACATTGAAGAGAACGGCGCGACTTTTGAAGAGAACGCGCTGATCAAAGCGCGCTTTGTCGCCGCGCGATGCAATCAGGCAGCGATTGCGGACGACAGCGGTCTTGAAGTCGACGCGCTCGGCGGCGCGCCGGGCGTTTACAGCGCGCGTTATTGCGGCCGGCACGGCGACGATGAAGCCAACAATGAGCTGCTCTTGCGCAACCTTCAAGATGTGCCTGCGCCGAGAACCGCGCGATATGTCGCGGCCATTGCACTCGTCCGCCCAGGCAAACCCGACATCGTCCGCCGCGGGACATGTGAGGGAACGATCCTCTTTGAGCGACGGGGGAATGGCGGCTTCGGATACGATCCGCTGTTTCAGTGCGAGACGGGGGAGACGTTCGCCGAAATTTCGCCGGCGGTCAAAAACGCCATCAGCCACAGAAGACGCGGCATTGAGGCCGTGCTTTGCGCGCTGCAGGAGGAGGAACGGGCATGACGCGGGTAGGCGTTTTTTCAGACAGCCATGGCGACTGGCAATCGCTTGACATCCTGCTGGGCAAGATGGGACATATCGATGCGGCATGTTTCCTAGGGGACGTGGCGCCTGACGCGCAGCACCTTCGCGAAAAGCTCGCCAAGTTGCCCGGTAGTCCGATCCTCTACGCAGTGCGCGGGAATAACGACTTTGCATCTGCGCTGCCGCTCGATCTGCTCATCGAATTGGGCGGCCGACGAATCCACATGGAACACGGACATCTTTGCCGCACGCGCCAAACGTTGATCGACCATGCAAAAGAGCGGCATGCGGATATCGCACTCTTTGGGCATACGCATAAGCCGCTATGCGAGTACGCGCATGGCATACTTTTACTCAATCCCGGCTCGGCAGGCAACTACTGTCGCGGCGGGCGCGCGCGGGCAAGTTTGCTGGAGCTTGACAGACAGATTCGTGTGACGGACGTCGTGCTGACGGATGAGGATTTTGGAATGCCGGATTGAGGATCGTCAAGGAGAAATATCGAAAAA
>CAYUZP010000263.1:0-1946 GCA_964449655.1 uncultured Oscillospiraceae bacterium
TTCTCCTTTTTACTGTTTATTATAGAAATTCACTAAAATACAGACCGATATTTGGGTAATACTACTGAATAATCCGTTCTGAAACCAGTAAGTCAAAGAATCCTCTCGGTTCAGATCTGCCCCAATCGATACGGCTTATCAACAATCAGCATCCGCCGCATACGGCGCGCGTTGTACGACAGCATCGATCAAGACTTTCGTTTCATTTAAGACTTTCATGCCTCTCGATTCGCGCTTTTTCTAACTCTTGTTCATAATCGAAACCTGCCGGCGATGGAGCTATTTTCTTCCGCGCCTTCAGGAAGCTCCGATATGCTTTTCACCGCACTGCTGCCTCCCTCCTCGTATCTTTAGCCGTCTTGTTTTCCTCAAGTTTATCGATGAATTTCATCACACGGCTGGCCTTCTCGTCCGATAGGCCTTTTCACTCTTACCACCAACTGTTTTTGCACTGCCATGAATGAAGCGATTCACCTGTGGAAAACTGCCCGCCATGGTCAGCGCAAAGCCGCTTGACGAAACGAAGTGGTCACGTTAATATCGATGGTAGAGAAGGTCGTATTTTATAATAAACAGTAAAAAGGAGAAAAATGAACAAAAAAATCATAGGCCTAAGCGCTGCGTCGCTGGCTCTCGCCGCAATCCCAGTAATCGGGGTGAGTGCGGAAGATATTGCCACCACAACTGACAATATCACCCTGACGGTTGAGAAGTCCTGCACGCTCGGCGTGGAAGCGGCCAGCAAAGACGTGACTTTCGACACGGTCACTGGTAAAACCACCGAGGCTCTGGAAGCCGATGGTAGCACGTTTAAGATCGTTTGTAATGATGCAAATGGTTGGACGTTGACGGCAGTAGGCGCGGGGACGACTGGTCACGAGGACAAACTGTACAACGCGACGGCTACTCACGATATCGAAACTGGCACTACGCTCGACGGTTCGGCTTCGAACTGGGCGTTTAAGTTGACTGGTACTGGTATTGCCTCTGGGTATGATAGCTATCACGCTGTGCCTAGTGCGGGTGCTGCTCAAACCGTGGCGGAGCAAGCTGCAGCGGCGGCTGAGGATACGATTAGTGTGAAATACACGGTGGCTGTTGATGGTGATGCGCCTGCTGGCTCGTATACCGGTGCGGTGAAATACACCCTCGCTGCGAAGCAGGCCGTTGGTCCCTAGTTTAAACTAAGACACACAAAATATGACCCCCTCCGGGGTCATATTTTGTCGGGCTTTGTATCTAACGGCTTGATCGACATCTGCGCGACGATGTAAATCATCGTCGACAGCTCATGCAGACCACTGCCGCTTCATGTGTTCAGAATCTCCTTCAACTTCTGCAGCTCTTCCTCCGTGAGCGTGACGCCCTTGCCCATTCTCTCATGTTTCGGATCCCAGTCGCGCAAATCGTATTTGGGCGCGGCGCCGTTCCAGGATATCAGGTTCAGTTCCTTTCTCCAGCCGCTTTTGCTCTCGGACAGGACTCCCACTTCCCGCACGATCTCATACTTGACGTCAGCCATACTACTTATCCTCCTTGTAAATTTTGCAATTGTAATCCATGGATGGGGGCTCTTCCCCTCAATCGGGCTTTCGCCTGACAGTTCCCCTGCGCGGGGAGCCCTTATGATTGCCCGTCATACTGTGTCCCCGGCGGGAAGAGCTTTTTGGTAGAGCGCTTCCACTCTTTCGTCAATTTGCCTCAATATATCATCTGTCTTGCGTTTCAGCGCAAGATCAACGAGACGGATGATCTCCTGCTGCTCTTTGGGGGTGGCTATGGGTATAGGAATATTCCTGATCAGGGTTGCTTTCACTTATCTTAACTTTATAGTCATATCGTATCATATTCAGTCCAAAGCGACAAATCAATGCTCCCCTCTGATTGCGGTGAAATTTTCATGTCGTTTCCGGCAAAACCCATCGTTGCATTTCCGGGGCGATTTA
>CAYUZP010000263.1:1956-2552 GCA_964449655.1 uncultured Oscillospiraceae bacterium
AAAACGGAGATGGCGCCAGATGAAGTTGATCGACAACGTCAATGTGACGCTGCGGGATGATTTGCGCGCAACCCTGCGCAAGGGCAGCAAGCTGTCCGTTGCGGCGACGTGCTTTTCGCTCTATGCCTACAAGGAACTGAAGAAGCAGCTGGAGAGCGTCTCGGAGCTCCGGTTCATCTTCACTTCCCCGACCTTTGTGGAGGAGAAGACGCCGAAGGGGCGGCGCGAGTTCTACATTCCCCGCCTCCGCCGCGAGCGCAGCCTGTACGGTACGGAGTTTGAGGTGAAGCTCCGCAACGAACTGACACAACGCGCCATCGCGCGGGAATGCGCGGACTGGATCCGGCGCAAGGTGCAATTCCGTTCCAATGTCTCCCACGAAAACATGCCGGGTTTCATGAACGTGGACGAGATCACCTACATGCCTGTCAACGGCTTCACCACCGTGGATCTCGGCTGCGAGCGCGGCAATAACGCCTACTGCCCCGTGATCCGCATGGATGCAAAGGAGAGCAGCCGCTATTATCTGCGCCTGTTCGACGAAATCTGGGCGGACGGCGACAAACTGCAGGACGTCACGCAGCAGGTCCTCGACA
>CAYUZP010000264.1:0-2540 GCA_964449655.1 uncultured Oscillospiraceae bacterium
CGTCCCCACCCTCCCAACCCACGATGCAGGTCTGTGTAACCATCCTGACTTGTCTTCGCACTCCTCGCTGCCTGCAAAACTTGTCCTATCAATAAATTGTACGATCACGTAACCTTTTGCCCCGTCAAAATCCGCAATACCTGCAGCGCCGCTTTTCAATCGATCCCTACCCATTGGATAAAATCAAAGCGACGCCCAAAGGCGCCGCCTGTATGAGATTCGCTCAGTCGCCTATCTCGCGGACATACAGCGTGACTGTCTCGTAGGTCTGGCTGTCGACCAGGCTTGAATATTCCTCGCCATGGCTGTCCTTCAAATACGTTATCTTCATCTCGCTGTTCGGCGCGACATCCTGCCTCGTGACGACATACCGCATGAGCTGCTGCGTATCCTCCGGATCGATATACGTCCCGTCCTGAGTCACCATGTTCAGCTTCACCGTCGTCTCGCCGTAATGGTCGCGCCGATCTCCGCCCAAAGACGCGTACCCAAAGGACGCCAGATTCTTCCCCACGTAGTTGCGGATGTGCTCCGTGTACCGATCCGGCGAAACGTCTATCGGAATCAGCTCAAAATCGATCGGTTCGCCCCGCAATGTCCCGTCAAGCCTGCGCACGGTCAGATCGACGCACTCCACGCTCTGCCACTCAAGCAGGCTGCTGTACTCGTTCCCTTCGCTGTCCTTCTCAAAGATATATCGTATCTGTGTGTTTGGCGCGATGTTCTGCCCTGTCACCACGTATTGCCTTAACTGTTCCTCGTCGTCGATGTCTAGATACGTGCCGTCCTCCGTGACAAATGTAAATGTCAGATACCCATTGCCGTACCGCTCCAGTCTGTCCCCGCCCAGCGACGTGTAGCCAAAGCTCGCCGCGTTGCGCCCGACGTAATCCTGCACATACCACGTGTACTTGTCCGTCGACGCGTTGATCGTGACCGGTTCATGGCTTTGCTGCCTGTTGTCCCGCTCCGCAATCGCCTCGCTGATCAAATCATTGAGCTCCTCGTCAGTCATGCCGCTGAGATCGAACGCCTCGGCCAACGCGTTCACAGAGCACACCAGCATGATGCACGCGAGCATGAGCGCAAAAATCCTTTTCATGAGATTTCCTCCTGTCTTTCTGTCGCTTAATTTCATTAAATACGCATATATTTTACATCATTTCGTAATTTTGTCAATAGATTTACGAATATTTGTTCTTATTTATGATACGGACACGATGACAGGTGACCGATCGCCTTGACGCGTGAGGACAACTAAAAAAACGCGCGAAGCGCTTTCTTCACGCGTTTGATTGTCTTTTCCATGGGTGACGCTTTAAGGCAGTGATCGATAGAGAGACGTCTGACCGCCAGCCATTCAGTCGATGCCGCATTCCTCCCGCATCTCCTGCTGATAGGCGTCGCGTATGATCCCGAACGTCTTTTCGTCCTTCCCGCCGACGGGTTTGCCGTCGATGGTCGTGACACGGCATGTGAACGCGGAGGAGCTGGAGAAGAAGATCTCATCGGCCGCGAACATCTCGCTGACAGTGAACGGCTGCTCAAGGACGGGAATGCCGTGTTTCCTGCAGATCGCGAGGATGTGGGCGCGGGTGATGCCGGGCAAAATGAGGTTGTCACAGGGCGCGGTTTGCAGCGTGCCGTCTTTGAGAATGTGTACATTGGAGTGCGCACACTCGGTCACGCGTTCACCGCGATGGAATATGGCCTCGGCACAGCCCGCTTCCTCGGCGCGCTGGCTGGCGATGACGCTGGGCAGAAGGTTGATCGTCTTGATATTGCAGTGCAGAAAGCGCGTATCCTCCATCGTGATGCACCCGTAATTCGCATAGGGATCGCGCATTTCAATCGGCATGACAAATGCCCACAAGCTGGGTTTGTCGCCCGCGAAACGATAGGCATGCCCGCGGGGACCGACGCCGCGCGTGACCTGCCAATAGAGCATACAGACGCCGGGATCGACCTGCGCGACGAGTCCTAGCAGTATGTCGCGCATGCCCTCCTTCGGAATGGGGATGTCGATATCGATGCATTTGGCGCTTCGATAGATGCGATCGATGTGATCCTGCAGCGCCATGGGCACGCCGTGAACCACGCATGTCGCGTCGTACACGCCGTCTCCAAAATAACATGCGCGCTCGTTCATCGGGACGCTCATCTCTTCGATAGGCCCGATCTTTCCATTGTAATAGGCGATGTTCTTCATATTCGCTCCTTCTTCCGGCCTGGCCGTTTTGTCTGTTTTAACCATTGGATAGGATCAAGGCACAAGCGGCAAACGCGCTCCTCGGCGGACCATGCGATGCAGCCGTCTTCCTTCCATCATCCATGATAGCACACTTTTGATTTCCGGGCAATGTCCCGCTGTATGGTCATGTCACGATTCCGTAAGCTATGACAGAACCGACCAAGCCTCGGGGTGGGACCGTAGCCCGCCACCGACTTGTCGGAAAAGAGGCGGGCGGAGTGTCGGAAACTGAAGGGAGCGCTTGCGCGACTATTTCGTTTCCCGGAACGGGTGGGGCGCGCCGAGCAAA